>JAZNDD010000028.1:0-35558 GCA_045587865.1 Faecousia sp.
AAACCCCCCCCCAAGAGAAAAAAATTTAACCCCCTAACGACACAAAACCCCCCGTGGAAGCAAGGGCGTCTTTTTGTATTAATTAACCTCTTAAATATTTGATAAATGTGTATGTCCTTTTTTTCTCAACAATATCCAATATCTTATTTACAATAAATGTGGTCAAAATCGAACCACACATAACCACAGCAAACTTCACATACCAGATTTTAGGTAACGAAAAAAATGAATAAGCCTGTAACACCAGTATATGCCAGAGATATATCCATAGTGAGTGTGACGAAATGTATTGCACTAATTTTAATTTATATATTCTTAACTGGATATTTTGACACAAAAGTAAAAGAAAACAAGATGCAAAAACTCCATAGGACAGAAAATACAAAGTCGGAGGATATTTCGCTTTTTGTGGGGATTGTAAAGATCCTGTTCTAAACCACATTGCAACTGCAAGAACAGCAAAAATCACAAAGGCGATAAATAAAATGCTTTTCTTCTTTTTCTCCGTGATTTTCTCATAATTATATCCCAAAAAGGTAACGCATCCATAAGGAATAATATAAAAGAGCGTACTAACAACAGGACTGCTTGTACCAATATTATAGAAACACGCTACTTCATATAATATGTATATTGCTAAAACAGAAATAATTGCTATACGCGTGGGTTTCAATTTGCTAAATAACGGAATTAACACTGCATTATATAGATAAATCAAAATAATCCACACATAACCGATTCCATACCGGGTTAGCAAAAATGATGAAAGATAATACTTAAAAGAAAAAGTTGTTCCTGTTAACAGGAAATATAGCAAAAAATACGCGGTCAAGAATATCCAAACAGGAACAACAAGCCTCTTAACTCTATGGATTATATACCGGATAGGGGTATGCTTTGTTTGGTCGTATTTTAATGCTGCCAAAACAGATGAAAGGATTACCATAAGAGGTACATCAAATGTTCGAATGCCAAACAACAGACTAGGGGGACTGCAATGTGCTAAAAATATTAACATCAGTCCAACACACTTTAAGAAATCAACATAGTAGATTCTTTCTGCTTGTCTTTTTACTTGATTCAATCCTGCACACCTCCCTGTGTTTTATATGCAAACTCAACTTTTTGCAATTGCCTTTCCTGTAAAGATTATTCCAAATTACAAGTGCTAGCCAATAGTTATAATTTTAAATCATATAAAACTCCTTGTACCACTGGGCAAATTTTCGCAGGCCCTCCCGCAGGGATGTAGCAGGCTTGAAGCCCAGATCCCGTTCCAGTGCGCTGGTGTCAGCATAAGTAATAGGGACATCCCCGGGCTGCATAGGCACAAGTTCTTTGTGCGTTTCAAAATCATAATCCGCAGGAAGCACCCCAGCTGTTACCAGTTCCTGCTGCAGAATATCTACAAAATCCAGCAAATTTTCCGGTTGATTGTTGCCGATGTTATATACCCGATAAGGGGGGACCGGTAAACCATCCTCGCCGTTTTGTTTTTCCGGAGCATGTCGCATAACACGCTTTACACCCTCGACGATATCATCCACAAAAGTAAAATCCCGCTTGCAGTTTCCGTAGTTGAAAATTTGGATGGTTTCACCTTTTCTTAATTTGTTGGTAAATCCAAAATAAGCCATATCAGGTCGTCCAGCAGGACCATAAACTGTAAAAAAGCGCAACCCCGTGGAAGGAATATTGTACAACTTAGAATAGGCATGCGCCAGCAACTCATTGCTTTTCTTTGTAGCTGCATACAATGATACAGGATTGTCCACCTTATCCTCTACAGCATAAGGTACTTTCTTGTTAGAACCGTACACAGAGGAACTGGACGCATACACTAAATGCTCCACAGGATACTTCCGGCAAACTTCCAATATGTTATAAAAACCGATTAAATTGCTTTCAATGTAAACATCCGGATTAGTGATAGAATACCTAACACCAGCCTGCGCCGCCAGATTGACTACAACAGAAAAGGAATATCTTGCAAAAAGTTCTTCTAATAAATCCTTATTGGCAATATTTCCCTTTACAAATGTCCAAGAAGAATTGGGATAGTTTTCTGCCAGTTCTTCGATTTCTTTCAGCCGATATTCCTTGATAGAGACATCATAATAATCATTTACGCTGTCCAGGCCAACGATCTGCACGGCTTCTTCCGTGCGCAGCAGTTCTTTTACTAAATTCGCGCCAATAAACCCTGCTGCGCCGGTAATTAGTAGGGTTTTATTTCGCAGTTCCACATTGGGTCTTAACATATCCCTTTATACTCCTTTTGTACTTGCTCATAGCTTTGGAGATTTCCAATATCGTAGCGTCTGCCGGGCATTTCCATTGCATGAACCGGAAGTTCCTTGCAAAGCCACGCAATAAAACTGCCGGGGGCATCTGTGCCGCATCCGGAATCAATCCCGGTTGCCACCATCTGTGCCGCCTCTTTT
Source organism: Faecousia sp. (assembly GCA_045587865.1). Classification (GTDB taxonomy): domain Bacteria; phylum Bacillota; class Clostridia; order Oscillospirales; family Oscillospiraceae; genus Faecousia. Next base: position 2,445 of record JAZNDD010000028.1, read on the forward strand.
GTATAATAGTAAAAAGGCGGGCAGCACCAGTTGGACTTGGGCTGGGCAGGCTTTTCTTCCATTCCCAACACCCGGTCGTTTTCGCCCAACTCCACCACGCCGCTTTTGGAAAGTTTTTTTGGATCTGCCTCATAATAGCGCATAATACAGGCGGTTTTCTTTTCCTTTGCGTAGCGGGCAAATTTTGTCAGGCTGAAGGACAGCACATTGTCGCCGGCGATGACAATCATATCATCGTCCAGCGCCAGCTTCTCGATGGCAAACTGAATGTCCTTCACTGCGCCCAAACGGGTCTCGTTGGTGCTTGTTCCGTCGTCCACCACAGTGATTTTTTGAGGTTTTGTCTTTGCCCAGTCCTGGAAATGCTGGGCAAACCGATGATTGGAGATCACCACATATTCATCGATCAGACTGGCAGTGTCCAGATCGTCCACCAACCAGTCCAAAATGGTTTTCTCCCGCACCTTAAGTAGCGGCTTGGGGAAATTTTCTGTTAAGGGATACAGGCGGGTAGCATACCCCGCCGCTAAAATCAAACATTTCATAAGTTTCCTACTCCATCCGCACTTTGACAGATATGCGCTGAGAATTTATCAATCAGATCCGGGAATTTCTTTAGATACTCCCGCTTGACAATTTCCACAATACTCTCTTCATAAGCCGGGTCAATTAGTGCCATACAGCAGCCTTTGAAGCCTGCGCCGGAGAACCGCCCGCCGTAAATGCCGTCGGTCTGGGTCATAATCTCATAGAGTGCTTTCAGTTCCGGAGATCCGGTTTCGTAATTGTAAATGGAACTGTAGCCGCTCTCTGTGGACAGCCGTCCATAGGCTTCAATATCGCCCCGCCGCCAGGCTTCCACACTTTTTTCCACCCGCTGGATCTCCTGGAAATAATGCTCCGCCCGCTTGGCAAAGGGCTCCGGCAAACGGTCCTTATACTGCAGATATACATCATAGGGTACATCCCGCAAGTTGGTATCTGCAATCTTTCCGTACTCGATCCCGGCAAAAGCCAGCAGTGAATATGCCGCGCTGCGGCACTCATCCACCCGCATATTATACTTGGAGCCTGCCAAACTCCGCTCCAGACCAGAGAAGAAAATGGCGATCTTGTAGGGTTTCATATTGGCAGGTGTGGGGATCAGTTCATAACTGCAGTCTTTTGTGTCCAGGTACAGCAGGTGGTCTTTTTTGGAATAGACCTCACAACACTGATCCAGCAGTCCGCAGGAGACGCCCACATATTTATTTTCCGCTGCCTGGGCAGTGAGAATCAGTTCCTGATCAGAGATGTTCAGACCGTTAACCTTGCACAGGGCGCACAAAAATGCCAAAATCACCGCCGCGGAAGAAGAAAGTCCACCAATGGGAAGGCTTCCTTCCACTACGCCGCACAAGCCCACCTTCAGGGGATGCTTTTGTGATAACATCAATGTTGCGCCCCGAAGTTGGTCCGCCCAGTCGTTTTCCTTCACTTCCGGAACAGCCGCCACGTGCCATTGGGCGCGCTTGGAAAATTGCAGCGACACCAGTTCCACAACACCATTCATCTTGGGGCTGTATGCAATATGGATGCCCTTGTCCAAGGCAAGACCGGTGATTTGCCCCTTGTTGTGGTCCACGTGAGCACCCACCGGACACACCCGATAAGGACAAAACGCCACATCTACCGGCGGCTTCTTATATATGGATTTGTAATTTTCAATACAATTCATATTGCCTCCAATGATTTCACCGTTTTTTCAACCGCATCTGTTTTAAATCACTTCCGTAAACAATTATATTTAATAAGATTACGATAACAACCGCAATTGCTGTAACAATTACGCCACCCATTGCCCAATGGAGATAATTATCAATTTCCAGTTTTGTAACCGCAAAAGATCCTGCAATAAACACCGCAAAAAATGCCACGCCATTTACGCACATCCGTTTTACAAACAACCAAATACTTCTTCTTATAATATTCCGAGAGAGATATATCACATAAAATACAAACCGGAAAGCCGTTGCCGTTACGGTTGCAATAATAACCCCGGAAAGACCCAACCAATGGACCAACAGCAATGATAATACTATGTTGATTGCCGCTTCTCCATAGGCCGCCCAACTTGTCTGCTTAAAATGACCTGCTGCCACCACAACAGAGTGATAGGGGGTTCGCAAGCAATAAAGTACTGCAGAAACAATCATTAAAACCGAAAACAGGGGCTGAATATAATTTGTGTCTGCTATGCCGGCTGTATAAATCCGTATAAAAGGAACAATCAGAACCGCACAGACAGAAAACAATGTTACCGAAACCACAGATATCAGTGTTTCATAATAACTAAATGTCTTGTGGAGTTTTTCGTGTTCTTTTTTTGCCAGCATATCACCAAACAGCGCTTCCATTCCTGTAGAAAACGATACGCAAACATTCTGCATATTGGAAACAACCATATAGTATACAGAATAAATGGCAACTGCTTTCAGATCTGCAAAGATTGTCAGTATAGCAATATCCGTATGGGAATGCAAATAAAACGCCAAATGCTGACCTAATCCAGTCCATTTCTGTTTTAAGTATACTTCCTTGGTCTTTTTACAGGGAACTGGTTTATAGCACTTCTTCACATAGAGCCACAAGAAAATCGGGCGCAGAATAAAGATACAAGCGCTTACCAGTTTAACTGTAATAATGCTGCAATTTAGTTTTACAAGCACTACAACGCATACGGTATTTAAGATAAGCGTCAGGCTATTGAGTATTTGGGTTATGTATGTTTTCTGTGCTGCTTGTAGCAGTACGGAATTGGAGATACCAATAAAGTACTGACCGAAAGTGGAAATACTAATTACCAGCACTAGAAAAAATGTAGTGCTCCAGTCCAACACTTCCGTATTGGAGATTGCCTGAAAGGAACAGGCTATCACCAACACATAGGCAATAAATATATAACCCACGACCCGAAAGAATCGCTGAATCTCATTGCGTACTCTGCTAATGGAAAGGATATCATTATCCGCCAAAGGTTTGTACAAAGCCGCCCGGGCAACACCACCAATGCCGCCTTCTAACAAGGTGATGTAGGAAAGAAACTGTGCAATAGAAGCAGTCGCACCATAAACCTCCGAACCAAAAGAGCGGATCATTAGCCCAGGCACAATCAACCCGCAGATCAATGTAACAAATTGACCTAATAGGGATGTGGCAATATTCAGTTTTGCTCTCTGTGCTCGCTTATCCAACTCTCACACCTCTATATGTGTTTAATGGCTATTCTTTTTATAAGCAGAATAATTTCTGAATATCCATTTTAAGTATTTTAGATTCCGTTTCACTGGAACAGGATCCTTGCATACACCGGCACACCAACAGCGCAACGCCTTCCACAATTGGCCATCTCCTGAATAAAACGGCGTCAGCATAATTTGTTTCATTCCCATTACTTTCCGCTTCTTTTTCAAATATGGCCGGTACTTTTCAATAATTTGTTCTAGACCTGCAATTTTTTTGCGATAGTTTGTAGTAATCCGATCCCCATCATGAATATGGTATATCATTAGTGGTTCTTTGCAATAATCTATTCTATATTTTTGTGCCAATCGAAGCCAGAGATCATAATCCTGTGCCGATTGCATTTGCTCATCAAAACCACCAACCTCGCGCAAATACTGTGCTCGAATAAGCGGTGTAGATGTAGCACCAATATAATTGCCTTCCAATAACTTATCAAAAATGTGACCGCTAAGATGTTCTACTTCAAATCTCCTTTTATCGCCCGTGGAATCGTTTACAATATCGGCTTCAGTATATATCAGCGCAATTTCTTCCCTTTCAAACTTCACAATCTGTTTGGCAATTTTCTCTGGCACCCATTCATCGTCATCGTCTAGGAATGCAACAAATTCTCCGCGTGCCACCGCTAATCCTGTATTTCTTGCAGTACATGCTCCTTTGCTGCCCTTTTGGTCAATATATGTTGCCCCAAAGCTTTCCACCAACGCACGCACTGCTTCTCGCAACTCATAATCTAACGGGCTATCATCGACTACAATGACTTCCATGTTCGGATATGTTTGTCCAACCGCACTGGATAACGCACGTTTTACCATCTCAGGTTTCCGTTTATATGTGGGTATAATAGCAGATACTAACGGATATTCGTTACACATTTTATATTCTCCCAAAAACATTTGTTTTCATCTAATAGTTTACATCTTATTCTTCATCTTTACAGCCTATTTGTGCCGTTCTGACTTGCGTGCTTTTCGTTATGATTATCTATTACGATTTCACTGGCCTTTGCCGCTAGGAACAGGAAGCAAAGACGAGGGTGGGGATAGGAGGTGTCCAGGTACTGGCCTGCCATGGACGCAATAAGCGCTACTATCGCCGGAAGCAAGGCCATAATACGCTCTTTCTTGTTTATATTTTTAATCCCCCTATTAAGGCACATTCCGGCTACTCCACAAACAAGGATCATTCCTATAAGTCCCCAGGAAATCAGAATGTCTGCAATCGCATTATGTGGTGTGCTCCCAACATCTGCTTGTTGAGCGCCTAGACGTATTCCATATCCAAAAAAGAAGCACCACGGACTACTAATCCACGCCTTTATATACCCTATAAACAGCTCCGTTCTACCGTTTGAAATATCCTCCTGATCTACAAAACGATTGATCACTCGTTCTACTACATCAGGCATAATTTTCATCACCATTAAGACTATTGCAACCAATGCACCCAGCAATAAAACACCTGCAAAAATCTTTCCTCTGCGGACAACCAACACAAAATAGTAGATTAGGATAATCATAGCAATGGTCAATAAACCTGTTCTGGAACGAGTCAAAACCACAAGGAACATAGAATATCCCACTAATGCGAAGCCAATAAGCTTTGACATTCTTTTGTCGTCCATTCGCTGCAACAAAATAGCAATTGCGATTGCGAACATAACAGCAAGCTGATTGGCATTATAGGTAGTCTGCATACCTTCGCCCATGTTATAAGTATATCCCAACCGGTAGTCGCCTGTGCCTTTTAACAATGTGTCCCAGGTAATCAAATCCGCAGTGATGATCATCGTCACTGTACCACCCAACATAACACCCGCGGCATAGCACATCAATGCACTTCGGAAATCTTCTGCGGAATAATCCGCATCGTACCAAAACAGTGGAACAATGATTATCAGCATTCTTGTAACATAATCATAAAGTGCTCCTCCTACGGAGCTCGTAGAATACAATGTCATATTCACAAACTGCAGCAGTAGCATTCCAATAGTCATAATAACCATTTTCCCGTTCATTCTGGTTCTTCCAGCCAAAAGCATTTTGGCAAGCAGTAAGATAATATAGACCAGAATAATTTCATTATGAGGAACTGTCAATGTAGTGGTAAACATATACACACCAAGGCAAGTTCCCTTGTCCATCATAAGAAATCCTAGCGCACAAAGACCGGAAAACAAAATGTCAGGAAAAGCTACTCCTGCCAAATCCCGAAGCAAATAGAACACACTAAACAGCAGAATAAAGATCATCTGCTGTTTTTCCTGATTCAAAATAATTTCAGCATTCTCTAGAGAACTGTGTTTTCGATTAATTTTTAATATAATTTTTCTCATTAAACTTATGCTTCCTAACTATTGCTATTACCTATATCTGCATCTTGCAAATATGAATAATTTGCATTTCAATCTTTGGGTAACTTGATCCAGTCACCAAATTTATAATCCCACTCTTCCGGATTGAAGGACACTATACCACTCCAATGATAGAATGTCAATTCTCCAAAGTAGATTTTTCCGTTTGCTTCGTAAAAATCTACCCGCACATGAGGAATCCCTTTTGACAATGCCCCTGCAAGTTCCTTCATTTTTTCAAAATTAACAGGTTTTTGAGGTAAAGAAGTTGCGTTGGGATGGCCATTGGTAAACGGCAAGTGATTAAAGTTTTCATCAAAAAAGTCAAACTTTGTTTCTTCTGTTTCATTGCTTCTCTCTGTTGCAATAAACAAAGCCTTCACCTTGCCATCAAAGCAGAAAAATTTATAATCCCGCAACTCAGCTGTTGCCGCATCCTCCATATAGGTTTCTGCAATAATGCGAGGCTTTACATTTTTATATGGCCACTCGCGATGCAACATGTAGTAACGGCTTTGCAAACAATCTTCAATTTTTTTCTTTGCTTCTGCCATATTTAACCTGCTCTTATCTTTGCAGATGACTAGGCCGCCGCTATCGTGGGTACATTTTAATACAAACTGATCAGGCAAACTGTCAAAATCAATCTCTTCAAATTTATTCCACACACCTAATGTGGGAATAATATATTCCTCGCCAATTCTACCTGCAACATATTTTTTTGCTTCGTACTTGTCCACCATCTGAGTATACTCCAACTTGCGGTCATAAAGCTTCAACCATTGCAGTTTCTCATTAAAGGTCTGAGGTTTTTTTAAACGCAGTCTTTTTCCTATGTTTGCCCAATAAAGTAACTTCACATAGGGCTTGTCGGGCAACCAATGTAAAAGTTTGTGATTGGCAAGCGATAATACTGCGTATTTCACAGGATTTCTTAAGTAATTCTTAATAATCATATCTCAAAAACCTCGTTTGAAAACTTCTTTCAGCCCGTTTTTATTGTCGCTACAGAAATTGATTACAGCCATTCCAGTAAGTATGCCTTTTTATTTTGCATATAAGCGTTTACATCGTAGGGTCTTAAGTCATCCTTACTTTTCCTTGCATATTCTGCGGTTGTCATAATCACCGTTGCCGGAACACCAACTGCAACATTTCCATCCGGAATATCCTTTGTTACAACGCTACCGGCGCCAATCACGCAACGCTTGCCAATGGTAACACCAGGCATAATAATGCTACCCATTCCAATAAAGGTTCGCTCACCCACATGAATTTTTCCATATTTAATAACATCGGCATATTCCGGTTGGTCCCTGAACGCCCAGGTTCCACCATCATGCGTTACAAAGGAAACATCCGAAGATATGCGAACTTCGTTTTCTAATGTGATCAAATACGGTTCTGAGCCAAAATTAACATTCCCCCATCACGGTAACACCCGTGCCTACCTTCATGCCGGCTTTCACTGCATGTTCATAACTTCCGCCGAACAACTTTTTAATTATTTTCTGTATATACATATCATACGCATCCTTTTATTACAATGTCTTGTAGCGTACATCCCGTATATCCCAATGAAGAAACATAGACGAAATAGTTTTCTAGAATTACATACATATTCTCTATATCTTCTTTTGTCTTAAAATACGGACTTGCTCCTGGCATCAATTCTGACGAATGAACCATAAATTCTAAGCAGTCACCACCATCCTCACGAATTACTCGTTGCGTTAGTGTTTGCATATATGCAGCTGAGTCTAAAATTGGACGAAGCCACATTTCAGCCCCCCACAATAACGCTTTAATTCTGTGCGGCAAGTTACCAGCTTTGCAACACCGGACTCGCTTTGTCGTCATAGGCACTTCCAAAAGTCCCGGATATATTTCATAAATGCCTTTGGGAGCTTTGCTGTAATCATTTCCGCAATGGCAAGAATATCCTGGTATTTTAGATAAATTTAATTCCGGTGTAACAGAACAATCCACGCGAATTCCATTTTTTACAAGTGCTTCAAAATAAATATCATTCGTTGCCCAACGACCAGATCGATGCGATACAATAGGCTGTTCGAAACGATCCTGCAGTAAATTCATCATAGTAACAACCTTTTGCTCTATGATCTCAGCAGGATATTCTGTAATATAGGGGTTTCCACCAAACCGATCCTCTAATACGTATTCCGGAGGAGTGTTCCAAGCGTGCAAGTGCATTCCGATTTCACACTTGCCTTCCTTCGCTTTTTGACCTGCATACGCAACAAATCTATCGTCTTTTGCCATCTCGTAATTTGTCAGATACACAGGCATAAAGCCATACTTTTCACACAATTCCTGAAAACGGGGAATATATAGTGTATTTTCAGTTGTAATTTCTTTCCCCGGTTTCCAATCCCACAGATTGTCTCCTTCTGTATCAACCGTTACAATAAAGTTTTTCATAGCTGTGTCCTTCTGCTTGTCTATCGCTACCGCATTTTCATTGGAGCATTAAATCTAGTTATTTGCACCGCCTATAATTAGACTGGATGCGCTGTATGTAATCAAAATATCTTTTTATTATCACTTCAGCAGAATGCACCTCTCTAATCTTACGTGCAGCGCTGCCTAATTTCATTGCATATTCATCAGACTCTGCGACTTTTATCATTGCTTCTGCTAATTTTTCCGCATTTCCAACAGGCACTAATAATCCATTTTCACCATTTTTTATTAAATAGCTCGAACCGCCGCAAGGGCAATCCGTTGAAATGCACGGTACTCCCATAGAAAGACTTTCGAGCAATGAATTAGATATACCTTCGTAATCGGAAGATAAAACAAACATTCCTGCCCGCACCATTCTATTGTGTAAATCCTGTACAAGCCCCTTAAATTCCACTTGTTGCTCAAGCCCTAATTTCTGAGCATATTCTTGCAACGAATCTTTCATTTCTCCATCACCATAGATATGGAGTTTATACTCAGGTTGCTTACGATTGAAAACGCTAAACGCCTTTAGCATCATCGGATAATTTTTCTGTTCTGTCAAACGACCCGCTGCAACAACTATTTTCTCTCGATTTTCTATGTCTGCAACGGGCAATCCTTCTTTCACCGGATTGGGAATAACTGTCGCTTTCTTTCTTATGCGTTTGTGAAAGCATGATCTGGCTTCCTCTGTTTGAAAAATAATTCCATTGGATAAAGAATAGCTTATATTTCTTGCCAAGCGTTGTAGTTTTCCTGTGCAACCACGAACCGGATCATTCCTTTCGCTCAAAATCACAGGGACGCCTAATCCTCTCGTTGCAAAATATGCATAAATATTACAGACTGTCAAAAAAGAAACAACAACATCTGGTTTGAATTCCTTTATTCGCTTTCTGAGATTGGAAAAGCGGCCATAGCTTGCTCGGATTCGCCCGTTGGGAAGATTTTCTCCCAAGAAATATACCTTTACGCGCTCATCCAACTTATAATCTACCGTATTGTTGCTCAGTAGCATCAATTCAACTTCAACACCTTTAGCCACAGCATCATTAACCAAAAGGCTCATGACACGTTCTGCGCCATTAGCCACCATCGACGCAATGATAAACGAAACTTTACACACTAAAATCACCTATAACAAAGTAATAGCTTTTATTCAGCAAGGAAACTTATCCCATCAAATATAATAATCCCCTTACACACGATCAAACGATTCTATGATGTTTATAATTTTATTTTTATAAATCTCATTATTGAATTGGTTTGCTCTTGTCTCGCCATTATTTCTATATCTACTTCTTTTTTCTTCACTGTTGATCAGCAATAATATTGCCTTGGACAAAAACTCCACTATTTGCTCTTCCGAATCAGAATTCTCGACTAAAACTCCATACTTTTCCTCTAAAATCCCCTGCACTGGAGCAGAGGAATATATCTCTGATAGAATTTCACGAGGACCTGATTTGCAATCCACTGATACAATTGGACATTTACACGCAAGTGCTTCAATAAGAGAGTTAGGAAATCCTTCGCTCCGAGAGGACAGCACAAACAAATCTGCAGTTTTTAGGTAACAATAAGGATTAGATTGATGCCCCAGAAAAGAAACCGACTCAGCCACATCCTTCTCCCGTGCTAACTCTTCCAAAAAAGATCTTTGCTTGCCTTCACCCATTATTGCTAATTTTAATGAAGGACATTCTTTTTTCGCATAAGCTACTGCTTTGATTAGCCGATCAAAGCCCTTCACATCTTCCAATCTTCCTATGCTCAACACAACAGGATGTGTGAACCCTTCCATTGTTCCATCATTAGCCTTGCATATTATTTGCTCAATATCGTAGCCATTTTCAACAACAACAACATTTTTAGAAGTTGGATATAATCGCAACACTTCTTCCTTCATAGCTTTTGCAATACAAATCACCGCGTCACAGCACCTTAAAACAAGGCTAAGTATCAATGATTTTTTAACACCTGCAAAGCCATGAATAGCGGCAATTGATTTTCCCCTCGAAATAATACTTGTAAAACAATTAGTAATATTGGCGGTCATTCCAAAGGACATAACCACATCAACATCCAGCTTTCGGCGCAATCTAGCAACTCTTATAATTCTTCGGAATTGATTCCAAATCTTTCTAATTATGCCATCGTTGGCAGGTATATCTAAATTGATCATTTCGCACGGGTGCTCATATTCTATATCTTTTCTTTGAAAAATTGCGAAACTTACATCATACTGATCCTTAAGACAATTATATGTATTTATTGCTATCTTTTCTTGTCCGCCTATACAAAGAGACGGAACTAACAATAGTATTTTCTTCATATAATCTCCTGTTCTGCGGCATCACTAAATTTCCAATTAGTTTAATATGGTTTTTAATAACCACACAAGTATTGCACATCTTTAATGCTCAATAGCTAGGCGCCATTTTTCTATCACTGTAGCTACTGCATATTGTGTTGAATCTTCTTTTGCAGATGTTCCTAGTTTTCTCGCAAGCGCTGGATCTGTAATTAGCCGTTCCATCGCTACTTCCAGAGCGCTTTGATCTCCACAGGGAATTATCAAACCATTTTCCCCATTGCGGATCACCTCATCACAACCAGCATAATTGGCTGCAATACAAGGAAGACCCATCATCATTGCTTCCAGCAATGCGTTGGATTGCCCCTCAAAGTCACTAGGCAGTACAAATATTTCCGCATCAGCCATTTGCTGGTGAATATTCAGCACATTGCCATGCAGTGTGACTGCCTCTGTCAGTTTCAGATCGTTGATCTGCTGCTGCAGTTCCTCCCGCAATGGACCCTCTCCATAAATATCCAACACATACCCAGGGTGGACTTTATGGATAGATGCAAAAGCACTGATCAACATTTTCTGATTCTTCTGGGGCATCAAACGCCCGGCCGTTACAATTTTATGTAAGCGATTCTCCGCCGCTTCCCGTTCTACTTGTATAGGATTGGGTATAATGACACTTCTGCAAGCCAGTTTTTTATGGAAACAACCTTGTTGATACTTGTTTTGAAAAACGATTGTTTTCGCCCGACGATAAATTCTATTGCAGTATTTCTGCATAAACGCTCCCCGGCCATCCCGGTTGGGGTCGTTGCGCTCCGAAACCACAATAGGCTTCTTAAGACCAATTGCGGCTGTTAACACCAATGCATTGATCCTGCCCACAAAAGATACTGCTTTATCAATTTTTTGTCTCTTAAAATAACGGCGAATACCTTTGAGCCAATATACTGCATTTTTCAGATAGCCGGAACCTTCTCTTGTCAAATCCACAATATGGATTCGATCATCGAGTTTATATTCAACTTTATTGTTCAGCAGCAATACAATATCCACATCCCAGCCTCTGCTGCTATAATCATTGGCCAGTATAGAAATTACGCGTTCCGCGCCGCCTCGCTGCATACTTCCAATAAAGAATGCTATCTTCATTTGCCGTTTCTTCTTTCGTTTTATTTTAGTCTTTCTGCAGTACTTCTGTATAAATGCTGCAAAGTTCTTTTTCTACCACCGAAACATCAAATTTCTTAATCCGTTCCAGATTGTATTCCCGCATTTTCTGCCGCAAATCGGCATTGTCTGAAATCTGTTTGATTGCCTCTGCAAAACCAGCCACATCTACCGGCGCCCGCAGGAAACCTCCCGACCTTTCTTCTACCAGGTCTTCATTGCCCCGGATCTTAGACACAATACAGGGTAATCCACAGGACATTGCCTCCATAATGGATCTGGACAAACCCTCCCGGAAAGATGGCATCACAAAAGCATCCGCTGCCTGCAGCAGTTCCTTCATATCCTGCCTGTAGCCAAGGAAGTGGACCTGCTGTCCCAATCCCGCAGCCTCTGCCTGCTTCTGCAGCGTTTCTTCCCGCTCTCCAACACCGCACAGAAAATACTGTACTTTAGGATCTTTCAGTGCGCTGAGGGCGGAAATAATCACTCTGTTGTTTTTGTTGTCGTTCAGTTCTCCGGCAGAGATCAGCATAATCGTATCATCCGTAATGCCCAATTCCTGCCGCTTGCTTTCACGGACTGCCGGATCAAATTGAAACTGCTCTATGTCAATTCCCACACCGGGAACATAGTACACTTTTCCCCCGTTGCGTAATTTCAGCCGCTGGGCGAATTCGAAATCCTCACAGTTAATGGTGATCAACCCGTCCGTATAACGCGCCAAAAGGCGCTCGATTGGATAATAGATCAACCAATTTAGCAAAGGAGCGCCCTTATAAAAGTGAAAGCCGTGTACTTGATAGATCACCTTTTTCACACCGCACTTTTTTCCCGCCAATCGGCCGAGAAGACCGCCTATAGGCGTATTGCAGTGAATAACATCGAAATTTTCCCGATCTATCACTTCACGCAATTGTTTCATTGCTTTTCGGTTTCCGGGATCGTAGGGTGCCCGGATAAAATCGATTTGGTAAATATGGACCCCATACTTTTCTTCATCCGCTTTTCTTTCTTCCTCCGAAGTATAACCCCAGTTCCCCGCAATATGAAAATCGATTCCCAGTGTTTTTGCCGCACAAATACTTGCATAAGAAAAACTATTAATACCCTTTGCCACATTGAGTATATATAGCATCTTTTTCATACAAATTCTCTCCTAGTTTTCACTGTATCGATATTCGTTCATTTTTCTGCCTTCATTGGTTTCAAATGTGCGCTCCAACACGAAACCGTTTTTCTGATAAAAATGGTTTGCTTTTTCGTTGTTAATTGCGTCTGTCTCCAGGGTTATATAGGCATATTCCTGAAAATTCACATTTTGCTTCAGGTATTCAATCAGTTGTGTTCCAACACCTTTGGATTCACATACAGGGCTCACACCAATGGATGCCAGCTCTATATAGTTTTCTTTCCGCTTACTCTCGCCGGGCTTCAGAAATGCCCGCACCAGGCGCATAAAAACGGACGGCTTGCGCAAAAAAGCACAAAATGCATACCAGGCAAACCCAATCAGGCGTTTTTTTATCATAAACTTATACAGCCCACTCAGGTCACCGGAATATGCTAAAAAACCCACAGGATTCTGTCGGTCATCATAGGCTACCAATAAGTTTGACTTTTCGTGGCGACAATAGGAAGTATACATCTGTTTTAAGAATCCTCTTCCCATAAAAGTCAAGAAGAACCCTGTAAATGTTGCTAAATGAATGGACACCACTTCATCCACAACATTTTTTTCGCCGTAATTAACTGTTTTGATCTGTACCATCTGTTCCTCACTTAGGCAATACTGCACAAGAATCGTCTGCTTTGACCGTATCTTTATACTCCTTACCAAGCATTGCAAACACAGTCATAATCATTATTTTGATATCCCGGAAAAAACTAAATTCTTTAATTTCCTTCAGATTATACCGCATTTTCCCGGGCAGCACCTGCTCTATATAGGTCTTGTCCACATCTTCTGCGTCTGCAAGCAACATATCCTCGTCCTTATAAAGGACGCTGGCAAGACTGGTCACGCCTGCCGGCAACAACAATGTTGCCATCATTTCCGGTGTATAACTTGCCACATATTTGGGCACTTCCGGGCGTGTTCCCACAAAGGTCATTGTGCCGCGGAAAATGTCAATGAGTTGACAGATTTCATCCAGCCGGCACTTGCGGATCAGTTTTCCCACCCGGGTGATCCGGCTATCCTTTCCCACAGTAACCAGCGATCCCTTGTCTGCATCCTGCACCATAGAACGGAACTTGAAAATCCGGAACTGCTTTCCATACTGCGTTACCCGCACTTGACGGTAAAACACAGGTCCTGGCGTATCCAATTTGATGGCAATGGCAAGCACCAGAAAAACCGGTGACAAAACAACCAGCATAATCGCAGATGCCAGCACATCAAATACCCGCTTAAAAAACAAACTCACATTTTTCTTTTTCAGTTGTTCATAATACGGCCGGATTTCTTCTGTTTGCAGTTCCGATGGCAACTTTTCCCATTTGCAAATCATTGTCAAATATATTCCTTTACTATCTGCACATAATTCTCGATCACATAATCCACTTGTGCATCCGTCAAGTTGGTATGCAGCGGGAGGGTAATCTCATTAGCAAAGTGGGCATAAGCATTGGGATAATCTGCAATGTTAAAGCCCAGGTTCTTATAAGCCGTATGCATTGGCAGTGGCTTATAATGCACATTGCAGGCAATGCCCTGCTCTGCCATTTTTATGATAATCTCATTTCTTTGTTCGGTGGTAATGCCGGGGATCCGGGTCAGGTACAGATGTCCGGAGGATGTATGCGCATCGGTGTAGTGCTCCAGCACCTGCACGCCCAGAGGCTTAAGTGCTGCATCATATTTGCCGATGGTCTCTGCCCGCCGGGCAAGCATTCCTTCATAGCGCTCCAGCTGCTTCAGTCCAATTGCCGCTGTAACATCCGTCATATTGCACTTATACCAAGTTCCCACAATATCATATTCCCACGCGCCCAACTGGGTCTTAGCCAGGGCATCCTTGCTCTGGCCGTGCAAACTCAGCAACTGGAGTTTCTTGTAAATCTGCTCATCATCGATTCCTTCGATGGTCCGCCAGGTCAATGCGCCGCCCTCGGCTGTGGTGAGATTTTTAACTGCGTGGAAGGAAAAAGAGGAAAAATCAGCCACATTTCCAATCCTTTTCTCTCCCAGTTTTGCACCAAAGGCGTGGGCTGTATCTGCCATCACCGCAATTCGTCCCAATGCTTTCTGGATCTGAGAGGTAGGCTTAAATAAATCCCGTTTTTTCTCTGCGATCTGAAAAATTCTTGCGTAGTCGCAAGGGATTCCTGCCAAATCTACGGGAATAATTGCTTTTGTTTTTTTATTGATCGCTGCCTCCACTGCATCGTAATCCATTTCCAGAGAATCTTTCTGGCAATCGATCATTACAGGGGTTGCCCCAACGTGGCAAACAACAGATGCGGTAGCCGTGTATGTATAGGCAGGCAGGATCACTTCATCACCGGGGCCGATCCCCAATGTGTGCAGTGCCATTTCTGCGCAGGCTGTTTGAGAATTCAGGCAAACACAACGGTTCACGCCAATATACGCAGCGATTCTCTTTTCCAGTTCCTTTGTACGAGGACCTGTTGTGATCCATCCGGAGCGCAAGGCAGCCGCTACCTCAGCAATTTCCAATTCGGAAATATCCGGCGGCGAAAAAGGCACCGTCATTGTTTGCATAATTCTCTCCTCCTGCTTATTTTTAAATCTTGATCAGTTCCGGTTTTGTAAAGATTTCTTTGTACCGCTGATCCTTTTCGCCAATTCCGGCAGCTTCCGGATGATAGGTTGCTACCATTTTTTCAACAAGCCGCCCGATATCCGGATCGTTTTCATAGGCCGCTGTCATCAGCTGCTGGAGCTGTATCAAAAATACATCCGTATCAAAGGGAATGGGATTTCCAATATGGATCAGTTCATTGACCGTTCGCTGCATACCTTCTTCTGCCATTAACTTTTCTTCATACAGTTTTTCGCCGGGGCGCAATCCGGTGTACTGGATCTGAACATCCTCATCCGGTTTCAGTCCGGACAGTTTAATCAGATTTCGTGCCAATTCGTCGATCTTCACCGGTGATCCCATATCCAGTACAAAGATTTCGCCGCCGCTGGCATAAATTCCTGCCTGCAAAACCAAACTGACCGCTTCCGGGATGGTCATAAAATACCGGATCACATCCGGATGGGTTACCGTGACCGGACCACCCTTTTCAATCTGCTTCTTAAACAGCGGGATCACAGAACCGTTGCTGCCCAGCACATTGCCAAAACGCACTGCCACATATTCTGTGCAATAATTCTTTATATCCTGCGCATCACCCAAGCCATCCTCCTGATGGGTAAACAGCATCGGGAGATTTTTTGCCGAACCTGTTTTTACCGCCCGGTCAAAACTCTGGATCACCATCTCGCACAGCCGCTTGCTGGCGCCCATAATATTGGTGGGGTTGACTGCCTTGTCTGTGCTGATCAAAACAAACCGTTTACAGCCATTGATCAGTGCTGCATAGGCTGTCTTATATGTACCGATTACATTGTTTTTGATTGCCTCACAGGGGCTGCTCTCCATCAGCGGCACGTGCTTATGGGCCGCTGCGTGATACACTGTATCCGGCTTATATATCTCAAAAACACTGTTAATACGCCGGCTGTCCCGAACAGATCCGATCAGAACCGTTAAATTCAAGTTTGGATATTCCCGGCGCAACTCCTGCTCGATGTCATAGGCATTGTTTTCATAAATATCAAAAATGATTAGTTGCCGGGGATGATGGGCCGCGATCTGACGGCACAGTTCGCTGCCAATGGATCCGCCACCGCCGGTTACCAGGATGGTCTTTCCCTGAATTTCTTTATAGATCTCCGTCATACAGACTTTGACCGGTTCTCTGCCCAGCAGATCTTCCACTGCCACATCCTTCATATTGGCAACCGTGACGCGACCGGACAGCAACTGGTAAACACTCGGCAGATTTTTCATCTCGCAACCGGTTTCCTTGCAGATATTCAGGATGTCCCGCTTATCTTCCGCGCTGGCGCTGGGAATTGCAATCAGGATCTTTTTAATCTTATACTTTTCTACATTCAGCAAAATATCCTCTCTGCCGCCCACTACGGGAATGCCTTCCACATAGCGTCCCCATTTATTGGGATTATCGTCGATAATGCAGCATACCTTCATAGAGGCTTCCTTCATAATCGCCACATCCCGCAGGATATTTTGACCTGCATTGCCGGCTCCCACCAGCATTACCCGTTCCACATCGTTGCCCTTTTGGATTCTGTTTTTCTCCAACAGCACAAACCGATAAGAGAAACGAACGCCTAAAATCATTAAAAACTGAATGCACATACCGATCACATAGTAGGAAATGGGCATTCTTCTAAAGAGCAATGTAATGCCGATAATATGTACAACCGATGTGGTGACCGATGCCAGCATAACCCGCATCAACTCACTGATGCTGGCAAATCTCCAAATGCTGTTATATAACCGGAATCGCCAAAAGATAACCAGGCAAACAACTGCATAGATCGGCGCAAATTTAAGGAAAGGAACCATATACCGATCCCAAGGTATTTCGGAATACATACAGTCAAACCGAAACCAGAGCGCTAGAAAATAAGAAAGGTTTACCGCAAATATATCAAACAGTGCCAGTAGAAATGCCATTAAGTGCCAATGCTCGAACCGACGGTTCTGCTTAGGTCTTTTACTCATAACCATTCTCCTGAAACTCGGAGTGTTTCCTCCGATTATTTTTTCTCCCCGACAGCTTCCCGGAAAATTCTTCGGCTGCGGCGGGACAATTCTTCCAGTACATCGTCCATACCTTTCTTTTGCAGGTATTCAACGGCCTGCCCAAGGTTCTGAGGTCTGGATGTATTGTTGTGGCAATCTGAACCGAGCAACTGGACCGTTCCGTTATGCAGCAGCCGACGGGCCTGTCCCCGGCTGGAAAGATGCAGCAACCTGGCTGCATTCATCTGCACCAGAACCTCCTGATCCAGAAGTTGCTCCAGAATATGCTTGTCTTGCATAGGAAGATACCGCTCAATATGGGCAAGGATCGGGGTAAGCCCCTGAACATTGCAAATACTGCGCACTGTCCGGATCACTTCTTCGCCCCACTTGCCAAAAGGCAGTTCCAAAAGTAAGTACTGAGATTTGCCAATACACAGTTTGTTCAGGTCTTCCTGATAGCAGATACCCGGCCGGTAAGCCACCTCCGCACCCAGGCAAATCTGGGGGACCGGAAGTGTCACCTGCTCCAGTGCTTTCTGTAATGAAGCAACCGACGTATCCCGGCGAACCAAAAATTCTTCTACCGATTCAACCGGATAGTAGTGGGGGGTAGCACAGATCTTCTTGATGCCCTGCTCATAACTGGCACGGAGCAACTGTATCGCCCCACCTACCGTCTGACAGCCGTCATCCATTCCGGGCAATATATGGCTATGGAGATCACAAAAGGAATATTTCATTTCCATAAAGTGTCTGCCTCCTCTTACTGATTTCCGGGAATGTCTCCCAGTTGCAGACAATTTCGCCATTCTATTTTAGCGCATTTTTTCTCAAAATGCAACCGATATCGTAAAAAAACCCACCAAATCCTATGGCATTTTTTGGTAAAAAAACACAAGGGATTGTTTTTCTTCCCCCAATATGGTAAGATAATAACCACATTCTTCTGTGAATTTTGTAAGATTTGGAGGACACACAAATGCTAGCGCATACTTATGCAGATTATGCCTGGGAGAAAACCGCCCAGCTTTTGGCGATCGACTCCCCTTCCGGCTTTACAGACCAGGCTTCCCAATGGATAAAAGATGCTTTTCAAGCCCTGGGCTTTGACGCAAACATCACTGCAAAAGGCGGTGTTCTGGTGGATCTGGGTGGCGAAAACGCCAATGACGGACTGCTGCTGGCTGCCCATGCAGACACGCTGGGTGCCATGGTAGCCGAGATCAAAGGAAACGGACGCCTTCGGGTGACACCCCTGGGGGGTATGAGTGCCAACAATGGGGAAAGCGAAAATGTCCGCGTCTACACCCGCTGCGGCAAGGTGATCGAAGGCACACTGCAACTTTGCAACGCCTCTGTTCACGTAAATGGAGACTATGCCACCACCAGCCGCAATTTTGACACCACTGAAATCGTGCTGGACGAGCCTGTTTCCTCTGCCGAGGACACGAAAAAACTGGGCGTTCAGGTGGGGGATATTGTCTGCTTTGACCCCCGCACCCGCCGCACAGCCTCCGGCTACCTGAAAAGCCGTTTTCTGGATGACAAACTGTCTGTGGGCATCCTGCTGGGCTTTGCCAAGTATCTGGCAGACAATAAGATCACCCCTACCCGCCGCACCTGGGTGCATATCACCGTATATGAGGAAGTGGGACACGGCGGTTCTGCCTCTGTACCGGAAGGGGTAACGGAAGCCATTTCCGTAGATATGGGCTGCGTCGGCAACGGCCTGAGTTGCACCGAGCGGCAGGTTTCCGTTTGCGCAAAGGACTCCGGCGGCCCCTACAGTTATGAAGTGGTAGGAAAACTGATCGATGCCGCCAAGAAAACCGGCGCTGACTATGCAGTAGATGTATATCCCCACTACGGCTCCGATGTGGAAGCCACCTTGCGGGCAGGCTTTGACATCCGCCACGGTCTGATCGGTGCCGGTGTGTACGCCAGCCACGGCTATGAGCGCAGCCACATTGACGGCGTATACAACACTCTGAAAGTCTTGTGTGGCTACTTAAACTGCCAATAAAACCGATAGGCTCAGAGGTGACGGTTATGAACAAGAAATCCAATCCATCCGGGGTATATAACATTGCAAAATTTATTGCAGTGTTGCTGGTCGTATTTGCCCACAGCACAAGAATGTATACCCCCACCGGTGCCTTTACTCCAATCAATCAGTCATTTATTTTATCCAAGGCAACGGATTACATATATCTTTTCCATATGCCGCTTTTTATGTTCGTTTCGGGAGCGGTATACGGACTTTGCATTGGGCAAGGAAAATATAAAAACATCTTAAAATTTATTGGAAATAAGGCAAAGCGATTGCTGATCCCTTATTATGTATTCGGCTTTTTGTATGTTGCACCGGCAATGTGTTTGCTGGGATTGACGAGCAGAGGGTATTGGGGGTTTTGCCACATTGGAATCCTGCGGTCATTGGATTCCCGGCACCTGTGGTTTCTTCTTTGTCTGTTTATCATATTCCTATTTGCCATTTTCTTAAGAAAATTGCTTCTTAAATCCCATTTTACACGGCTGGTAGTGCTGATTGTATCTGTGGCAGTATATTTGCTGGCAAAGCACCTGCCCGGTGATCAGCAGTTAAGTTCCGCTGCTACCTATCAATTGTTTTTCCTGATCGGTGCTCTGTTCCATTTTTATTATGATAAGATTGCAACCATATTTGTAAAGTTTTGGTATGCCATTATCCTTTTACCGTTCCTCCTTCTGGGCTATTTTTTCTATTGTCCCAACGATTTACTTTATTTTACCTATCGGCTGGCAGGCGTTGTGATGCTTATGATGCTTTCTGTATTTCTGGAACGAGGAACAAGACTAATTGGTACAAAATTTTTCCAATGCATCACAGACACATCTATGGGTATTTTCCTGTTCCACCCCATGATCATTTATCTGGGTTATTATTACCTGGCAAGCAAAAATATCCCCCCAATTATATTGTCTGTGGCAATGGCAGTGGTTTCCATCTTTATTTCCATTGTCCTGACAAAAGTGCTCCGCCGCCTTAGGCTGGGAATTATTCTTGGAGAATAACTTGCTGTGTTGCGGCCACCTTTTCGTTTTTCAGCAAGACGATATCTACAGAAAGAGGCCTTTTTATCGTGAAAAAAGCAATGGTAATTCTTCTGATTTTCTGCGTTCTGATTTCTACTGCCGGTTGTTCTTTTTTGAATGACGCCAATTCTCTTGTTGCGTCAAAAGAAACGGTGTTTTCCATTGACAACTACAATTTGCAGATCACAGCAGACAGCACATTTTATGAAAACACTGGCGGCAGTTTTGATCTGCAGATCACCAACGACTATGCATACATCAGCATTATGGTTTATCAATATACAGATCTTCCCGAGGGTTTAACACCGCTGGAAGGTTATGATATACAAAATCAGGAGTTGTTTGATAAAAGAACGGCTGTAACTGTTATTACGGACTCCCAAACACAAAAGCACCCCCAAGGTATGGTAACCTACGGACTGTATTCTGCAAAGAAAGAGGGTACCGAAAATTATTATGCCACCTATCTGGTGGACTTCCCGGATGAAGAAATTTTTACCTGGGTACTGGTAACCGCCACGCCTGAGTATTATACAGACCGGCAAGCATATTTACACGATTTTGTATGTTCCTTAACGGTCCATTAAGCAAGGGGCTGTAAAGAAACGCATATTTTCCAGGATAAATGAAAAGATTCAGGGAGGCGGCTCAGTTTTTTGAGCCGCCTCCCATTTTATTAAATTTCAGTTTGACGGTTTGCTCCCGACTTTTTCACGTTTTCCGCTTGCTTAGTACTTTTCTTTTATATTCACTGAGGGTTACGCCAAGGATACCTGCGCATAAGTAAAGATTCCCATACTGCACTGTAACCCTTCGGTCTGTAGCAGAAGGGAGTCATTTTTGCCATTGGCACCGATGATGGTTGTACGACCGTTGCCATTATAGATTCCATAGCAGTATGGATGGCACTGGCAGGTGCTGACAATCTTATTTTCGCCCTTCAGTACGATCGTCTGGTCGCCACTGATCTCAATAAGGATGCTGAGCCAATCGTCGGCATCCAGCCCCTCTCCGATATATGTGTAATTATCCAGTGTCAGTGTTTTGGTATCCGGATCGTATGCTGCTGTACCGGTTTGTCCGGGTATCGTTCGCTTTTCCGAGGAAAATTGCTCCCCGCCGATCCAAACCCCATAATACGCTATCCCATTTCCCTCTGCGGCAAAAGCCGTCATCGGCAACAGGGTTGCCGCCATCATCAACGCCAGAAAAAAGGCACATACTTTTTTCGCAATTTTTCTTTTCATATGATTACCTTCTGTTCAAAGCGGACTTATAGCTATTTTTACGGTTACCTTTGATAATTCTCTCCAGAGTTTGTTCGTTTTTCTTTTCCACAAAGGCAGTAAAGCCCTGGAGCACGCGCTTGCTGATATCCCGGCAATCCCGCTCCAGGACCTTTTCGATCTGCTTCTTACGCGATGCCTCCTCTATGCCATAGATGCTGAGGATATGATTCAGGGCGCTTGCTATTCGCTTTTCCAAAGGAATATTTGCATTTGTTGGAACAATGGCTGTGTATTGCAGCCCCATAACCAGCAGCTCCGCCTGATGAAAGTCCTCATCTGTCCAGCCGCTGCACTCCTTATGAAATATCTTCTTCGCACGCTCCACGTGGTTTTCCCGCAGATAATTCCGGCAGCGCTCACTTTGGAATACAGCTGTGAAGAAATCCCTTGCCACCTCACTGTCGTTACAGGCTACCGCTACGGTCATCGTTTCCAGACATATAGAAGCAACAGAGCTGATCCCTATATCCGCCTCTGCTTCCAGCATCTTTAACTGGAAATCGCAAAGCATCTCAACCAGGACTGCAAGCAAATGCTCTTTTGTTGGGAAATAGTAGGTAATATTTCCTGTGCTAAGCCCCAACTCCTGGGCGATCATTTGAGGAGAAGTATTGGAAAAGCCCACATCAAAGAAAAATTCCGATGCGACCTGAATGATCTCATATTTTGTTGTGCTTACTCTTGTCCGCAATGCAACAACGCCTCCTTATCTTGTACTGGTGCAAATTATAGCACAAAACCAATATTAAATCAAGTGTTTTTGCAGTATTCCTTTTCTATCCGTGACACAGCAATGGCAGGAGCCCCGCCCTGGGCTCAAACTTTGTCTGTAGCAGACACATTCCTTTTGCATTATAAAAAGCGAGGTGATTTCACCTCGCTTTTGCTATTTACCCTTCGATCTGCTCACAGCGAACCACCAGGCGGTTCAAGCCTCCCGGTGTGCAGGTAAACAGGGTCAGTGGATACCCGGAGGGCAGCTTTTCTCCCTCGCTGCGGTGCAGGGTCACGATCTGTGCCACACGGTAGCGGTATATAACGCCCTCCACATTTTCAAATTCCACTTCCGCGCCAAGGGTGATATTGTGCAGGGGCGTAAAGTGGCTTTTATAGTTATGCCCCATAATGATCATATTCCCATCGGGGATGCTTCCCTGATAACGGCAAGGGGCAAGATTTAACAGGGTCTGATCCCAGCTGCTCATAACCGGAAGCTGGATCTGCACCGACGGGATACGCAAACTGCCGATCATAGCATAACCCAGATAGGTTTTTTCCGGCATTTTTGTGGGCACAGGGACAGATTCTGCCTCCGGCACCGGTGCTTGCACATCCTCTTTGATGGGAATCCGGTTCAACTCCAGCTGCTTCAGCAGCACAGCAGCATTCTGCCCTGCGATTGCGTCCTGCTGCTTCTGGGATATATGTACACCCAAAGCGCAGCACACCAGCAATATGCCAACGATTACCAAAACACAGCCGCGTATTCGTGCCTTATTCATAGCGCGTCCTCCGTCCCCGGAGTAGCTCATACAGCCCTGCGCCAATAGACAGGATCCCGATTCCAAGGAACAAATACTTTGGCCATTGCACATAGCCTGTCTGGGGGATGTTTGCCTCAGGCTCTGTGGGCTCCGTTTCCGGAAGTGTCTCATCCGGAGTCTCCTCCTTCGGAGTAGCTGTAATGTCATAGACCGTTTTTTCTGCTATGGTAGTGGGAATGCACACCAAAAACGGTGCAAATTCAGCCGACTGCGCAGTGCTGCGCACCAGATAAACACTTTCCTCCAGTCCCGGAAAAAGAACACTGCCATTGCTGTCCGGCACGCCGGTTTGTCCCTGAATGGCATTGTCCTTTGCAAATTTTTCCAGAAGCTTTGCGTTATCTGCATTGATATTTTGGTCATCAAGCCGTTCTAACTGTGCGCCGGAAAAATCCGCAGACAGCTCTCCATCTGCATCCGCCACCCGATACAGGATCACCGGAGACTGCACATTCACTACCTGCAAGCTTCCGGTGGGCGCTGCAAAGGCACAGATACCGTTCATAAAGCATAGTAAGACCGCAAAAATGCAGATACTAGCCCTTCTCAGATGCCTCATCCGGGGGATCGCCTCCTTTTCTTCTTTTTCCTGTCAGGAGCAATATTACAAACACCACCACTGCGCAGATCACCACAAGCACAGACACTAGGGTAAGGGTATCGATCTGTGTCACTTCATTTTTCACATAGACCTCACCCACATTCTCCGTACTGCCCTCTCCCGTTCGGATCCCCCGCACCAAAAGGCGATGAGAATTGATACCGTAGGGGGTGCAGGTAACCAGCGTTACCAGATCCTTCCCCTCTTCCACTGTCAGCAGGGTCTGATCCTGGGGCTCTACCACCGCAATGTTGCACACCTGATATTCCAGGGTCTTTCCCAAAATATGCAGGTAGAATTTGTCTCCCAGCTCCAGATGGTCAATATTCGTAAACAGCTCTGAGGAAGGAAGTCCCCGGTGACCGGATATGATACAGTGGGTATTTTTACCGCCTACCGGAAGAGAACTCCATTCCAGATGTCCCACATAGCTTTGCAATGTCTCATCCGAGGTTCCGTGGGCAATGGGAAGTGTTACATCCACGGAAGGGATCTCAATATATGCCATAATCCCTCTGCCACTCAGATCCAGCGTTTGCCAATACATCTGCTCCAGCTCCTGGGTCAGGACAAACGGGTTTTCCCGCTCCAGCAAACTCCGGTTATATTCCTCCGCCTTTTTCCATTCCTTCTCATAGGTGTCCTTCTCCAGCTGGTTTACGTGCTCAGAGTAGGAGGCAATGGTCTTGGATTGCAGATAGTTGTTGTAGGCATTGCTTACAGTTGGATACAGCAGTAAGGACAACCCTGCTACAAACACCAGCACCAGAACGATATTTAAAATTTTACCTTTCATTGTGCAGGGCTCTCCTTTCTGTTGGATCTTTTTCACTCTCTGAGGGCGGGGCAAGCCCCGCCCTGTCAGAAAGTAATTACTGTGCAGAATTTCTGCGCTTGCTGGTAGCCAGGAGTATCACAGCCCCAAGAACCAGAATGCCGCCAAAAATATAGAACACAGTGGTACCGATACCACCGGTTTCAGGCAGTGCCTGACCCAAGGTGTTGGTAACCGTCACTTCATAGTCGCCGTTTTTGGTGGTTACGGGGGTCTCGCCTACGCCGGTATAGCCGCCGGGAACAGTCTTTTCCTCCAGGGTAAAGTTCTCAGCGTCAACACCAATGAACTCGACCACACCGGTAGCATCCGTGATGTATTCCGTTGCATCGTTCTTATCGGAGACCCAAGTCACAGCACCGGTGGTCTCGTCACGGTGATAGTACAAGCCAACATTGTCTTTGAGCACGAAGCCTGCACCTGCCAGCAGTGCTCCCTTGTCGTCCACCTTGGTAACGGTGATCTTGTAGGTCTGGGTGGCAGTGGTGGATTCGTTGGACTTAACATTTTCATCTGTGTAGGTCAGCCAGGTGGTGTTTTCGTGATCTGTTTCAGTATGGCTATCCTTGGTCAGCTTGCCGGTGTAGTTGATGACGATGGTAGCATCGTCTGCCAGGCTTGCGCACAGGCTGTCGCTGAATACGATATGGAAGGTACAGCCGGCACACAGCTGATTGTGGGTGTCATTATCCTTTGTGATCACGGTGTACTCGCTTTCCGCCACAGCATTGCCGTCACGGGTGACGGAGATAGCATTGGTGAATTCAATGTGCTCATCCATACAGTCGTGCAGAACATACTTGGAAGCACCTTCGCCGGCGGTGATGATGGTCTGGAAGTTAATGACCTGTCCGATATCTACGGTGTTGCTGGCGCCATAGGTATTGGTGGTATCCTCCTGGACCTTCTTCTCCACAGTAGGCATACCGGAAGCGGAGGTCTTTTCTGTGATGGTCACGGTTTCGCCGCCTTCCACCACGACCACACCGCTGGCGCTGTCGTTATTGGGAACCAGCAGATAGTAGCCATCCTCTTCCACAGCCACAGAGCCGTTAACCGCAACGGTCTTGGTGGTGGTCAGACCCTTATCTTCCACATATGCTCTTGCCAGCTCACCCACTGCAGCAGCATCGGAAGCAGAGGTGGTGTCCTTTTCCCACATTACATATTCGTTTACTACAGTGAAGTACTTGCTCACACCGCTTACATTGGCAAAATCCTCCCATTCAGGGGTGATTTTGTACTTATAGTCGGTGCTGCCGTTTGCCTTCTCGATGGTGAACATCTTGTATACAGAATATTCCACATCTGTTTCACCGGTGACGGAGATAGTGCCGCCGCTGGCAGCGAATGCGGTTGTTGCCATAGCCAAAGTGAGCATCACAGCAACAGCCAGAGCGATCAGTTTTCTTGCGTTTTTCATAGTTTTCTTCCTTTCAATGATTTTTCAAATTGGGTTTTCTGCGTTTCAGAAGGAGTTTTCACGCCTCCTTCCACGCTTAATTATGTATAAAAACAGAGCTGCAGCCAACAGTGCGTAAGCCGCTGTCTGAATATACACCGTTGGAGCTGTGCTGCCGGTCTCCGGCAACGGCTCCATTCGCAGGTTGACCACCTGAATGTTATAGGGTCGGGTGATCTGCACCAGTGGATCGTTCAGCTCCGCAAAGCTGCCGTCAGAGAGGACCTTGCGGATATTGCCTGCGCCGTCCATTGTGAGCACCACCGGCTGGAAGCCGATGAAATAGCCGTCGGTGGCACTTAACTCTGCCAGCCGGTAATAGGCATCGGCAGTCAGGTTATCAAAGGTAAGCATACCATTGCTGTCGGTGATCTGCGTATTTTCGCCGCCGTTGACAGTTTGCCATTGCCCATCCTTTAAGACCACCTGCTCCAGAGAGAACACACTGCCCTGCAGGATCGCACCGTCGGTACCCACCTTGGTCAGGATCATCTGCAACCGTCGGGTGGCATTGGTAACAGTGAAGTGCAATTGGTCCGGATCTCCGTCCCCGTCTGTGTCCGTTCCCACACCGGGGGAGTAGGTAACGGTCCAGTTCGCAAAGGTGACACCATCAGAGAGGGTAGGCTTACCGCCAATAACCACTTCCTTGACACTCCACCGGACCATTTGTCCATTGGCGTACCGGGGCAGTTCGTACCAGGTGTGAGACCACAAATTGCCGGCATTCAAGGTCACCTGGGCATCGGACATACCTGGGAACAGCACAGCCGCGTGCTGACCGTTTGCCTGCAGCACCACCTCCACGCTGTCTGCCGGGGTGTTGGTGTTCCAGATCTTGTCCACAGTAACACTGATATACTCAGCAGTATGGTCCTTGACGACCAGCACATCCTCGTTGGGAACTTCTGCGATCTGTTGCCACTGGTCCTGCGGTGTATCCAGCACATCCTTTAAGCATACAGTGCCGTTTTCATCCTTTCCCACCGTGATATCCGGTGCCGGGTCATAGCCGGCAGGGGGCAGGACCTCCTTGACCACCACATCTCCATAATCGTAGCTGAAGCCGGTGGTGGAGATAATGGAAAAGCCGTCATTGGAGGTAACGATCTGATCGATGGCACCATCACCATCCTCGTCCCGTTCGTATTGATGGGTGATCTCATTATAATTAAAGCTGAGCCGGTTACCGTTTTGCCACAGCTCGAACACCGCCCCGCCAATTGGCTGGCCTGTTTTACCGTCTTCCTTCTTGATCAGGATCGTCTCCTTGGGATAGTAGTAATTCCGGAAGTTGACCAGCATACCCTGATCCGGATCTTCGTCCAGGGCAAAGGTCTTGCCGGTGACTGCCGCCAGTGTACCGTACTGGGCAATGGCAGAGTATTCACCGTCTGTATCGTAAACGGAGTATTCTGCGTAGTAGCTGTAATCGGTCACATCCACTGGATGCTCTTCAATGTGCCAGTATTCCCCCAGGGTCACATTGGTGATCAGCCAGTGATAATTGTGGGCATTTCCATCCTCGCTGCCAAATACCAGGAATGTAGCCTCCGGATACACCGAAGCCAGTTTTCCTGCATCGGTGGAATTCAGGACCAGCACATATTCCTTGTAATTTTCGTCCCGGTGATCATAAGGGGTAAACACACCGTTTGCATCACGGGTGCCGTTTTCTGCCAGAATGTAAAAGCCTTCCTTTGCGCCGTTTAAAGCAGCCTCGTCACCGCCGAAGGCTTTGTCCACCTTGATGCTGCCCGCCTTTTTGACCAGCTTGCCGTCAATGTGCCACGAGCTGCCTTCCAGCTTAAATACATACCAGCGGATGGCGTAATGGGTATGGTCCAGTTCTGCCGGATCTACCGGCTCTCCCTCCACCGTCAGCTGCTTGCCGGGATTGTTTGCCAAGTACGACTTCAGATAGGTGAAAACGTGATCGTCACTGGGGAAATCATAAAGCCACAGGCCGGTTGCTTTTTCACCGTAAAGCGCCCGGATCTCCTGGTCCGCCCCGAAAGAGTTATCCGAGGTAGTATCTGCAATCTCATAGGCATCTTTAATCTGCCTGTCCGACCAGGAGGCATCTACGCCGCCCACGTGGGTGTTGAAAATCTCAGGGGTGTAGTTTTCTGAAGGCTGGCTGGTAATATTTCCGTCGGTATCCACAGCGGCAGAGTCAAATCGGACGAAGAAGGAAACACTGTTGAGCCGCGCGCCGCTTTCCCACACGCCCTGCAAGGAAACACTTCCGGTGCTATCAGCATAGTTCTGCATCTCCGACCAGCTCCAGGTGGCGTCCGGCTGCAGCAGCAGCTGTGTGCCGGCAACTGTCCAGCCCCTGAAGTAGTAAGTAAGGCTCTCCTTATTGGAAGCGATGATCTCATCTCTTGCTGTTCTGGAGGTCAGCGCCCGGAGGGTGACCGGTCTGCCGCCTCTTGCATAGTCCGTGGCAGTGGAAGCGGTAGTTCCGTAAATGGTAGGTACGGTATCCACCTGAGAAACTGCACCGGATGGGAAGTTTACATCGTAGTTGACTGTCAACACCTGCTCCGCTGCAACAAATGTCGCATCCTGGGTGATCGGTGCTGAGTCGGTGCCTGGAGTGTATATCTCATTGTTACTTCCCTTCCACACCCAGCCTGCAGGAAGGGAGCCAAATCTGACTGTCTGTCTATAAGGAACTGTCTGCTCCGTGGTATTTCCGTCCGCATCCACAAAGGTAACGGTGTAAGCAGAGGGAACAGCAGTAAAGGTGGTATTTTCCGTAATGTCCACAACGGCAGAGCCGTCGCTGGGATACCACACGCTACCGTCACTGTCCCTTTCGATCCAATAGAAACCTTCCCAGTCTGTGCCGGCAAGATCCGGCAACGCAATCTGGAGCTTACCGTTGACAGGCGTTCCAGACAGAGGCTGTGCCACCTGCGTGCCGGAAGAATCGGTAAAATAGGCAGTAAAGGTTTTGGGTCGTGCATAAAGGGTCGTGGTTTCCGTGATCGTCTGGGGCACAGCGCTGACTGGCTCGCCATCTGCATTGTACCACAGGTATTGCTGAGAAAGTGTAAAGGAAGAAGCTAGTCCGGATTGGACATATTCTTTTTCCGCAGCGCGGTTATCATCCGCCTGGGAGTAATCCAGTGTCACCGTATAAAATGCCACCGGGGTATATACATATTGGTTTCCGCTTCGGCTTCGGGTAGTCAGCAGCGCGTATTGGGCATAGTTAGAGTTGGCAAAACGGACCGTACTATTCCGATAGGTGGCATTGCTGTCAAAGTCTGATGCCGTAGAAGTAATTCCGTCCGTATTGTAACGGAAATAATAGGTGCTGTTAATATTATTTGTAGCCAGGCTTGTGGTAACGGCGCTGCGGTAAGCGGAGACCGTGTTGGCATAGCTGTAATATTCCGGATTGGCACTTGTGAGTGTTCCCCGGTATATAAAGGTGATCCTTCCGTCCAGCTGGATATAGAAATTGATCGCCCGGGTACCGGTAGAGGGAACATCTCCCACTGCCTTTGTGGAGCTGTTACTGTCCGAAGGCAGCGCATAGGTCAGAGCCGCAGAATTTGTCAGATTTTCGTTGAGCACCACCGCCGGCTCAATCCCGTGATCCTCTATGGTCTGATTCAGTGAGGAAATGTCCTGGGCAGTCAGGGTCAGGGGCGGTTCTTCCTCTGCAAAGCTATCATTGAGAACCAGTGCTTGTCCCATTGCCGAATCCAGGACCCCCTCCAGGCTCTTGTCCCCGGTATCTGACATCGTGTGCAGAAGCCAGTTAACATCGTTGTCCTCCAGGAGCACAAGGTAGCAATTATTGCTGTGGGTATGGGCTTTCTGCTTGCACAGCAAAACCTCACCGTGATAGCATACTTCCGTGTGGGTATGCTCTGCAATTCCGCAACGCACCTGCTGGTCCAGCGCCAGCGCATCCACCTGTGTGCTACCCATAGCTGTCAGCACACTCAAAAGCAGTGCCACAGCGATCCATATGAAATTGTAGAATAGGCTTTTGTACTTCGCCGCCATTCTACACGCCTCTTTTCTGTGTTGCCGAAGTCTAAATTGCTAAAATAACTTTTCCGATGATCCGGTCTGTGGGGATGGTGCCAATTTCTTGCAAGCGGCTGTCCATAGAAACCGATCGGTTGTCACCCATCACAAACACTGTGCCTGTGCGCACATTATAAGGAAAGGTGATGTTGCACTGGCCGAGGGAAGGTTCTTTCACATAGGGCTCGTTTAACAGTTCTGCGTTAATGCGCACATCGCCTTCCTTGCTGATCTCCAGCTGCTTTCCCCCAAGGCAAATCACCCGACGCACAAGCACCTGGTTGTTATAGTAAAAGGCGATAATATCCCCTTCCTGCACATCCTGGGTCTTTCGTAGCAGTAGGGTCTGCCCGCCCCGCACTCCAGGCTCCATACCTGATCCGTTGTAGTTAACAACCTGCAAGATATGGGTAAACACATTGGTCAGGACGACAGCAAACACCAACAACGCCACGATTGCCCGCAGCACATAAGCAGCAACCGCTTTCCCGGTGTTTTTTTTCACCGGTTCGTGTTTCTTTTCAGACCCCAGATGCCGGCCTATGCCCATTGGTGTTCCCTCCTTTGCCTGTAACAGGGTATAACTTCCCTTGTAATATTATATTATAGCACTTCTTCCAAATATAACAATACCAGCACTGCTTAAATACTACACAAAAACAGCTTGTATATTTGTACACACTGTATAAATATATGCACAC
This sequence comes from Faecousia sp., assembly GCA_045587865.1. Taxonomy (GTDB): domain Bacteria; phylum Bacillota; class Clostridia; order Oscillospirales; family Oscillospiraceae; genus Faecousia. Next base: position 33,388 of record JAZNDD010000028.1, read on the forward strand.
GGACCGAAAACTGGTGCAGAAATCTCCTTAATCGCATAAAGAATCGCCCCAGTGTGTACACCGGAGCACCTTTCCCCATGGGAATGCAAAAAGCGCGTATTGCATAAGCAGTACGCGCTTTTTTAAGTTACATTACACCAGCTCGATGACTGCCATCTCAGCAGCATCGCCACGACGGGCGCCGGTACGGGTCACTCTTGTGTAGCCGCCGTTACGGTCAGCATACTTGGGAGCGATCTCCTTAAACAGCTTATTGGCAACATCTTCCTTGGTGATGAAAGACAGTGCTCTGCGGTAGTTGGACAAGCCACCCTTCTTACCCAGGGTGATCATCTTCTCAACAACAGGCTGTACTTCCTTAGCACGGTAGAAGGTGGTCTCCATTTTGCCGTTCTCCAGCAGGTCGGTCACCTGCTGACGGAGCAGGGCCTTTCTCTGCGCGCTGGTCTTGCCCAGCTTACGAGTTCCGAACATAAACGTATCCTCCTTTTAGTTGTTGCTGACAGAATCTTCGCTGGCCAGGGACAGACCCATCATTTCCAGCTTCTTCTGCACCTCGTCCAGGGACTTCTTACCCATATTACGAACCTTCATCATATCTTCACCGGTCTTGCTGATCAGGTCAGCCACAGTGTTGATGTTGGCGCGCTTCAGGCAGTTGAAGCTCCGGACAGACAGATCCAGTTCATCAATTGTCATAGCCAACTTCGTGTCGGGACGGTCAGCAGTCTTCTCCACAACAGTAGAGCCGGCGCTGACAGTGTCAGACAAGTTGGTGAACACAGTCAGGTGATCAGACAGGATCCGGGCACCCAGGGACACTGCGTCCTTAGCAGTGATGGTAGAATCGGTCCAGACCTCAAGGGTCAGCTTATCAAAATCGGTCTTATCGCCGACACGCGTGGGCTCCACCGAATAATTCACCTTGCTAACAGGGGAATAGATGGAGTCAATGGGAATCACACCAATGGTGGTCTGTGCTGTCTTATTCCGATCTGCAGGAACATAGCCACGACCCTGAGACAGGGTGATCTCCATATTAAAAGTGGCACCTTCGCCCAGAGTGCAGATATGCAACTCGGGATTCAGAATTTCAACCTCACCGTCTGCTTTGATGTCACCGGCAGTCACTTCACAGGGGCCGACAGCATCAATATACACGGTCTTGGTGCCCTGGCTGAAGAGTTTGAGAATCATCCGCTTCACATTCAGGACGATCTCGGTAACATCTTCAGTCACACCGGGGACAGTGGAGAACTCGTGCTGCACGCCAGCAATCTTCACAGAAGTTGCGGCGTAGCCGGGAAGGCTGCTAAGCAGGATCCGGCGCAGGGAGTTACCCAAAGTCATACCGTAACCGCGCTCCAGAGGCTCAACAACATACTTGCCGTAGGAAGGATCCTCAGAGTCCAGACAGGTAATGCGAGGCTTTTCAATTTCAACCATTTTTCAATAACCCTCCTTCTTAGATGTGTGGGGTGTAGAATGCACCCCACCATAAAACATACTTGCGTAAACGGGGGTCGATTACTTGGAGTACAACTCGACGATCAGGTTGACAGCGATGTCGAAGTCGATATCCGCCTGAGTAGGCACAGCAATGACCTTGCCGGTGAGGGTATTCTTATCGCGGTCCAGCCACTTGGGGGCAGCAACGAAAGCATCTGCTTCCTTGAGTGCCTTGAAGAAGTTGTTGGAAACGCTCTTTTCGGAAACAGCGATCACATCACCAACTTTGATCATATAGCTGGGGATGTTTACACGCTGGCCATTCACGGTGAAGTGTGCGTGGTTTACCAACTGACGAGCCTGACGGCGGGAGTTGGCAAAGCCAAGACGGTAAACAACGTTGTCCAGGCGGCGCTCAACCAGGCTCAGCAGGTTTTCACCGGTGTTGCCTTCGTGGCGTGCTGCCTTTTCATAGTAGTTACGGAACTGCTTTTCCTGAATACCGTAAACAAACTTAACCTTCTGCTTCTCAGTCAACTGAGTAGCATATTCAGACTTCTTTGCTCTTCTCTGGCCGCCGGGGTTCTTGTTGGAAGTCTTGTTGTAACCCATTGCGGCAGGAGAAACGCCCAGCGTTCTGCAACGCTTCAGCACAGGCTGCATATTCTTAGCCATATTCTTTTATTCCTCCTATTCCGAAATCAGACACGACGTCTCTTGGG
>JAZNDD010000029.1:0-4833 GCA_045587865.1 Faecousia sp.
GGGAGGGGGCCAAGGTATTGTGCGTTTCAGGAACCTGTTCGTCAAACAGAAATTTGATAAAATGAGGGAGGTTGCTCGAGACATGAGCAACCTCCCAAAATTGTTTTCATTTATCCTGAAAAAATATGCGTTTCTTTACAGCCCCATTGTTAAACAGAAAATTGTTTTTGAAAAAAGTTATAGGAAAAGAAAAACAAATGTGCTATAATAAATCCAGAAACCGATGACTACTTGAGGTGAAACCTATGGATGAAGAAATTTTGGAAAACGCAGAAATGATAGAGGAAACAGAAAAACCTGCTTACACCCCCCGTCCCAAGTGGCAGGTATGGGGTGCTTGGGTGGCACTGGCAATTTTCGTCGTGTTCCTGGTTTTGTACTATACCAATATCTTTCGGGGTGGCAGATAATGCGGATCTTGGGAATCGATCCCGGCTACGGGATCACCGGATTTGGCCTGATTGAAGCGGACAAAAATCAGTTTTCACTTGTGCGCTGCGGTGCCATCACCACCCCTGCGGGAATGGATTTTTCTGCCCGCCTGGAAATTATTTATCAGGATATGCAGGAACTTCTGAAGGTTACAAAGCCCGATGCTGTGGCAATTGAAGAACTGTTTTTCGGTCAGAATGTCACCACCGGCATTGGCGTCGCCCAGAGCCGGGGCGTGATTCTTCTTGCCATCCGTCAGGCAGGTCTGGAAGTCACTTCCTATAAACCGATGCAGATCAAGCAGGCAGTGGTGGGCTACGGCAATGCCACCAAGCACCAGGTGCAGGATATGACAAAACGGCTACTCCACCTGCAGGCAATGCCCAAACCGGACGATGCGGCAGACGCCATTGCCATTGCCCTGTGCCACGCAAGATCTTCAACCTCTCTCATTGCAAAAGCAATGAGAAATTGACAATTGACAATTGACAATTGACAATTGGGTGCGTATTGGCTTGCTGTCAAAAACATCTTAATTGTCCATTATCCATTGTCCATTGTCCATTCGCAAAGATTATGCGTTTTTGGAAAATGGAGGATATTTATGTTGTACTATGTATCTGGAACCGTTGCAGTTCTTGAGCCTGGTCTGGCCGTCATTGACTGCGGCGGCGTTGGCTACGGATGCCGGGTCACTGGGTATACCGCCGCCCAACTGAAATTAAATCAAACGGCAAAACTGTTTGTTACCGAGTCCATCCGGGAGGATGCCTTTGATCTATACGGCTTTAGTAGCCGGGAGGAACAGCGGTGCTATGAACTGCTCACCTCTGTCAACGGCGTTGGTCCCAAGGCCGCCCTTGCCATTCTCTCAGCCGGTCCTCAGAATTTCACCCTTGCGGTTATGACCGGGGATGAAAAACTTTTGACCGCCGCCCAGGGCGTAGGCAAAAAACTGGCCCAGCGGATCATTCTGGAATTAAAAGAAAAGGTTGGCGGCAGCAGTACGGAACTGGATTTCTCCGGTCCTTCTGTTTCTGTTCCAGCCGCCCAGGGTAACAACGCCGCTCTGGCAAACGCCGCGCTCCAGGAACTGGGCTATTCCCCCGGGGAGATCGCAAATGCGCTCAAGGGCGCAGATCCCAATGCCTCCACCGAAGACCTGGTGCGTTATGCACTTCGAGCAATGGTTATGAGGAATTGACAATGGACAATTGACAATGGACAATTGACAATTGTTTCTAAAGTTGGAGGATGCAACAGTTATGTACAATGCGGTGCAAAGCAAAAGCTTTCATTTCTCTGTTCGTATTGTGAATTTATGCAAATACTTAAAAACAGAGGAAAAAGAATTTGTTATGTCTAGGCAATTACTCCGATGCGGTACCAGCATAGGTGCAAATATTGCAGAAGCACAACAGGCACAGAGCCGGGCTGATTTTCTCAGCAAGTTAAACATTGCATTAAAGGAAGCCTATGAGACGGATTATTGGCTTCGCTTGTTTTACGAAACCCAGTACTTAAACAAACAATCTTTTCAATCTGTTTATAGAGATTGCTGCGAATTAGAAAAACTTCTAATTTCAATCATAAAATCTACGAAAGAAAAATAATTGTCAATTGTCCATTGTCAATTGTCAATTACCGAGAGGTGCTTATGAGTTTAGAATTCTCTCAGGAATTGGACAGTCCTATTATTTCCCCCACCTTTGTCCCACAGGATGCAGGAGAGATCGGTCTGCGACCCAAATTGCTTTCCGATTATACCGGTCAGGAAAAAGCAAAGGGGAATCTGTCCGTATATATTGAAGCGGCGCGCCTGCGGGGTGAGCCTTTGGATCACACCCTTTTATATGGCCCTCCCGGTTTGGGTAAAACTACCCTGGCAGGTGTCATTGCCAACGAAATGGGGGTAAATATCCGGGTCACTTCCGGTCCTGCCATTGAAAAACCCGGTGATCTGGCTGCCTTGCTAACCAACTTAAGGCCCGGTGACATTTTGTTCATTGATGAGATCCCCCGGTTAAACCGGGTGGTAGAGGAGATCTTATATCCGGCAGTGGAGGATTTTGCCATCGATATTATTGTGGGCAAGGGTCCTTCTGCCGATTCCATCCGTCTGGACCTGCCGAAATTTACCCTGGTGGGCGCTACCACCAGAGCCGGTCAGCTTTCCGCCCCCCTGCGGGACCGTTTTGGCGTATCCCTCCGTCTGGAACTGTACACCCCGGAGGAGCTTGCCCGGATCGTGACCCGCTCGGCGACCATTTTGGGAATGGACATCGATCCTGCCGGCGCTTATGAGATCGCTTCCCGCAGCCGGGGAACACCCCGTATTGCCAACCGCTTTTTGCGCCGGGTGCGGGACTTCGCTCAGATTATGGGCAACGGTGTGATTACCAAGGAAGCCGCTGATCTGGCTCTTTCCCGGTTGGAAGTGGATGCCCTTGGGCTGGATGCCATCGACCGCCGAATGCTCACTGCCATCATCCAAAACTACGGCGGTGGCCCGGTGGGACTGGAAACCCTGGCTGCCACCATCGGGGAAGAAGCCATCACTTTGGAGGATGTATACGAGCCCTATTTAATGCAACTTGGCTTTCTCTCGCGGACACCCAGAGGCCGTTGCGCCACTGCGCCCGCATACGAGCACCTGGGAATTGTTCACGGTGAGCAGACACATTTCGATGTGTAAAGGATAATTTATCGTTATAATGCATAAATACCAAAATTTTGGAAATAAAATTTCATAAAGGATTGACAAAACACTTCCAGTTGTGTATAATCCGTCTTGTGGCGACACAGCCACCATTTTGACCCTGCGTTATAACCAGAGAATTTTTGGGCTTTCACGGGGCATCATCTAACCGAAGAGAGGTAACATCCAATGTACGAAGACAAGACTTTAGTTTGCAAAGAGTGCGGCAACGAATTTGTGTTCACCGCAGGTGAGCAGGAGTTCTACGCAGAGCGCGGCTTCCAGAATGAGCCCCAGCGCTGCAAGGCTTGCCGTGACGCTCGCAAGAACAGCGCCCGTGGCCCCCGTGAGTTCTTCACCGCTACCTGCGCCCGTTGCGGTGGCGAGGCAAAGGTTCCCTTCGAGCCTAAGACCGACCGTCCCGTATACTGCAGCGAATGCTTCGCTCAGATGCGCGCAGAGGGCTAATTAGTCTTCAAACAATTCAGAGCTGACCTTCCGGTCAGCGCTGTTTGTTTTTCTCTTAACCAATGGATCAAATTTCTGTTTGACAGCCTGTGCGTAGGGGACGCCGCCCTCGGCGTCCCATCTGGTTTTTAGGGGTTCGATGCCCCTAAAAACCAGAAATATGGGCAAATTGCAGGAAATCTGCCCGTCGAGGTCAGATTTCCTGATGGGACGCCGAGGGCGACGTCCCCTACGAATTAACCGATAAACAGGAATTTGACAGCCTACTACGGTGCTGATTTCAATTCCTCCGTTAATACTGCCCCAACGCGGACGCCTTCCATAAAGCCCTGTCTGGAATGCTCCTCACATAGATGCACTATGGCGGTGAAAACCTTGTTGTTATCCTCAAAGCTCATTTTCTCCAGAATATCTCCAACTTCCCTAAAATTCGCCCGGATCACCGATGTGTCCACTGTATGCTCCAGAGCAAAATAAAAATACAGTACATCCAGAACACAGTTAAAATCATCCCCATCCTTGGGGAACAGCTGCAAATGATCCTTAAATTTTTCAATATACGGGTTCATAATGTTACCTCCTGACTAAGATTAAGTATACTGTTTGCCACTATTATAAATCATATATGATTTATAGTCAAGAGAAATTACATCACATATGATATATTTTTACAAAAGCGGTGTGGAGGTATGTATGGAGAATTACGCAGAAAGAATACGGGGTCTTCGTGAGGACTTTGACAAAACACAAGCGGAGATTGCCAATGTTTTAGGAACGACCCAGCAATATTACGGCAGTTACGAAACGGGAAAGCGACCGTTACCGATTGACAGGCTTTATATACTTTGCCAGTATTATAATGTAAGTGCCGATTATATTCTTGGTTTGCCCGAGGGAAGACCCTATGGGCTGAGCAAAACACGAAAAAAATAAATGTTCACAATTTTGTCGTTTTTTGTTTTCATTCCTGTCACTGCCCGTTCAAAAGGTTCTTGTACGATAATTTACGAAAGGACGGCATAGCCGTAAATGCCAATCCTTTTGTATCTTTTCTACCTCTCTTTTCTTTTACCCCTATGGCAAAGGGCGCGTGCACCGCACGCGCCCCAATTCCGTTTTGTCAAATTTCTGTTTGACAGCCTGTGCGTAGGGGACGCCGCCCTCGGCGTCCCATCTGTATTTTAGGGGTTCGCTGCCCCAAAAATGCAGAAATATTGGCAAACTGCAGGAAATCC
>JAZNDD010000030.1:0-6859 GCA_045587865.1 Faecousia sp.
TGCAAATGCATCTGCCCACTTATTGAGGAACTCTACACTTGCAACTGCGTCCGCTTCGCCGCCATTCCAGGACATCTTCACTGTGATGTTCAGCTCACTGCCGGCATCGATCAACTTATGGATCTCATCGAAGTTTACGCAACTTACCTGGAACCAGTACTTGGGATCTGCACTGCCCTTACCGGTGATTGCCGCGGACTTAACAGAGATCTCAAAGAACCGCAGACCGCCGGCCGCTGCATCATAGATGGGCAGCTGGGCATTATCCGCACTTAGCATATTGCCTTCTGCATCGCTGATCACCAGCACGCCGGTATCCTTCTCGCTGCTGTCGATGATCTCACTGCTTGCATAGGTCAGAACAGAATCCACAGTCAGGGTCTTGCCGTTCAGATCCAGAACGGCACCGGACTCCAGAACAAGATCGGAAACGGTTGCATCCTTATTCAGCATCACGGATTGGGCACCGTTTTCAATCTGGTAAGCAATTGCATCATCCAGGCTCAGGAAGAATTCTTCCCCAACCTTTGCCACTGCGGTGGTCTCGTCGATCACAGGATTCAGGGTAATGGTTCTCAGAGAAATACCCTTGCTGTTTGCAGCGGTAGCCTTGAAGATCACAATGTAATCACCGGCTGTGGGGAAGGTATAGGTACCTGCTGCGGTTGCCACGCCCTCAGCCTTGAAGTTAACACTGCCAATTTTGTTTTCTTCCGTCATTGCTGCAGTAATATCGCTTGCGGAGGTACGGGCTGTTGCGTAAACAGTATTGGCTGGGATCACATACATATCAGCCACAATACCAACGTTACCGGCTGTAATGTCGAAGGTATAGGTGCCGGCTGCGGGAACGAAGATACGCAGAGAACCGTACTTGCCTGCGGCAGTTACACTTGTCATACGCATACCCTGATCGGTTTCACCGCGGAAAGTATAGGCAGTTTCAGAGCCTTCACTCAGTTCAATACCCCAGTTAACATTCTTAGCATAGTTTCCGTAGAACCACTCTGCGATGGTGCCGTAGGTGCCGTTGTAGGCCTTGCTTGCGGCCATATTAGCGGGGATGCGGCCTAAAGTTGCATCGTAAGTATACTTGGTGCAATCGGTGTAGAATGCAGGATCCTCATAGACCTCAATGTTGTAAACCTGCTGAGAAGGCACTGCATTCTTTTCCAGATCTGCCAGCAGTGCCTCGGCAGCTACCAGCTTTTCGGTATTGACCGTAGCCTGCAATTCCTCAGACAGAGCCTCATAGGCTGCACGGGCTGCACGGATCGCGTGCATATCCTGGATCACGATCTCGTCCGGCAGGGCATTGATCTGTGTCTGCACTGCCTGTATTGCCTTCAGTTCAGCAATCTTATTTTCAGCCGCTACCAGTTTTGTAGTGTTAATGCCGGCCTTCTGTGCATCGGTAAGGGCATCGTATGCCTTGCGTGCTGCCTTAACTGCCGCCTCATTTTCCAGGGTAACTTCATCGGGCAGAGCATCAATCTTTTTCTGAACATTCTTCAGTTCTGTGATCTGTGATTCTGCTGCAATGAGTTTTGCAGCGTCGATCAGTGCTTTCTGCTCATCGCTGAGGGCATCGTAGGCGGCACGAACACCGGCAACCTGACCTTCCTCAGCCAGGGTGACGGTTTCAGGCAATGCGTTGATTGCGATCTGCACATCGTTTGCTGCGGTTTTCAGTGCAACGATGGTTGCCTCTGCAGCAGTCAGTCGGGCGGTATCTACCTTAGCCTGCTGGTCTGCAAAGAGAATCGTGTAAGCATCCCGGGCAGCCACAACTGCTGCCTCGTCTGCCAAAGTGATGGTTTCGGGCAGGGCATCGATCTGCGCCTGCACTGCATAAGCCTCTGCGTAGTATGCCATATCGATGGATGTCTGATAGGCATCCAGCAGGTCGTTATAGCTTTGGACATAGCGCTGCTGGCTCTCTTCCAGATCGCCGTAACGCTCAATGAGCTCTGCCAGCGCATCGGAGGAGTCTGCGGTCACATTGGCAATCTCTGCCTGGATCTGCAGATCTAGCACCTGTGCTTCTGCTTCCTGCAGAGCCCGGTACTCCTGCACCAATGCCTTATCCCGGAGGGTCAGGGCATTGTAAGCAGTTCTTGCAGCAACCACATCATCCATAGAGTCTGCAGTAACCTTGCCCAGAGCCTCGATCTGAGCGTCCATTGCCTTTGCATCTGTCCAGTCTGCCTCTGTCACATTCACAGGCTTCAGATACAGGCTTGTGCCCAATGCAAAGTACAGATTGTTGTCTGCGCCCAGAGCATAGGTTTCGGGGGAATCGCCATAGATCATCTCATTGGAGGTAACTTCGATGCTGCCAACAGCGGCATTCCAGTCCTTAAGTTTGATCTGCTGCATCTCTGCATAGTAGAAGGATACAAAGAGGCTGTTGGAAGCCGTGTCGAAAACTACCTTGCGGTTGTGGGCGCCAACGCCGCCGGAGGACTGATATTCTTTGTGACCCAGGTTCAGAACTTCCTGAACATTGAAGGTCTTGGTATTCTTATCGTACTCGAAGCAGAAGAGAACATCGGAAACGATACCCCAAATTCTGCCCGGTACTACAGGGTCAACAGAAATACCGCCCACATAGTTGATGGGATCTTCTGCGCCATCTCCATCTGCATCCACCAGGGTCAGATAATCCCGCAGATCCAAGGTTGCTTCGATGGCGTTATTCTTGTAATCCATTACAAAAACATGGGCAGAAGTGCCTTCTACCACACCGGAACCGGAGCCGCCGGAGCGGGAGGTTGCGCCATAGAGTCTGCCATCGCTGTAAACAATGCCCTTAACGGACAGATCCCACAGTTCGGAGAACTGGGCAGGGACGCAGGCTTCACCAGCGGTTGCATTCTGCTTAAAGTGGAGGAAGTTTTCTGTGCCAGTGGCTACATTGTAAGTACCCACGCCACCGCCATTTACATAACTGGTGGGGATGGTGCCGGCAAATACATAGCCGTCACCGTATTCCACTGTATGGATACGCTTCTGATCATACTTCTTCATATTGGAGATCAGAGGCTTGATGATATTGGTATCTGCATCGCCATTATAGCCGGTCTTGTTCAGAGGATCGATCTCATAGACCACGCAGGCAGAATAGTTACCGGAAACCAGATGGAACTGACCGTTTTCGTCCACATAACTTACCTGGCTGTCGGTCTGACCGCCGGTAACATAGCGGGAGAGAATGGACTCTGTTTTGGTATCGAATGCCTCACAGTTCCAGTTGTTCCAGGCACCGATGTACAGCACACCGTCCAGACTGTCGCCAATGTTGATGGAGGAGCCGCCAACAGCAGACATATCCACTTCCAAGCCGCTGACAATTCTGGATTTCTTTGTTTCTACATTGAACAGGCGCAGACCGCTGCTTGCATAGGACAGCACATAGGTTTCTTCCACGCCATCCTTTTCAAAGTCCAAAGTCACACTTGCCTTCTGACCGGTTCTCAGGGCTCTGAAACTGCCGCTTTCCTTTGCCATTTTGCCCGTTGCCACATCATAGGAATAGAGGGCACTATTACTCAGGAGGAAATACTGCTTGCCGTTAATTACCTCAGAAGCGTGACCGGACATACCGTTCTCCCAGGCATCCTGAGCATCGGCAGTTTTGCTGGAGAACAAACCCTTCTTCACCACATCGTCGTATTTGACCAGGGTGAAGGTAGCCAGATCGATCAGCACCATACCCTTGCTGCCGGAGCCGCCTGCGATCAGATACTTATCACCCAGGACGGTAACACCGTGGGGAACACCGGTACCATGGAGTTGCTCCGTAACATTGATGGCTGCCACAGGCTTTCCCTGTGCCACGTCCACCTTAACGATCAGGGTATAGTGATCACTGTCTGCCTTTGCATACAAGTAGCCATTGTGATAGTAGGTCGCACGAACACCGCCAGTCTCTTCCTCGGGATAGGCAGTAATGCCTGCCATTTCACGGACAGAGGCAGTGATCAGGTCACCCAGATCTCTATGGGTTCTGGCATCGATATCATACTGCACCGCATGACCACCGTACAGTGTGCCGAAATAGAGATAGCCGTCAGAGCCGTAGTGAGAGCCCTGGTTGTGACCTTCGCCGCTCAGACCTGCAAAAGAACGGAAGTCCGGGGTCTGTCTGCCGGTCATGGTTTTGGTGTCGAAAATGAACAGTTTCTTGCCGTCGCCGCCAATGATCACTCTGCCGTCACCCGTTACGGTTGCGTGGGTGGGATAGTACAGACCTGTGGTAACCATTTTTACAAAGGATTCTTCCCCGGCTACATGCTTATCCAGGTCGAAAATTGCCATCTTGCCGCCTTCCAGCGGTACAAAGTAATAGTCATGCCCATTTACTTCTACCAGTGCAGTCATATAGCCGCCATCGGCTGCGGGAACTACATTCTTCTGCACCAGAATATGGTTCACTTCAGGCTCGCCCTTAATTTCGGTGCCGGAAGTGGCGCCGGGGGTGAGGACCAGTTTATGTAAAGAGAGATAACTGCCGGGAATGGCTGCTGCTTCGTAGTTTTCGAAAACAACAATGTATTCCTTATTGGCTTCGAATGTGTAGTTACCGATAAAATTGGTGTAATCGGTACCGGTTGTACCCACATTCTGGTCCACCTTACCGACCCGGTTATCCGGATCCATTGCTGCGTGAATGGCTTCACGGCGGTCAAGGACTGCATTGTGACCTTCGGTGGTGTTCAGATCTGCAACGGCAGTGCCTTCCGCTTCCATAATGTACACGGCAACCGTGGGCGCACCTTCTATTTTCCGATAGGTCAGTTTCACAGTATGGGCACCGGCACCGGGGCTCTTAATGCGGAAAGCCATCCAGTTACCGGGTCCGTATGTGGAACGGATACCACCCTCAGCATAGCGGTTGCCGCTGGTCAGAGGCACGTGCTCCAATTCTGTAGTAACGCCGCAAACGCCCTCGGCAGCGGCTTCATAAGTCCAGTTCAAATCGCCGGATGCAAAACGCTCCGGAATGGACTTCTTTTGTGTACAGTTTTCCAGATAACTGCCGCCCAGGAAAGTGTAGGCAATGGGGTTACTTTTACCTGCGGGGTCATCGGGAATCTTGTTGTAGACGGATGTCTGGACAAAATCGTAGGTAACATCCTTGCTGGAACTGCCGCTGGTTGTTCCGCCACCGGTGATCCAGTCCCAAATTCCTGCATTGGCAGCAGGCACTGTGTAGGACAGAATACTGCACAGAACCAGCGCCAAAGCAAGCAGTCGCTTCAGGGTCTTCTTCATAATTTTTCCTCCAAACCATAGCCTTTATCGTTCGTATTTGAACATAATTATTTTTCATTTTTGAAAAATAGGACTATTCAATTTTATTTTAGCACAAATTCCTAAAAATGGCAATATATATTCTCATTTTATAAATATATTTTCCAAGTAGGTTATGTGCCTTCATATAAAGTCCCCAGTTTCCCATTCAGCCCCCAATAGACTGTAACCTCCGGCTGAATGTAGTTTTGTAAATTTCTTTTTGACGATTACACCCATCGTAGGGCGGTGGTTCTACTCCCGCCTTTACCGCACCATCAAAAATCGTACAATCGCTGATGTTTGAAATCCAATCGCTTCCCCCGGGGGGAAGCTGTCAGCTTCGCTGACTGAAGAGGAACGGCGTGCAGCAAGATACGGAGAAAGACTACAGTAATGCAAATACTGTTCGTTTACCGCCCGCATTCCTCATCCGCCCCTTCGGGGCACCTTCTCCCCGGGAGAAGGTACCTGTCAAACAGAAATTTGTTGTAGAAAATGTGGCATTTATTGTACCAATCAGGCACTATTCTAGATACACTCCTAAATACCCAAATTTTCTGTTGACAAGTACGCGTTTGTGTACTAAAATAAATACAAACGCCATATTTCGTACTTTTTCGCGTACTTTATGTGGTATTATGGGGGTAATCCAAATGGATAACTTATACGATCGTATTCTCGCCTTATGCAACCGCAACCAAATTCGTCCCGGCAGGCTTTGTGATGAATTGGGTATCAGCCGGGGGCTGATCACAGATCTGAAAATGGGACGCAAGAAAAGTGTAAACGCAGAAACCGCCCAGAAAATCGCCGCCTATTTTGGTGTTTCCGTAGGCTATTTGCTGGGTCAGGAGGAAAACAGCCAAAGTGCCGACCTTTTGGATCAGGTGGATGTGGCTTTCTATGGAGATTTTAAGGAACTGGATGAAGAACAAAAGGAAGCAATACGGGATATGGTTCGCCTGATGCGGGAAAGGCGGGCAAAGGACTGAGGATTTACAGGTGTTTGAGATTTCGGATTTTTATGACTACTGCAAGCAAAACAATGTGGATGTGATCCCCTTCATAGGCTGTCCCCAGCCGGGAGCAACCATCCGGGATCAGGGATATTATGGGATCTTTTTGGATTTTTCCAAGATCCGCTCCACCCGCCTGCTTCGAGGTGTTTGCTACCATGAATTGGGTCACGCCGCCACCGGGGCACTGCACAAAGTTGACAGTCCTTACGAACTTGTTGAGCGCAGTGAATACCGGGCAAACCGTTGGGCAGCGGAAAATTGTCTGACAGAAGAAGATTTCCGATGTGCCTTCAAAGACGGCTGTACAGAGCTTTGGCAACTTTCGGAATATTTTGACTTGCCGGAAAGTGATATACAAAAAGCCCTGACCTACTGGGCAGAGCGCAAAGGCGTGGATTTTAACAAAACATAAAAACGCATTGCAAAATAAGAACCTGTCCCCCGCCCTGCTTGCGGTCATATTACAGTTTATCGAATAGATTCGTAGGGGACGCCGCCCTCGGCGTCCCATCAGGAAATCCGACCTCGATGGGCGGATTTCC
>JAZNDD010000031.1:0-3255 GCA_045587865.1 Faecousia sp.
ATTCATTGTTTGTTCTGACTGTTTTGTGCCGCACTGCGGACAGTAGCCGTAGCTTCGTATCAGCACAGTATCACAGGTTGGGCAGCTCCGATGCATAGAACGGTACTGCTCATAAACTGTTTCTTCCGGAAGCTTGCTGCCACAGGAATTGCAGTAGGCTTGTTTTGCGGAAGCGACCTTGCCGCAGTGATTGCAGATCCTCGCTTTCTTCATGGAGGGGATTCCGAAACCAAAATGCTCCATACTTTCCTGCCGGATCCTTTCCGGATCTTTCATGCCCACACCTCCTTATACCGAAGGCGCTGACCGCATTTCCTGCAATAGGTGTCTTTAGCAGGGAGCTTCTCACCGCAGGTTACGCAGAAGTTCGGTTTATTCTCCCACGGGGCGCAGCTGACACATTGGAACACATCCGGGTTATACATCAGATCGCACACCAATTTGCCGCATTTTTTGCATCGGTGGAACAGGTTCTCTCCACTGCGTTTCCAAATTAGCAGAAGTGTTTCTTCCGGAGCATCGGTGCTTATGGGTTCTGAGGTAAATACAGCGGCACCGGACAACTCACAGAAGAAACGGAAAATTACTTTGTTCTCTTCCTTTACGATCTGATATCTGGGCAGTTCGGAAATTTGATGTCTCAATTGCGTCCCTCCTTTCGAAAAAGTGTTGACTGAAACAACACACCGTGATAAGATTTTATTGGAAGCAAATGCAGGATGACTGCTGCTTACACTTCAGATTTTACGGATTTTCCCGGTTTTGTCCCCACCCGAAACCCTCAAAAAGGTGGGATGGGATAAAAAATATGCAAAAATTTTTGAATTTGGGAAGATTCAGCAAGGAGGTTTCCATGAAAAAGGTCATTTCGCTTATCCTGACACTGGTATTGACGGTCTGCATTTTCTCCGGTTGTTCCGATACCGGACTGGACCCGAAGAACCCCATTAAGCTGACCATGTGGCACAATTACGGCGGCGATATGCAGCAGACCATGGACCTGCTGATCGATGAATTTAACAGCACTGTGGGCAAAGAGAAAGGCATCGTAATCGATGTAACTGCCATTTCCTCCAGCTCCGAGCTGAACAAAAGCCTGACTATGATCGTCAACGGCGATCCCGGTGCCCCTGCCATGCCGGATATATTCACCGGCTATCCCAAGGTTGCTATCCAGTTCCAGCAGAAGGGTATGCTTGCCAATTTTGACAACTACTTTACTGATAAAGAATTGGCGGAGTATGTGGATGCCTTTGTGGAAGAGGGGCGGATCGCCGACGGCGGTCTGTATGTGTTTCCCATCGCCAAGTCCACCGAGGTTCTGTATGTAAATCAGACCTTGTTCGATAAGTTCGCGGCTGCCACCGGCGCAAAGCAGGAGGATCTTGCCACCTTTGAGGGGATCGCAAGGCTGTCGGAGCAGTACTATGAATGGAGCGGCGGCAAGCAGTTCTACGCGGCGGATTCCTGGTTTAACTTTGCCGAAGTGGGTATGGCACAGCTGGGAAGCAGCATATTCAGCGGTGAAGCGCTTTCTCTGGAAAACGAAAAGTTCGATCACATTTTTGACACTGTTTATGCGCCTGCTGTGGAGGGCGGCATCGCCATCTATGACGGGTATTCCTCCGATCTTTCCAAGACCGGTGATCTGATTTGCTCCACCGGTTCCTCTGCCGGCATTCTGTTCTACGGCGACACCATCACCTACGCCGACGGCACCGTTGAAAATGTGGAGTACAGCATTCTTCCATACCCTACCTTTGAAGGCGGCACAAAAACTGCCATCCAGCGGGGCGGCGGCCTGATGGTTGGCGCGTCCACCGAGGAAAAAGAATACGCCGCCTGCGTATTTATCAAATGGCTGACGGCGGCAGAGCAAAATATGAAATTCGTGGATGAGACCGGCTATCTGCCGGTAACAAAGCAGGCATTTGAAACGGATATGCCTGCCCATCTGGATTCCATTGAGGATGCCCGGATTCAAAAGATGCTGACCAGTGTGCTTTCCATGTATGAAAGCTATACATTCTTCACCGCTCCCAACTATGCCAACTTCGACAGTGACAGCGACGGGTTTGAAACAGGTTTCAAAAAGATTCTCACCGACCACCGGGAAAAATTCCTTGTCGGTGAAGCTGTTTCCAGGGATTCTGCATTGAACGAACTGCGAAAATAAACCCAACAAAAATCTGAGAAAGGAGGAACCTTCGGTATGCTGAAAATCAAACAGCTTTTTGAGAAAACCAAAAAGGAAACGACACTGTACCGCAGGCTCTTCCTGTTCTTTATTATAACTACGGCTTTTCTGATTTTGACATTCGCGATACTGCTGATCGTGTTTGGAATCACCGGACACGGTGAAAAGGCGATTCGGGATCATTTATCTGTAGAATTGTCGGGAATCTCCCAAGCTATCAACGACGAGTTTGGCAGGATCAGTCTGGGCGGTATCAGTATCGCGGAGGAGATCACCAAACGCAGTGACCGCTTCTTTGAGGAAAACAACATCTCTGCCGCTCAGTTGCAGGCACATCCGGAACTGATCGAGCCGCTGTTAGCGGAACAGATCGATCCCTTGCTGACTACCGTGAACACCCGTTATTGCGGCGGTGCGTTCGTTCTGCTGGATGCCACCATCTCCCCGGATGGGCAAGACGCGGCTAACCATAAGGCAGGCATTTTTATCAAAAAAACGCAGCCCACCTCCACCAATTCTCTGGGTGTGCAGCTGCATTATCTCCGGGGCCCGGCGCAGATCGCCAGAGACAACGGCATTATGCTCTTGGGTCAATGGAGGATGGAGTACGATATATCCGGACAGGCCTTCTTTACGCAGGTGATGGAAACTGCAAGAGCAAATCCTGATTTGCCATTGTCCCGGCTTTATTACTGGAGTGGACGTGTGGTTTTGAAGGGCAACAGTGAAGCTGGCTTCCTGCTGTGCGTTCCCTTGCGCAGTGAGGACGGAACGGTGTTCGGTCTGTGCGGCATTGAGGTCAGTGACCGGATGTTCAAAAACCTCTACACACCGGAGGGGGGCAGCTACGAAAACATTTTTACCGTTATGGCACCCGGATGTGAAAACGGACTTGCAACCTCCAAAGGACTGATCGCCGGCAACTATTACCTTACCGGAACCCGTTGGGAATGCGATCTGGAGATCACCGAAACCCACGAGAATTTTACCCACTACACTGCCGAGACCGGTAGCTACGGCGGTCAGACAGCGCAGCTGCGGCTGTATCCCAGCGGATC
>JAZNDD010000032.1:0-5399 GCA_045587865.1 Faecousia sp.
GGTAGCATTTTTTATCCTGCAGGTGCTTCACCACCGGCTCTGCCACATCAACAAATGTGACCTGATAACCGGACTGACTTAACAGGGCACCAATGAAGCCGCGGCCAATATTGCCGCCGCCATACATAACTGCTTGCATTAAGGTGCTTCTCCTTGACGATTATAATACGAAAACACGCTTAAATAATTGCGCCATTTTCCAGTAGTCTCTTTCTGAGTTTCTGAATATCCACCTGTCTGCAAGTTACATCGTCTTTCACGCAGATGGCAGCTGCTGTTCCTGCTGCTTCACCCAGAACCATACACTGAACGGTGGGACGGATGCAGGCATACGCCAGACGGGTGGAAGAAATGCAGCGTCCGGCAACCAGCAGGTTTTCAATTCCCTTCGGCAGCATAACGCGGTAAGGCATATGGAACATCCAGTTTTCGTATTTGAAATTCTCCACATCCTCACGCAGGTGCTTAGCATCTGCAGGATGTCCGCCGCAGCCGATGGAATCCGGGAAATCCACACCTTCAAACAGATCCATTCCCGCCAAGGTATAATCGCCCTTAATACGGCGGGTCTCACGGATACCAATATCAGGGATATGGCTGAACCGGGCATTTTCAAAGCCGGGAATGGTTTCTTTTAACATATTTAAATTATTACGGATCTGCTTGAAAAGCTTTGCCTGGCCGTTGCTGATCGCCATTGCATCCAAACCGTTGATCTCCACGGTCTGATCGAAGTTCAGCAAAATAGCTTCATCGCTGGCAGGTGCGTTATAAACCTGCATACCGACACGTTGAGAACCGTCCGGATTGAAAATTCGCACACTAAACACAGACATTTCGCCCTTACGCAGTGCCTTTTCCACATCCTCCAAGGACATAATACCAAACCGCTGAACCACAAAGTATTCCGGATGTTCTTTCAGGAACGCAAGAAGCTTATCAAAGTCGATGCCCCGCACCCGGTACATAGAGCCGGTCTTGGTTACCTGACCTAAGGTCTGGCCGCCACCCTCTGCCAAGTCTTCCTCGGTCACACCGTAGGAATATTCAGCACCGGCAAATGCTGCTACATCGCCATCGCCTGTTGCATCAATGACCTGCTTTGCAGGATACTCCGTAAAGCCGCTTTTGTTGCAAACCAGCACACCGGTAATGGTTTTTCCATCCATTTTTGCTGCGCAAACTCTGGTGTCATACAGAACCTGAACGCCAGCCTCCTCCAGCATATCCATCATGGTAAACTGGGAGCCATACCGATCTGAGAAAATATAGGCACCAATCTGACCATCCGTGCCAATGGCATCGCCTGCGTCCATCATTCTGTGGCAATATTCTTTCACAATGCCACCGGCAACCTGAACTTCTTCTGCGTGATCCTTCAGCCGGGCAGTGACCTTTGTGCGGTAATCCTCGTGGTCTTTATAATGCTTGGTGATCTTGGTAATACCTGCGTTGCCAATGGTCAGCATACCGCCGATAGAAAAGCTGCGCTCGATCAGCAAAGTCTTTGCGCCGCCTCTTGCTGCTGCCAGCGCAGCTGCGCAGCCGGCAGTACCGCCACCACAAACGATCACATCATAATTTTCTCCAATATTCGGTTCAATCGTGTAACGCATATTAAAACCCCTTGCTTTTTACATTTATTAGTTAATATTAGTAATTATTACTGTTTCATTTTATCATGCCGCCATTTAATTGTCAACAAAAATATTGGCGGTTGACAATCGAAAAAGATTAATCATCAACCGTGGGTAATCCAGCATTTTTTGCATAAAAAAACAGCGGGAAACCCGCCGTTTTTTATTCTTTTACTGTAGAGCCCCGCACATAAAGTCTCGGTTTATACTCTAAATGTACGGAACTTTCCTGTTTCGAAAAACTTTGCATTTTCTCCAGCAAAACGCCCAGTCCCACCTTGCAGCCGTGAAATGCCATCTGGTCTACAGAAGTCAACTGAGGCGACATCAACATATCCAAATACAGGTTGTCAAATCCGCAGATCGCCATATCCTCCGGAATACGGATCTTCTGCTGGTTTAGCGTACTGATACAACCCATTGCCGTCATATCATTGACCGCAATAATGGCAGTACACTGGGGGCATTCCCGCAGCAGCCGCCGGGTCAGGCGCACACCGCAATCAAACTCGTAGGTGCTGTCCAGATTGTCGTATTCCTCTTCCTCATCTACAAGCACATGCAATCTGTCACCCAAGCCGGATTCCTTCATTTTGGAAAGAATGCCGTTTTTTCGGTTGTTGCGCGCTTCTGTAATATTGGAAAAAGGCGTTGAAATAAAGGCAATATCCTTATGCCCCAGAGATATTAAATGCTCTGCCGCCACCTGACCGGAAACATAGGAATTTAAGTTGACCGTATCCACTTCCACATCGGATGCCTTCTCACCCACGATCACAAAAGGAATGTCCTCAGGGATCGGCGCTTTCGGGGTAAACAAGCTGATAATTCCCTTTACGCCAATGCTCCGCAAATAATTAAAACTTCGCATTTCGGCTTCTTCGCTCCGCATGGTGTTCTGCATCACAATGGTCAGACCCAAGGTTTTTGCATAATTTTCCACATTTTGCGCCAAAAAAGGATAATACAGATTGGATAAGGTAGGAACCAAAAGGCCAACCACCGCAGACCGATCCACCGCCTTGCCCCGTTTTTTAAATTTATAACCCAGTTCTTCTGCGGTCTTGAGCACCAAAGCCCTGGTTTCCGGAGATATGGATATTTTCGTATTGTTGTTTAACACAATGGAAACAGTGGCTTGGGACACACCTGCCGCCTTTGCAACATCGCTGGTTGTAACTTTCATAAGATACACGCTCCCCTTCTGGATAAAATTGTATCTCGCAAAGTTTCAACTGTCAACTAATAATTGCTAATTTTTTCACAACCTTATTTTATTTATTTCGCAATTGTCCGAAAAAGTCCCCTGTGTATATCATCTTGACACACAGACTCCAGCATTTTCCGGCGGTTTACATGGAGTTGCAACAAAAACGCAGATGCGTTTTTATAATTTCAGGACATACGCAATGTTTCTAAAACAATTTCTTCCATAAATCCGCTTAGAAAAAAATTCTGCCGGAAAATCCTGTAAAAACAGTCTGCACAACAAGCGTACCGTGATTTTCTTCTAATATTTGCAGTGCAAAAAACAGGTTGCTTCGACAACCTGTTTTTTGAATTATTCCATTTCTTCCCCGGCAATGTCAACATTATTTGCGCTTACACAAGGTATCAGGGAGAAATCTGCAAGATTCTCTGCGTTGACCGTTGTTACTGTGATGTAGATGTTTTCATTGTTCGTGTATGCATCGGCCCACTTTTGCAAAAACTCTGCGCCGGCAACAGCCTGTGCTTGTCCGCCGTTCCAGGTCATCTTGACGGTGATGTTCAATTCGCTGCCTGCTTGAATCAGTTTATAAATCTCAGCGAAGTTTACACAGTATACCTTAAACCAGTACTTGGGATTATCGCTTTTCTTCCCAGTAACAGCAACAGACTGGACGGAAATTTCAAAGAATCGCAAACCACCTGCCTCTGCGTCATAAATGGGCAGCTGTGCATTATCTTCACTTATCATATTGCCGTCTGTGTCATTGATCACCAGCACACCGGTGTCCTTTTCACTGCTGTCCATAATTCCGCTGCTTGCGTAAGTCAGCACAGAATCAACAGTCAGAGTCTTGCCGTTCAGGTCTAGAACTGCATTTGCAGGCAGGATCACATCGCCTACTTCAGAATTTTTGTTTAGCAGGACGGCTTGTGCGCCGTTTTCCACCTGATATGCAAAAGCATCATTCAGACTGAGGAAATATTCTTCCCCCACCTTTGCAACTGCTGTTTCTGCATTAACCACCGGTGTCAAGGTCATATTCCGGAAGTTAATACCCTTGGCATTTGCTCCTTCAGATTTGAAGATCACAATGTAATCACCGGCTGCAGGGAAATTCCACTGTCCGGCAGTCATTTGGGTTTCTGCCTTTAGCTGGGTTTTTCCCAGCAGTTGGTTTTCTGCGGTCATTGCGGCAGAAAGTGCGTTTGCAGATGTGCGCTCTGTGGCGTAGAGGGTGTTTGCCGGGATCAGATACATACTAAAGACGCTGACCCAATCGCCTGCCATAAGATCGATCTGATACAGACCGGCAGCCGGGACAAAGATACGCACGGAGCTATAGGTATCTGCTGTCAAAGTATCGGTCATACGCATGCCCTGGTCGCTGGCTCCCCGGAATTCATACTTTGCCACTGTGCCTGTTACATTGGTTTCGATTCCCCAATTGACCGTCTGGGGATAACTTGCGTAAAACCAATTTGCAATGGTGGCGTAGGTGCTGTTATAGCCCTTACCTGCATTGATATTCGTGGGAATGCGTCCCAAATTTTCGTCGTAGGCATACTTGGTGCAGCCCGTATAGAAGATAGGATCTTCATATAGTTCAAAGTTATAGAACTGTTTCGTAGGTACCGCGTTCTTTTTAAGCTCTGATAGTGCATTTTCTGCTGCAATCAGTTTTGTGATGTCAATGCCTGTTTTCTGGGCATCGGTCAGCTTTTCGTAAGCAGCTCTGATTACATTCATACTGGAAATATCCGTGATCTCCACTTCTTCGGTCAGGGCATCGATCTGCTCCTGCAATGTATGTAATGCACCAATCTGACTTTCTGCTGCGTCCAGCTTTGCAGTCGTTACTTCCGCTTTTACCGCATCGGACAGGGCATCGTAAACTGCACGGACGGCTGCAACCGCAGCTTCATCCTCAAGGGTTGCACTGTCGGGCAGTCCATCAATCTGTGCCTGTACTTCTGCTGCACTTACAAGGGTAGCCAGCCGGACCTCAGCAGCAGTTAAGGCAGTGATGTCCACCAGCGCTTTTTGCCGGTCGTTCAGAGCCTCATAAGCCTCTCTTGCATCCATAACAGCCTGTGCATCATCCAAAGAAGTCACATTCAGAGCGTTGATCTGTGCTTGAACCTGGGCTGCCTGTGCATCCTCAGCCGCTTTGATTTCAACTGCTCGTTCATAAGACTCGGTTAGGACTGTATAATTTTTCACATACCGTTTCTGACGGGCAGTCATAGCATTGTACTGGGCTATGTAACTTTCCAGTGCTTCCACAGAATCAGAGGTCAAAGCACTTGCTTCCGCCGCGATCGAAAGTTCCAACAGTTGGGCTTCTGCTTCTTCCAGCATAGCCATATTCTGAACCAGACACTTATCCCGCAGGGTCAGTGCTTCATAAGCTGTCCGGGCTGCCTGAATTGCCGCTGCAGAATTCAGCGTAACCTTACCGATTGCCTTTACCTGAGCATCCCAAGCCTGTGGGGCTACCCAGTCCTCTGCAGTCATATTCACAGGGAACGCCATCAGGTTTGCACCGGAGG
>JAZNDD010000033.1:0-4995 GCA_045587865.1 Faecousia sp.
GCTTTG
Organism: Faecousia sp.; assembly: GCA_045587865.1. Classification (GTDB taxonomy): domain Bacteria; phylum Bacillota; class Clostridia; order Oscillospirales; family Oscillospiraceae; genus Faecousia. The sequence goes on from JAZNDD010000033.1 coordinate 7, forward strand.
CCAGAATGGGTCACGTTTTCTCCAGCCGTTACTGTGGCATTGAAAAACCCCGCATTGGACTGATGAGTGTAGGCCGGGAGCCCCAAAAAGGTACGGCTCTGACCCGTCAGGCTTTCCAGCAAATCGATGCCCTGGGCCTGAATTTCGTGGGCAATGTGGAAGGCAGTGATTTCGTCAGCGACTATGCCGATGTGATCGTAACCGACGGTTTCAGCGGAAATCTGCTGCTGAAGTGTGCAGAAGCCGTAGGCAAAGCGGCAATGCAGATCGCCCAAATCTACGGTGGTGGAACGCCGGAGGCAGATAAGATCCGTCAAGTACTTTTTGAAACCTTTGACTTTAATTCCCGGGGTGCAGCCACTTTCCTGGGCACAAAGAAAACCGTTGTAAAAATGCACGGCAGTGCCAATGTGGATACAGTGGAAGCCTCCATTGCACAGGTTCTGCGCCTGGAAAACAATGATTTCTCCCAGGCAATGGCAGAAGAATTTTCTAAATAAAAAAAGCAAATCGCCAAATTTCTTTGGCGATTTGCAACTTTTTATTCCTGATGGGGACGCAAAGCAATAAATGTGAACTTGTATAGCAAGTAGCGCAAGGGAATGCACACGATATACGATACATTGAATGCTGCCCACAAGGGAATCTGCGGACAAATATAGTACAGCAGCCAGCATCCCATTGTATATAGGAAATAGGCGATTACCTGATGGATCAGCAGAGTTGCCTGATCGTAGCAGCGGGTCTTGCGGAAAATGAATCCACAGCTTATAACTATATTCGTGCCATAAGCAATCACGCCGGCGCTGGGAACGGTAACAAGCAAGTGCTGATAACCCAACAACACAGAAGCCAGCATCACACAAAGTTCCGCTGTGAAAAGGGCAGCAAACTGGCCGATCGCCAGATAGAACAAACTGCGATAAATTCGCAATGTATCCTTAATCGGCTGAAAATGAGAAGACTGATTGTTGTTGATGTAAATGGACTCAATAAGTAAGGTAGAAATGGGAATGGCCTTTTTCGCTGCATAGTACAGCACATTCATCTCATAGTCGTAATTGTCCTTTTCCACTTCCACCAGCCAGTCAATATAGGAGCAGTGGAAGCCCCGCAAACCTGACTGATTGTCCGAAAGATACCGCTTTGTCAGCAGGGTATACACCACCCGGGACAGGGAATTTCCGAACTTGGAACGGAAGGGAATGTCCTTCTTGCGCTTGCGCATAGTCAGCACAAATTTATGACCGTTATGCAACTGCTGGCACACCCGGATCACATCCTCAACCCGATGCTGACCATCCGCATCGCAGGTAATAAAATTCTCCGCCTGGGGCATTTCCGCCCGGATATATGCCATACCGGTTTTCAGCGCGGCACCTTTGCCGCGATTTACATAATGTGTAAGAATATATGCATATTCTTTCACCCCATCAAATATTTCCCGGTATGCAGGTCCGCTTCCGTCGTCTACCACAACGATTGCAAAGCCTGCATCCTTCAGTTGCTTCGTCAACTCAATTAACTGCCCATCCGGCTCATAGGCCGGTATCAACACTGTATCCACGATTGCCTCTCTATCTGTCCGATCGCCGGACGCACTTTTACCCCATTATTTTCCGATGCTTCGAATTAAAAACTGGTGAATATGCTCCATCAGTGCATCGTTTGCCGTGCCGTCCGCATCATACAGAAGATCTGTATGCCCGGCATCGCAAAGCAAATATTCCACCTGTGCAGATTGGATCTGATCTTTGTGGGAGATGATCGATCCAGAGTCGGTTGGGAATTTCTCATCCTGCCGACCGTGGATCACAAGCACAGGAACGGTGTTCTGGGAAATCACCTCTGATGCCTGCATATCCACAGTGTCTGCACCGAAAAGCATCGTCTGATACAGCCACAGAAAGCCGTAATTTCCGTAACTGACAGGTCCGATCACATTGGTGCTCATCTGCATAACTGCTTCCATTGCACTGTTGACTCCGCTGATGGACACCACCGCCGCCACATCCTCCCGCTGCGCCAAAACGCAACAGGCCGCATAGGCACCCCGGCTGTGTCCGATCAGGACCAGTTTATTATAACCGAAATTGTGACATTTTTCAACATATTTTAGTGCTGCTTCCAGGTCCGGAATGGATTGGGAAAATCCCACCTGATTTTCCCCCTCAGATTGCAGTGTTCCCGTGTTATCAAACGTAAAAACGCCCCAGCCATAGCCAAGAAGTTGGCGGATCTGCCATAAATAATCATCACCCCCGGCATTAAATCCGGGAACAAATACAATAAGCCCCGGCGCCTGGGATGGCTCCTGCGCGCCGTAATAATAACCGGTGAGCATACTCTCCCCGGAAGGGAACTGGCAAACCTGCCGCTGTTGTGTCACCTGGTAAAGATCCTGCGGTATGTTTACCGCCTGGTCATAGCGGGCAAAAATACTGTCATAGATAATTTTTGTGGCCGCTAAAGAGACCACACAAAACGCAAGTATTGATGTGACAATAATGATCAGTATCCTTTTTAGTTTTAATTTCTTTGCAGATACCATAATTATCACCACTTTTCCATAGAATATGAGGGAGCAAGTCTTATGAAAATTCTTCCAAGTTATCAGTTATCTGTCCTGAACGAAGAAGACTATCAGGAGAATATGACTGCCATTTCAGACCAGTTGGATCAAGTCCGGCAGGAAGGTACTTTTTCCGGTTTCGACGGGGAGTCCCTTTATTATGAATACTTTCAGGCCCAGGAAAGCCGGGGGGCTGTTGTAGTCGTCCACGGCTTAAGTGAGTTTACCAAAAAGTATCTGGAATTTGCCTGGTATTTCCTCAATCAGGGATACGATGTATTTCTCTACGATCAGCGGGGACACGGTCATTCCTGCCGGCTGACAGATCAGCCGGATATGATCCACGTGGATGCTTTTTCTCACTATTCCAAAGACTTGCACTGCTTCATTAAAGATGTCGTTTCCAAGGCAACGGACAAGCCTTTGTATTTGTACGCCCATTCTATGGGCTGTGCCGTTGCCCTTTTATATCTGGCACAGCACCCCCAGGTATTTGTGAAGGCAGCACTGTCTGCCCCGATGATCGAGCCCCTCACTGGGGATGTGTCCCCTCGGGTCGCCCGTTTTGGACTGGGTGCATATATGCTTGTAAGCAAAGGCAGAAAGCGGTTCTGGCGCACCAACGACTTTGATCCGGACTATCCCTTTGAGCGCTCCCATGATCAAAGCCGATCCCGTTTTCAGTGGAATATGGGTTTCCGCCTGTCTGATGCCTGCTATCACACTACGCCTATGAGTTTCCGGTGGGTGCAGCAGTCTTTGTCCCTGCGCCCGAAACTGATGCGTTCTTCCTTCCTGAAAAAACTTTGCACACCGATCTTAATGCTCAGCGCAGAAAAGGATACGGTAGTAAATGCTCATGCCCAGAACGCATTTGCGGAAAAATGCCCCAACTGCCGCCGCATCGTTATCAAAGACACTACCCACGGTATGCTCTCCGGAACACAGGAGACAGTCACCACCCATATCCGACTGGTTCTGGATCATTTTGCCTGACTGTTTTTTTGCGCCTGCATACGATTTGTCTCCGCCATAACGGTTCTCCACAATGCGGCCAGCACGTGAGATACATTGGTTTTCAGCAGCACATCGTATCGAAACAGAGATGTTTCCCCTTCAAAATCGCAGCCAATATCGATCTTGCAACCCCGCTTGCGGACCTTCATAAATCCCCGCAGCACATTCAGCAAGGAATAGGTCGCTGTACAATATTCACCGTAACGGATGGCTACCTGATCTGCCCCATCTCCGGTACAGCGGATCTTGATCATCAGCTTTGTGACGCGGCAAAAGCGAAGCAGGTTCCAAAGTTCCTTCAGAAGGTCTGCCAGCATCGAATAACTTTCTTTCACTGCCTTAACAACACCAACCACCCGATCATTTTCCTGAAGCACTCTTTTTTCCAGGCGATCGATACCACTGGCTGTTTTCAGTGCCTTAATAATAGGATCGTTGGGGTCCGGGTCCTCACCGTAAGTTTTGAACAGGAACTTATACCGAAGGATCAACGGATCGTTCTCGTCATTTTTGATAATAATTTTCACAGGCAATAACAGTATAACGGTAATCAGCGCAGCCAAACCGCCAACGATGCCCAATGCTATCCACATAAGTTACTGCCTCCTTACTTTAATAGACTTATTATATCGCATACCCAGAAACTTTTCAACATTATTCCTTGAAAGGACCCTCATATATGCATTGGACTTTCTGTGATACTGCCCATTTTTCGGAAGAAACACTGCTTCAGGCGTACAACGCCCTCTCCCCTTCCCGAAAAGCGCATATTGACCGACTGAAACAGCAGGCAGATAAGATCCGGTCCTTGACCGGAGAACTTTTGGTGCAATCTCTGTTGCAGGAATATTATCCCCTTGTCTCCGGCGTTTTACACCGCCATCCGGGCGGTCAGCCCTATCTGGCTGGCTGTAATTTGTTTGTGAGCATTTCCCACTGTGACCAAATGGTCGCCTGTGCAGTCAGCCAGAAGCCTGTGGGCATTGATATTGAAAAGATCCGTCCGGTGAATTTGAAACTTTGCCGGCACATTTGTGTGGAAGACGAACTGGAATACCTGCTTAAAGGAAACCGGGATCTTATCCATCACAATTGTGACAATCCTGAGATTTTGCACCGTTTCTTTGAAATTTGGACCGGTAAGGAAGCCTATTTCAAAAAATGCGGCACCGGCATCACAGATCTCAAATCTGTCAACATCCTGTCCCTTCCCCGGGACATTCATATCGTAGATGACTATATGGTACAAATCCTGTAGCAGGCCTTTCCTTTTGTCAAATTCCTGTTTGACGCACAGTATGGTATACGCACAATCCCTTGGCCCCCTCCCTGAGGGGGCTGTCACCGCAGGTGACTGGGGGAGTGTACTTCTTAAGATAGGACAACCCCTCCGCCCAGTG
>JAZNDD010000034.1:0-4410 GCA_045587865.1 Faecousia sp.
CAGTCTTTTTACTGTGTAAAAATCCAGCCCCCTCATAGAGGGGGCCAAGTTCGCGGGCATAGCACAGGATAAATATGCGTTATTGCTTATTTCATAAACTTATCAATGGCCTCGCACAGGTCATTGACCGCGGTTTCATCCCCGGCGGCCACTGCGTCTACCATACAGTGGCGCATATGGTCTTTGAGGATCACTTTGCCGGTGTTCTCCAGCGCAGAGCGGACTGCCGCCAACTGGATCAGCACCTCAGAGCAGTCGTAGCCCTCTTCTACCATCCGCTTGACCTTTTCCAGGTGACCGATGGCGCGGGCAAGTCGGTTGACGACGGCCTTTTGATTTTCGTGGACGTGACCGTGGGAGTGGGCAATGCCGTGGGCGTGCATATAAGCGTGATCGTGTTCGTGATGGTCGTGGTGATGATCGGACATATTCGCCCCTCCTTTTTCGCAGTTTTCTGCATTATACTCCATTTTTTTTAAACTTGCAAGCCCCATAGGGGGATAAATAAATGCAAAATGCAAAGTGCAAAAGTGCAAAATGAATGAGTCCGCAAGCAGACTATATTAAATTATTCCCGCAGGGAATACCGCAATTTTCAATTTTCAACTTTCAATTTTCAATTGTTTCTGCTATAATGCTAAAATGAAAGAATGTGTCCAGGGAGGGACAAGGTATGAGAATGCGAAGAATGAAAAATTTAGATCCCCGGATGGAAAAGTGTGCCGCCTTGCGGATCGCAGAGCCTGCAACCCTTCGGGGAAACTGGCGCAGCCTGAAACCAGATGCGAAAGCCTTGTGGGTGGAAGTGGGCTGCGGAAAGGGTAAGTTCACAGCGGAAACTGCCGCGGCAAATCCGGATGTTTTACTGATCGCAGTTGAGCGTTGCCGGGAGGCAATGGTGGTGGCTATGGAAAAAGCCAAGGCTATGGGCCTTCAAAATGTATTTTATATTGATATGGATGTGGCAGGTATTGAGGAAATCTTTGCCCGGGAAGAAATTGACCGGCTGTTTATTAACTTCCCCGATCCCTGGCCCCGGAAGAAAAACGCCAAGCGGCGTCTGACTCACAGAGGATTTCTGGATAAATACTGCCGGGTGGTAAAGGAAAATGGGGAGTTCCATTTCAAGACGGACAATGCCCCTTTGTTTGAATTTAGTGTGGAAGAATTTGCCGCTTGCGGCCTGGAAGTTAAGAATTTGACCCGCAATCTCCACGAAAACGGCATCGTGGGCATTATGACCGGCTACGAGGAAAAATTCCACGCCCTGGGAACGCCCATTAACCGGTGCGAAGTGGTATGCAAGCCCTTCATTCTTCCCCCGGAAGAGAAGAAAACGCAAAACGACGAATGAGAATGTAGAGTGGGGCTTGCGCATGCCCTGCCGTAAAAGAGGAAAACTATGAATGTTTATTATGCAGGCAGTTGTGATGTGGCAGTGATCGGTGCCGGTCACGCGGGCATTGAAGCGGCACTGGCCGCCGCCCGGCTGGGATGCAGCACCATCCTGTTTACCATTAACCTGGATACTGTGGGAAATATGCCCTGCAATCCGGCAATCGGTGGCACAGGCAAAGGTCATCTGGTGCGGGAACTGGATGCCCTGGGCGGTCAGATGGGTCTGGCGGCAGATGCATCCTGCATCCAGTATCGGATGCTCAACCGGGGCAAAGGACCGGCAGTCCATTCTTTGCGTGCCCAGGCGGACCGGCGGCGGTATCAGGAATATATGAAGCATACCCTGGAAAAGCAGGAAAATCTGCAACTGAAACAGGCGCAGATCACGCAAATACTGACCCAAAACGGGGCAGTTACCGGTGTACAGACTCAGTTGGGTGCCCAGTATCAGGCAAAAGCGGTAATCATCTGCACCGGTACATTTTTAGACAGCACCATTGTGATCGGCGAGTCGGTCCAGTCCTCCGGACCGGATGGAATGCACCCTTCCATTGGCCTTGCAGACAATTTGCGGGCGCTGGGACTGCCGTTGCGCCGCTTTAAGACTGGAACACCCCCCAGAGTGAACCGCCGCAGCATCGATTTTTCCAAAATGGAACTGCAGCCGGGAGATACGGTCCCGGAGCCTTTCTCCTTCCGTACAGAGGGGGAAGTGAACAATCAGGCAGTTTGCTACCTGACTTATACCAACGAAAAAACCCACGAAATTATCCGGCGGAATCTGCACCGCAGTCCGATGTATGATGGCACGATCTTGGGTGTAGGCCCCCGGTATTGCCCCAGTATCGAAACCAAAATCGTCCGTTTTGCGGAAAAAAACCGGCATCAGTTGTTTGTGGAACCTTGCGGTCTGGACACGGAAGAAATGTATATTCAGGGCTTTTCCTCTTCCTTGCCGGAAGATGTGCAACTGGAAATGATGCGCACTGTTCCGGGACTGGAAAATGCGGAAATGATGCGTCCGGCCTATGCCATTGAGTATGAGTGTATTGACCCCACCCAACTGCTGCCCACCCTGGAGTGCAAAAAAGTCTCCGGTCTTTATGGGGCAGGTCAGTTTAACGGCACTTCCGGCTATGAGGAAGCGGCGGTACAGGGGTTGGTGGCAGGCATCAATGCGGTGCTGAAAATTCAGGGGAAAGCCCCTCTGATCCTGACCCGGGAAACCAGTTATATCGGCACGCTTATTGACGATCTGGTAACAAAAGGAACCGAAGAACCCTACCGGATTATGACCAGCCGCAGTGAGTACCGGCTCCTGCACCGGCAGGACAATGCGGATCAGCGGCTGACAGCCATTGGCGCAGCAGTGGGACTAGTACCCGCCGAACGGCTGCGGCAGGTGGAAGAAAAGTATGCGTCTGTCCGGCGGGAAATTAGCCGCTTGGAAAGTAGCGGTGTGGCGGCAAGCGAGGCATTAAATGAAATGCTGGAGCGCCGCAATACGGCAAGGGTCGAAAATTCTGCAAGGCTTGCAGATCTTCTGCGCCGTCCCCAGGTCAGTTATACAGACATTGCGCCCTTTGATCCCCAGCGTCCGGAACTACCCCAGGCGGTGACGGAAGAAGTGGAAATTCAGGTCAAGTATGCTGGCTATCTTGCCCGACAGGAAAAACAGGTGGAGGCGTTTAAGAAAGAAGAAACCCGCCTGCTTCCGGAGAAGATAGACTACAATGCCATTGCCGGCCTGCGGCTGGAAGCCCGGCAGAAACTCTCGGAAATTTGCCCGATGTCCATTGGACAGGCCAGCCGGATTTCCGGCGTCAGCCCGGCGGATATTGCCGTTTTGCTGATCTGGCTGGAACAAAATAATGGACAATTGACAATGGACAATTGACAATTCTCTTACGTATACACACAAGTTGCCTCCGATGCATAGAATGGTCGGAGGCGATTTTTTGGCTATTGTAAATACCACTGCACCCATTACTTCCGAAAGTTGCGACCGGATGATCCGGGAAATTGTCCGCACTTATCCCTTCTGCCGTTCGGAATTGCTGGCAACCACAGCCTTCCAGCGGCCCATCCGCACCCTTGTGATCGGTAACGGCCCACGGAAAGTGATCTACTCCGCATCTCACCACGCAAATGAATGGATCACCACCTTAGTGCTGTTGAAATTTGCAGAAGAACTTGCCCAGAGAATAAAAGATGGCGGGCAGGATGCAAAAAAAATTCAGGACACCGCAACCATCTATATGGTGCCGATGGTAGACCCGGATGGGGTGGATCTGGTGACCGGCGCGATCCCTGCAGGCAGTGTCCAGTACGCACAAGCACAGAGCATCGGAGCGGATTTTCCTGCCATATCCTTTCCGGATGGCTGGAAAGCCAATCTATTGGGGGTGGATCTGAATTTGCAGTATCCTGCCGGATGGCTTACCGCTCGGGAAATTAAATTCCGTCAAGGCTATGACCGCCCCGCGCCCCGGGATTATGTGGGGCGTGCGCCGCTGAATCAGTTGGAAACAAAGGCGCTGGCGGGGTATACGGAGTATATCAATCCGGTGCTGGTACTGGCGTATCATTCTCAAGGCAAAGAAATTTACTGGCAGTTTCAGGACTATGAAGTACCCGGCGCCCGGGAACTGGGGGAGAAAATGGCCCAGTTAAGCGGATACGCTCTTGCCGATACCCCATACGCATCCAGCTTTGCGGGCTATAAGGACTGGTTTATCCAGAATTTCCGCAAACCGGGGTATACCATTGAAGTGGGGGAGGGAGTCAATCCCTTGCCCCTGAGCCAGTTCGATGAGATCTATCGGGATAATGTGCCTATTCTTACCATCGCCGCCCTGGGCAATATAGACTAACAAATTTCTGTTTGACGAACAGGTAATTAAAACGCATGTCATTGCGAACCAGTGCGCACACTGGTGTGGCAATCTCCTGGTACAAGGCTGGTTTTTGAGATTGCCACGTCGCTTCGCTCCTCGCAATGACACGGTTTTT
>JAZNDD010000035.1:0-15871 GCA_045587865.1 Faecousia sp.
AAGGCGGCAAGAATGTATTTCTCTATGTCTGATCCCGGTCCCAATGCCTTTGCAGGCAATCCGGTGAATCCACCGAAATTTTCCAACTAATCAAAGGGTGTGTTGCAAATTGATTTGCAACACGCCCTTTTGTCAAATTCCAGTTTGACAGCTTGTTCGTAGGGGACGCCGCCCTCGGCGTGCCATCTGTATTTTTGGGGTTCGATGCCCCAAAAATACAGAAATATTGGCAAGTGGCAGGAAATCCGCCCATCGAGGTCGGATTTCCTGATGGGACGCCGAGGGCGGCGTCCCCTACGAATCTATTCGATAAACAGAAATTTTACAAAAAAGAAAGTGCGTTACAAAAATTTGTAACGCACATTTTGCTTAATATGTAATGTTGTTCTCTTCCACTGTGGGAATGTCCACTTCCAGATCATAACCCAGATCCCGCAGCAGTGCATCATAGACACGGGTTCGCAAGGAATGGTTTGGAGAAGCCAGCAGATGCTGGGAGTAGAATACGGAGATGCCGTGTTCAATATCCACATTCATCATTGTTCCCGCTGCACCGCCCCAGCCGAAGTCTGCCCGGGCAGTACCGGGCTTTGCGGTACGCATACCCAGACCGTAGAAATAATTTTCCTTATGTCCGAAATGCTCGTGCTGTTCGTCTGTCAACCAGTTTTTGCAGATCATATCGGTAGTTTCTTTTTTCAGAAGCCTGTAGGTACGCAGTGCCTCGGCAAACTGAATGTAGTCCTCCACTGTGGTCACCAAGCCCGCACCACCGCTGGCATGTTCCGGACCAAAGCGGTAGTCATTGCCTGTTACCGGTCGCAGGGTCTTATCCCCTTTTACAAAACGGTAATGGGCAGGCAGTTTGCTGAAAGGATACAGGAAGGTGGAATTTTTCATCCCCAAAGGTTCAAAAATATTTTCCGTTACATAGGCATTGAATTCCTGTCCGGACACCACTTCCACCAGCGCTGCAAGCACATCGTGGGCAAGACTGTACTTATAGTCCGTTCCCGGCTCAAAGCAAAGCGGTTCTTCTGCCAGATACCGCGCCACCTCCCGGGTAGGACAGCGACCTTGCGTTTCTTCACGCAGTTTGTCCAGCCAGGGACCGGAAAGGTCATAATGAAAGCCTGCTGTCATTGTAAACAGATGCCAAATCTTGATGGGATTCTTGGCAGGCACGATGCCCTTTTCTGTCTGCACCGTCATTTCCTTATATTCAGGCAGGTACTTACTCAGTTCGTCATTTAAGTCAAACAAGCCTTTTTCCCACAGTTGCAGCGCCGCCACCACTGTGACCGGCTTGGAACTTGAGTACACATTGAGCAGTTCCTTGCCCGTAACGGGCGTTTTGTTCTCCACATCTGTGTAGCCGCCCATATGGCGAAGCAGTTCCTTTCCGTCCTGATAGATGACCACATCAAAGTATGGCACGCCCATTTTCAGGAAACTTTCACACATTGTCTTTACATTTTCAAACATACCTCTTATTCCTCCATTCTTTTTGCTATCACGACCAGCCGGCCGTTATTTAATGTGTACTCACAGGTAGACAGGGTAATCAGTTTATCCCCATATTGGGCAGTCACACCGGTATCGTAAAATTCCCGGGCTTTGCAATTTTTCACAAAATCCACAAATGCTTCTTCATTTTCAGCATCTATGAATTTATGGTAAGGAAATTCCCCGATCTCATCCCCGGAGATCTTAAATACTGTCACGATCTGATAAGTATGATGCTCTGTCAGGGTATCGAACTGAATGTACCGATGGCTCTCCCAGAAATCTTTGGATGTGTAGCCATTTAAGGCATTGAACATAATCTTGCCGCCCCGGGTATTATGGCCATAGATGGTAATGTTATCTGAGGGTCTGTTTACATCGCACTCTGCCTGGGCATATAAACATCCGCCCTTGCTGGAATTTTTATAAAAATCCCGGTACAGGTAATAATCCGGTTCCTCCGGGGACTGCATTACCGGATAATGGATGTTTGTGCCATCAATGCGCAGCCAGCCCACCAGATGGTTATTAAGGGCATAAAGTTCTGCATATTCCGGCAAGATCCCAACTTTTTCTTCCGTCGGCTGGGTTTCCTCCGTTTGGATCTGCGTTTGCTGTGGAGGTTCTGTCTGGGCAGATTCCGGACGCGCCTGCTCCACCATTTGCGCCAACTGACCGTAGGTCTCCTTTGTTTCCCGGACACTTAAATAATGCCGCAAAAGGAGTATGCCGCTGATCAAAAAAACAGCGGCAAAAATTACAGTCAGCAAAGTATTCAGCCAGCGCTTCATTGCCGATCCTCCCTTTGTTTTTGACTATTATACTCCTTTTTCAGAGACTTGTAAAGCCTTCAGCCTGATGCACAGCCACTGCGCCGTCAGCAACCGCAGTAACGATCTGCCGCAGCGCCTTTGTGCGCACATCTCCCACGGCATAAACCCCGGGGATATTTGTGCAGGTGGTTTCATCGGCAACGATATAACCGGCGCCATCCGTTTCCACCTGGGAAAACAACTCCGTGGCAGGCTTTCTGCCGATGCTTACAAACACACCGTCGCAGGAAACCTCCTGCTTTTGCCCGGTTTGGATATTGGCAACGCGGATACCGGTGACCTTTTTTTCGTACAGAATTTCTTCTGCAGTGCTGTTCCATAAAAATTCCACATTGGGACTATTCATCAGGGGCTCGTGGTAAACCTTCGTTGCCCGCAATGTGTCCCGCCGGTGGATCAGGATAACCTTCTTCGCCACCCGGCTTAAAAGCAGGGCATCTGCCGCAGCAGAATTGCCACCGCCGATTACCACCACAGTCTTGTCCTTATAGAACATTCCGTCACAGGCTGCACAGTAGTGGACACCGCGGCTTGCCATTTCCGTTTCCCCCGGCACGCCCAATTCTCTGGGATTTGCACCGGTGGCGATTGCCACCGATTTGCCGTAAAAAGTGCCTGCGCTGGTCTGCAAAACTTTGGGATTTGCCAAAAGGTCTACGCTTATGACTTGAGCATATTCTGTTACTGCCCCAAATCGTTCTGCCTGTGTCTGCATATTTTCCCCTAACTGGAAGCCGTCGATCCCCTCCGGGAAACCGGGGTAATTATCAATTTGATGGGTCAGTGCCATCTGCCCGCCTGCAGACAGTTGTTCCAGCACCACTGCATTTAACCCCGCTCTGGCGGCATAGAGGGCAGCGGTATAACCTCCCGGTCCGCCACCGATAATCACCAAATCATAAACCTTGTCCATAATGTGCTCCTATTTTCCGTTTGCCTCTATAAATTTCTGTTTATCGGGCTGTTACGAACAACGCACCCACCCTTGCCTCCCTCTTTGAGGGAGGTGGCAAAAATCGGCACTTCGGAACCGATTTTTGACGGAGGGAGTGTATTTCTTAAGATAGGACACTCCCCCAGTCACCTGCCGTGACAGCCCCCTCAGGGAGGGGGCCAAGGAATTGTGCGTATACCAAACTGTTCGTCAAACTGAAATTTGTTATATTACAGCGATTGGTTAATAAAATCCTCAATGGCTGCCTTGGATTGGGGTGCTACAACAGTATTCACTGCCTGTCCGCCCTTGTAGAACACCAAAGTGGGGATCACTTCGATATTTTCTGCCTGGGCAAGACCCGGTTCTTCATCGATGTTCACTTTCACCACATTTACCTCTTCTGCATACTCATCAGCGATCCGTTCGTAGGCAGGCGCGATCCGGCGGCAGTAGCCGCACCATGGTGCCCAAAAATCCACCAGCACCGGTTTGTTTTCTTTCAAAAGTTCTTTCAACTGTTTTTCATTTACATTGATTGCTGCCATAAGATTGATCTCCTTTCTTTTTTGTAACATCAGTATACCCCAAAACCCGGCAATTCTCTGTGATATTGTCACACATACACTGAATTTGACTTATTTTCAAAACCGTTATATACTGAAAAGGGGTGATCTTATGGAATTTACAGAATATTTTCCCGTTTGGAACAAACTGACTGCCCAACAGCAGGAACGCATTGCCGGTGTGATTGAGCACAGAACTGTGAAAAAAGGTACGCATATCCACGACAGCAGCAGCCAGTGCCTGGGGCTTGTGATTATGAAGTCCGGTCAGTTGCGGGCGTATATGCTCTCTGAGGACGGACGGGAGATTACCATCAGCCGCTTTTTTGAATACGATGTGAGCCTGCTCAGCGCCTCCTGTGTGATGCCGGATCTGCAATTTAATGTGATGATCGAGGCAGAAAAAGATTCGGAGTTTTGGAGCATTCCTGCCTGCCTGTTCAAAAATCTGATGGACGAGTCTTTGGCAATGGCCACCTATGCAAACACCCTGATCAGCAGCAGTTTTTCTGACCTGATGTGGCTGATGGAGCAGATTATGTGGAAGAGCATCGATAAGCGCCTGGCCGCCTTCCTGCTGGAAGAGATCGCTGTGGAAAACACGCCGGTGCTGAGCATCACCCACGAAAAGATTGCCAATCACATGGGCACTGCCCGGGAAGTCATCACCCGGATGCTCCGATACTTCCAAAATGAAGGAATGGTGCGCCTGACAAGAGGCACCATTGAAATCGTGGATGAAAACAAACTCAAAAGCATCCTGTAAATGCAATTATACTATTATAAGTTAAGGAAATGCAATTGTGAAACACACATTATTACTCACAAAAATTCTTGAAAACGCAGAAACTGTGAAAAACGCATTTCACAGCGATCATCTGTGGCCTTCTCACATTGCGGTGGCTTTTACAGATTTTTGTGCAACGGAATACACAGGCTTTTGCCTTTCGGATCAATCCATTTATCCCAATTGGTATGAGGAAGAACGGCTCCGTCTGCTTTATAGCAAGGTTTTGAAAAATCTTTCCTTTTTCAAACTGCGTTTGAAAAAAATCCTCCGGGAAGGCGGGACGGAAATGCCCTTTGATTTTTCCCTTTGCGAAAAGATCGCCTCTTTGCGAAATAACGATGTGCTTTCTGCCGATTTGGTATTTTTGTGTGTGCTGGGTGAACTGATGCCCCAATGTCAGCCTGTTTTCCGGATCTTGGTGGATGAAGATGCAATCATTCCCCTTCTGGAATATGCAGATGCCAATATTTATGATTATACCGCAAAAAGCGTAGAGGCTGTTTGCAAAAAACTAATGGAAAAAGCAACCACCGCCGCCGCAAAACGGGACTGGAAACCGGCAGCAAAATTCGTGGAGCCGGACGGGCTGATCCAACTGGCGCTAAAGGATATCCAAACAACACTTTGCGGCAATATTCTCACCGTTAAAATTCCCAAATTCTTCGGCTCTTCCGGTCTGACTTTGTCCATCCATTGTGTAGACGGGATCTATTATGTCCACGATCACCGGTGCGCTCTGAGTTATCTGGCACGCACCATCCCGGACGAAAAAAAATATGCCCGGGCAGTGAAAAAAGTTTGCCACAACGCCCGCATAGACCGGGGCAGAATTACAGGAAGTTTTTCAAATGTCTACGGGTTTATGTATTACTTAAAAGACCTGATCTTTGTGGCGCAGGCAGAACTTTATTACCCCAAGGCAACAAAGCAACTGTGTTTCCGGGACAAGGGGTATGTGTACATTCCCCAGGCAAGCGCCCAGCCTTTTGAAAAAAGCCATCTTCTGGACATCCTTAAGCAAAGTGTAGATGCTTACTACGATCAGGATATCGGTCTTTGCTGCTGGCTCAAAGCAGGCAACTCCCCCTTCCAGACCCGATATTCTTTTCAGGTGGAGACTTTGGAAAACGGCTATATTCGTCTCAGCGATCGGCTGAAGGGTAACTATGAAGGGGAATTGCTGGAGCCTTATTACTGGTATTATGAAGATATGGACATTTCCCTGTATGGCAAATACTTCTGCCGGCTATCTGCCCATTTTGGCGCAGAATTTGATGGAAAAAATTTTTACCTGACTGTAAAATCCAAGGACTTCCAAAAGGGACTGTTTCAGTTTTTCCAACTGTCTGTGCTGATTTCCAGACTGGGACAGGACATCGCTCTGCCGAAAAGAAAAAAGAAATGAGAGGACCCAATGACCAATTGCAGAAAACTTTTTATCGTTTCCGATATTCACGGCCACTGCACTTTGCTGAAAGAGGCCCTTGCCAAAGCCGGTTTTGACAAGGACAATCCGGATCATCTGCTGATTTGCTGCGGAGATTATTTCGACAGAGGCGAAGAAAATTTGCAAGTGCTGAAATTCTTCGAAGGGCTGCAGCGCAAAGTATTGCTCCGTGGCAACCACGAGGATATGCTGCTAACGTTACTGCACACAGGAAAACTTCTGCCCCACCATTACATAAACGGCACGATCAGCACCCTGAAAAGCATTTTCGGCAAGTATTTTCTGAATCCGGTCGATGATACCATTGATTTTTCCGGTAAGACCCGTATCACCCAACGGTTTTGCGATTTTATTGAAGAAACTGTGGATTATTACGAAACCGAACACTATGTTTTTGTCCACGGCTGGCTGCCGGAAAACGGACTGACTGAGCAGGCCCGGCAAACGGCAAGCCCCGCATTTTGGGAGAAAGCCCGGTGGGTCAAATGGAACGAGCAATATACAGGTCTGCGACCCCTTCCGGACAAAACGCTGGTATGCGGCCATGTGCCCACATTTTATGCCAGCACCTTTGACAAGTGCCGGGATCCAAAGGACTGTTCTATTTTCTACGGCAACGGCATCATCGTGATTGACGCCGGAACTTTTGACACAAAACAGGTAAATGTTCTTGTGCTGGACAATTAGATTTTGGACGCGTTGCAACATATTGCAACGCGTCCTTGCTTATGATCGTAACCGTTCTTTTGCGATCTGGACTGCTACCTGATTAAAAATCTCCGGGAAATGGTCGCAAAATGCTTCGTCCATTCGCCCTTTGCTTTCCAGACTTTGGGCGGCACAGCCGCCGCCACAGAATAATGCATATTTACACACCCGGCATTTTTCCAGCCGGTTAACTGTGCGCTGCATCCATTTTTCATAGTTTTCGTTGTACACGAAGCGCCCTTGCTCTACATCCAGTTTGCCCACAATGGCTTCCGGCTTGTGCATCAGATCCCAGCAGGTATAAATATTTCCGAAAGGATCGACTGTATATTTTCCGCTGTGGGCGACACAAAACTCCGACCGCAAATTCTCAAACCGCTTTCCTTCCATATAGGCAACCAGCCGGCGATACATTCTGGCATAGGCACTGTTATAGGGGAATTGGGCGCAACTTGCGCCGATTTCCTCCATTACATCCACATTGGAAACCGCATTTTCATCCCGCTCAAAACTGTCCATGGTGGCACAGAAGTAATACTGGAAATTGGAAAATGCAGTCAGTCCCAGTTTTTCGTATTCTTCCTGCATCCGGTGGATCACATCCATATTCTCCCGGTTGATATTGGTGCGGAAGGTGACCAGTTTGCCGGTTCCCAGTGCCTTAAGGGCATTATCTACAATTCTATGAAAACTTCCCTGTCCTCCGGGGGGTGATCTGCGCAGATCGTGAACTTCCCGGGGGCCGTCTATGGTGATCTTCACCGCAGTGAAATGATATTTATCAATAATATCCAGAAATTCATCCAGATAATAACCATTGGTGATCACCTGCATCGGGATGTTTTCTTCCTGGCATTTTTGGCAAGTATATTGCACAATGTCCCGGGTTCCCGGCAGGAACGGTTCGCCACCGAAGAAAATAAACTGGTCGATGATTTTTCCTTCTGCCCGGAATGCCTCCATCTGGGAAAAGACTCCATCGACCATCTTTCTGGACATTACTGTCCCCAGTCGGTGGGACTGATTTTCCCGGAGGTTCTTTTCAAAGCAGTAGTCGCAATTAAAATTACAAAAGAATGTGGGGACAATGGACATCACCACGTGCTTGCAGTCATTTGCGTGACGGGCTGTACAAAACTGATCCAGTCTCCGATCCTCCGGATGCATTCCGGATTCTAAGTATCCATTGTCCGCTAAAAACCGGAAGGTATCCTTGTCCATAGGGGGAAGTGTTCTTCCGTTACGGTCCGCCTGTTCCAGAAGTTGTCCCAACGGACTGCTTACAATATTCACTGCCCCGTTGAGGCCGTTGAAAATCAGCCATTTCCCATCCCGCTGATCTATGGGCAGACAGATATTATATTTACTTACTTTAGGCCTGTCCATATTCTGCCGCCTCCGTTAGCCAGCAACCGGGATCTTCCCGCAGATAATCCCCATAGGCCGCCAAACTTCCGCAGCGGCTTCCACCCCGGCACAGTTTTCTGTAACGGCAGGTTCTGCAGGCTTGGGGAATGGGTTGCTGTCTCAGGGTCTTCATCAGTTCGCTATTGCAGTAAATGTCTTTGAGTTCCTGAGTAAATACATTGCCGCAGGACACCGCAAATCTCCGGCAGGGATACACCTCGCCCTTTTCATCCACAGCCAGTGCGGTAATGCCGGCACTGCAATGATAGGGATATTCTCCCGATGCCAAAAACTGCAATGCCCGAACATTTTTCACCGTCAGTCCAGCCTTTCGGTTTTCTTCGTTCCGTTTTTCCCGTTCCAGAATTTCCACATACTCCCGGGTCTGCTCCCGATTCATCGGGGTGATCACCTGATTTTCCTGACAGGCCACATACCGGTCACTCCACAGCACACTCACATTATGATCCCGGCAAATTTGTGCCACTTCCGGAAACTGCCGGTAGTTTTCTGCATTGGCAGTAAAGGAAACCCGGGTCTGGATCCCATATTCGTGCATCCTGTCCAGTCCCTGCAGAACCCGCTGAAGATTTCCCTGTCCCCGGATCCCATCGTGGGTCTGCTGATTGCCGTCGATGCTCACTTGCAAACGCCCGATGGGCAATTTTGCAAATGCCTCCAAAATTTCTTTGCTCAGCACCGTTCCGTTGGTCATAATCCGGAAAGAGAATCGGTGGCTGTAATCTTGGATCAATTTGAAAATCTCCAAGATCTGCTTATGCAGAAATGGTTCTCCGCCTGTAATGTACACATAGGGGAGAACCTCTCTCTGGCCGTCCTCCAAGGCAGTGATCAACCGATCATACTGCCGGAGGATATTTTCCACTGCTTCCGGGGAAAGTTCGCACCCATTGGGCTCCACATAGCAGTGCTTACACCGGCAATTGCAATTGCCGGTGATATGTATCTGAAGGTGAAACTGTGCCATCAGCAATAGCAGTTGGAACCGCAGTCCTCATAGCAATTGGTATAGCAGGAATCGCAGTTGCAGTTACAGTTGCAACCGTAGCAAGTATTGCAGTTGCAGTTGCAACTGCCATAGCAGGATTCGCCGGATGTGCCTTGCGCGCCCTCAAACAAGTTTACAAAAATTTCGCTCATATTTATTCATCCTTTCTGATTAACAATAACAGTTGGAACCGCAGTCCTCATAGCAATCGTGGCAACTGGTATTACAATGGCAATAACAACCATAACACTGGTTACAATTGCAACTGCCGTAACAGGTTTCGCTGGAGGCGCTTTGCTCGCCCTCAAACAAGTTTGCAAAAATTTCGCTCATTTCCGTCACCCCATTATATGTCCTGTGGCATTACAATGCCCTTTTTATACAAGTCTGAAAGTGCCCGGCGGGCAGTGTCCAGATCCATATTTGTCAGGTTACAAAAATCGTCCATCTTAAATCCGGTTCCCCGGACGCCGTCCAGATACTGGGAAAATTCCCGGGTGCAAAATACATACTGTCCCCGGTAGGAGATCCGAACACAGAAGTCTTCCTCCACAAAGCGCAAATATTCCGGCACCTGGAAATAAGTTTCATAATTCCAGCGGGGTAAATACTCCGCTTCCTTTTGAAATGCCAGGGGAAGACGTTTCAAATCGGAGAATGCATCCAGACAGTTATACCGCCGCTGTCTGGGCACCTGATCCACCCGGCAGCCGCCCCGGCACATACTGCGTACATTACACTGTCCGCACTCAGCAGGAATCATAGATTCATCCCGCCACTCGGCCATCCGTTCCCAAATTTCAGAAAAGGGCTCAGTCAAAAAATCTCCGTATTCCTTGGAGTCTCTGGCACAGGCACGCACCTTACCCTCCGCTGTGATCACATAACTGGTTTTTCCTGCCTCACAGCCACCAGCAAACGCGAACAAATCGAAGGCTTCCTGAGTGTCCACCGAGCAAGGGGTGATGGGAGAGGCTGCCCGCGTTGCCATATTCAGTTCCTCACTGACCCTGCAGCAGGCATCCAGATACTGCTTAAAATCTTCACCGGTGAGCATATACTCGTCAAAACGGTCAATGGCGTTGATGGGTTCGGAAACTCTGGTGATGCTGATATGATCCACCTGATACCGTTCTTTCAAAAACTTTGCGGTTTCAAAAATAGAGTTCAAATTCAGCCGGGATACCACCATATTGAAACTGATCCGCACGCCCGCCTGTTTGCAAAGATCCGCCGCCTGAATCACCCGATCAAAGGCGCCCGGTGTGCTGACAATGCGATCAAATTCCTCCGGCACCACAGAGGGGAAGGAAATAAACATACCAATTCTGTGGCTGGCAAAATATTCTGCCCGCTCCTGGGTCATTAAAGCCGCATTGGTATTAAAGGAAATGCTGATCTTATTTTCCTGTAAGTATTCGATCACCGGCTGGATATGATCCCAAACTGCCAACGGCTCACCGCCGGTAAACACCACGCGGGCCGGCTTGTTTTCCGCAATTTTTGCGGCAATTTTCATATAATCTGCCGGATCGATAGAAGTTCTGGGGCAGGATCTGGCTTCTGCATCGGATCTCCAGTAGTTGAAGCAGTGGACGCAGTTATGATTGCAAAAACTGGTAACTTCCCAGAAAACTGCAGGCGGATATTTCAAAGTTCGGTAAACAGCCATTTTTATAACGCTCCCCCAACAATTCTTTCACTTTTATTCATCTTATCATACAGATTTGTAAATTTCAATAGTTTTCCTTTTTTGGGAAAAACCCAAAACGGGTCCGCTTGTTAGCCTTCTTTTGGGGTTATGACAGGCTTTCCCTCTTTGTCCAGCAAAACAGTCAGACCTCCGGAATAGCCACTCTGGTGGTATAAATAATGAACACCCGTTTGTCTGTCTACCCAAATTTCCATCGTGCCCATCCCTTGGGTGTAAATTTTCTCAAATCTTTTTTCTTTTGACATTGTAATCCTACCATTCCTTATTTGATCCGTTTGGGGTTTCTTTTCCACATAATAGCACTCTGGTTTGTATGCATTATACCACAAAACTTGCTAAATAGCAAATATTCGTGAAGTTTGGCTTATCGGGCAGACAGGCGCATTTCATTCGAAAAAGACCACATTTGTCCGATAGACAAATGTGGTCTTTTTCATGCGAAAGAGCAGTATAACGGTGCGTAAATGAAGGAAAGAAAAGCGAAAAGGTTCGTAAATCCTATCTTTGATTGAATGTAGATAACTCCTCACACTTGGGATATCTTTTCAGATAGCCATCTATGATAACCTTATCCCTACTAATAATAAGAGTCCACGAACTGTCACAAGGGACAATTTCTACAGAGGAAAGCGGATGTTGGAGAGATACTGGATTTTGATAATACCCATTATAATCTTCGGCAGACGGCAATGGATATTTTAAGACTTCTTCAACTGTAATATTTTTAGGAAAACCGCAAAGACATCCCCAAATCCATTGAAAATCCTCTTGTTCAATTATAGCAGATAATTCATCACCCGACAACCAACAATATTCTTGATCGAGCAGTTTTTCGATATCCTTATTCCGTGGATAACATACACAATCCGTAATAAGCCAATTATATTGCAGGTAAGCGTTGTTAATTGCTTGAAAAACTTTGCTCATATAAGTGTAGACTTTGTGATTCTTTCTATCGACGATGCCATGGATCATTTTGTATTCTCCTTTGCCGTTCGGCAGGAAGCGATCAGCATTGCTCTTAACGAAGTACACTTTGCAGAAAGTGTTTTATGAGTTTGTTCATCAATGTATTTTGTTCTGTACAAAAGTTCAAGCCAATAACCCGTTTCACTTGCTTCTTTTAGTGCAATTTCAAGTTTGGAAACAAAGTCCTTCTTTCCTTGTGCATATTGAGCCTCATGTATATTTGCACCGATACTTGTTCCGCTTCTGCCGATTTGATTGGAAATGATGGATTCTTTAATAGATTTCAAATACTTTACTAATTCAATAATATCTACGGAAAAATCCATAGAAAGTTCCCTGAGCTTTGATTCTGACATAATATACACCTCGCTTTTCAATATTATATCACGTAATAGGATTGTTTGTAAATAAGTGATAAGTGATGCAGCTGCGCTGTGATAGGTGATGCGAAGCGTTCCGTACACGCACCGAAGGTGTGCATCACAGGCGACGCCTGCATCACGCACGTAGTGCGCATCACGTTCCGAAGGAACGCATCACGCAAAGAAACCTGATTTGTCTGGTAGACAAATCAGGTTTCTTTGTTGGAGCAGGGTACGGGAGTCGAACCCGCCTTCACGGCTTGGGAAGCCGTTGTATTACCGATATACGAACCCTGCATTGCCAGTATTATAGCAAACAAAAAAGGAAAATTCAAGCACCTTTTGTCGGCGTTGCTCCAACAAACCATAAGGCGGAAGCAAGCCCCCGCCCTACATTTCTTTTCTCACCTGGTCGATTGCCTTGCAAAGGTTTTGGGCATAATGCCGGAAACCCTCGTCATTGGGGTGCAGCCGCAGGTCGTGGAAAAAGGCTTCATCCTTGGGGACAAAATCAAAGCCACGGACCACCTGCACATTGGAAAGTCCCTGACAGCATTCCCGGATAATCTTCTCCACATCCTGAAAATCGCCAAAGGGTCTTTCTGCCTGTAAATCCTTGCGCCAGATCGGTGTCAGCACAAAGATCTGTGCCTGGGGGTATCTTTCAGAAATCGTCTTTACAAAGCCCTGGCACTGCTCCCGGAGTCCTTCCTGGGTTTCCTTGCTCCAGTCGTTTGTGCCGTAGGCAACCGCAACATAATCCGGCTTGATATCTCCTTCCAGCTTGGCAAGCTCTGCATAATACACTTCTCCGCCAATGGCGCGGTTATGCTCCTGGGCATCTAAAAACTCTGCCAGCTTGCCCGCATAGCGCATATAGCTGTTTCTGGCATCATAGCCCTGGGTAATGGAGTCACCATAGATCAGCAGGGTCTTAGCCGGGCGTACCGGCGCAAAGGATGCGCCCTCCTCCAGGCACAACGCCTGCAGTTTTAATTCCATAGACCAGGGAAGATAGACCGTTACTGTCTTTTCCCCTTCGCCTAAATTGACCTCCCCGGAAAAATCCCCCAGATACCGATCCGGAAGCTCTGTGATCCCGCCCACATACTTACCGTCTGCAAGCACATCCACAGAAAAATATTGCCGGCTGCTGCCCGGTGCGATCTGCACCTTCATAGAAAGGGTCTTACTGTCCGTTCTGAACTGGAGCTTAACACCGGCAGTGCTGTGGGCTTTTTTATAAAAATCCGCCCGTCTTTCCCGGTACATCTCCATCTGCTGCCGGTTAAATCTGCAAAAGCATACCGATCCGTTTTCTTCCCAAATATCCACTGCGCCTAATGTAATGCTTTTGATTTGCTCTAACGTCAGTTTCATAATATTCTATCAGCCTAAACGGCGCTCCTTAATCGTAAAGAATTCTTCCTCGGTAATGCCGTGGAAGGCGGGTACTGCATGGATACCGCCGCAGCAACTCATAGGACCGAAATGGTCCGTGCCGCCGCAGTGATACAGGCCGAAGGTATCTGCTGCCTGCAAGGCAAGATAGGCAGTGTTTTCATACAGCTCCGGGTGGGAGATCTCAATGCCGTTAAGACCGTAGCCAACCAGTTTCTCCACCAGATGGGTCTGCTTATAGGGGTGTGCCAGTGCGATCACGCCGCCAGCCTTGCGGACTGTACGGATGACCCGCTCAGCCGTTGCCTTGGGTTCTTCCTTAGCCTTTGCCTCGGGACTCTTAAACAACTTATAGCGGAAATTTGCCCAGTCGAAATTATCCGGAACACATTTTTTTGCCCGCATTGTGTTGATGATGGAATCGATGCAGATCCAGGTACCTTCCTCGCAACGGTCCTCCACATCCTGGAAGGTGATGCCACTGTACATACCCAGCGCCAGACCCTCTTCCAAACGAGCCTTTGCCCGGTTTCTTGCCACATCGCAGCGTTCCTTGATCAGGGCCCGGATACCAGGGTCATTCTGGTCAAAATCCAGACCTACCAGATGCAGTTCGATACCGTCAAGCATACCGTAAAACTCAATGCCGGTCATAGAAAACATACCAGCACCCTTGGCGGCAGCCATCAGCCGCTTGCAGCCGCCGTCAGTCTCGTGGTCGGTCAGGGCAATGCCGTTATATCCCAGAGACTTGCCAATGAGCACCAGTTGCTCCGGTGTAAATCCGGCATCAGAAAAAATGGAATGTAAGTGACAGTTTGCGTATTTCATAATAAAAAGCTCCTACCTATCAATATTTGTATCAATTATAGCACTTAGGAAAAGTTTGTCAATCAACAATCGTCTGCTTTTCAAACCGCAGCACCGCTGTTGCCAAATTTCTGTTTGACGCACAGTTTGGTATACGCACAGTCTCTTGGCACCCTCCCTGAGGGGGCTGTCACCGCAGGTGACTGGGGGAGTGTACTTCTTAAGATAGGACAACCCCTCCGCCCAGTGTGCGCACTGGGCACGTCCCCTATGAGGGGAGGCAAGTGGCGAGGCGGTACAACAGACCGTCAAACAGGAATTTGACGGTTTATAACAAGCAAGGGCGCGTTTTGAACGCGCCCTTGCTTGTTATTTTCCCAATTTTTTCCGGAGTTTTTCCCGCACATCCTGCAGAAAAGAGGAAGAAGGCTCGCCGAACACGCAGTCATTGACAAAGTGCTCACAATTATTATGCAAAATGTCGTAGCCGCCTTCGCCAATCCGTCCGGATGCGATCTGCACCACCTGTTTTGGGGAACGCATCCGTTTCCGTTCCCCGGAATCCGGCTCTGCTACTTCCAATTCGCCCCCCTGCAGGAACGTCATTACATCGGTAGTCAGAACCTTGATCTGATCGGCCGCACGCAAGGGGTCATCGGGAAGTCCAAACTGAATTACCTGGTCTTCCGATACAAAAATGCCGTAATGGTGATAAAACTGCACCTTTGTCCGGATCATATCCCCATATACCGGGGTTTTCTCCACCCACTGCATACTTATTTCTTACTTTCAATGCAGGCAATGACATCCGCCACGGTCTGGATAGAGGCAAAATCTTCGTTATTGAATTTGATCTCGAACTCTTCTTCCACTGCCATTGCCATATACAGAAGACCAATGGAGTTCATTCCCAGGTCTTCCCTCAGAGAAGTCTCAGAGGACACTTGAGATACATCAACAGTTTCATCCAGGGTAACCTGGAAGATTTTTACCAGTCGTTCTAATGTTTCCATATTCTTACTCCTTATTGATACCTGCACAGCGGTTCATTTCTTCCATTAACTTTTGGGAAACCAGTTCCATATCCGCTGTGGAGGGGAATTTCTTTTGCGTATATGCCCGGGGATCCAGAGGTTCTCCGATCACCACCACCCGTCTGGCAAGCCAGCGTTTCTGGGGAACGATATACATCGGAATGATGGGCACACCGGCTTGCAGTGCAATCAGAACCACACCGGATTTCAGGGTCCCTACCTCCCCTTCTTCGGAAATACCGCCTTGGGGGAAAATGCCCAGCAGGTGTCCTTCTTTGAGTCTTTGTACCGATTTGCGGATGTCTTCAATATCTGTGCTGTTGCGATCGATTTTAATGGCACCCACACCGGAAAGCAGCCAACTGCGCAGTTTTTTGCGCA
>JAZNDD010000036.1:0-4395 GCA_045587865.1 Faecousia sp.
AGGGCGGGGGCTTGCTCCCGCCGAAATAACAATCTCAATCTTTTTTCAAGGCCCCGATTGCAGCCTGGAGTTGGGGGTCGTTTGCCTGTTCAATGGTTTTTGCGTAGATCATTGCGGCAGTCTGCTGATCTACTTCTACCAGGATCTGGGGTGTTAAGCCGCCGGTTTCCGCAAGGCTCACACCTTCCGGCGTATAGTACTTTCCAATGGAAAGCCCCACCGCAGAGCCGTCTGTCAGGCGGTAGGTAGTCTGAAAATATCCCTTGCCACAGGTCTGTTCACCGACGGTAACCGCCCAATCGTATTCTTCCAGTGCCGCCGCGAAAAACTCTGCGGCAGAATAACTTTCCCCATTGACCAACACTGCCATCGGCATTTGAAGGCACTGGGCGTCGGAGTGTTCCGTTTCCTCTTTACCGGTATAGTCTTCACTGCGGAAGATCACGCCCTCCGGCAGCAAATAATTAAGAAGTTTTGTCAGTTCCGAAAGGTATCCGCCAGGGTTGTTGCGCACATCAAAAATCAGTGATTGTGCGCCCTGCTCTCTTAGTTCCTGGATGACTTTAATAGTTTCCTCTGCACAGTTTTCATTGAAATTTGCAATGGTCACAAGGCCAATATTTTTTTCCAGCATTTGACCGGTAGCCACCGCCACGTGGACGGTGCTACGTTTCATTGTAAAGGACAGGGTTTCTTCCCCCCGCAAAACAGAAACTGTCACTTCTGTTCCCTTTTCTCCCCGGATCAGGGCTCTTGTTCCATCTGCCCCCAGAGGATAGACCTGCTGACCTTCCACTTCTGTGAGGATATCCCCAGGCAAAATGCCGGATACCTGTGCAGGACCATCCGGTTCTACCCGCAAAATATCAAAGCCTTTTTCATCTTCCCGCATTTGGATGGTAATGCCAATGCCCACATAAGCATTGTTTTTTCCTTCCTCATAAGATGCATAATCGGCAGCAGGAATGTAGTAACTCCACCGGTCACCCAGGGATGCCACCATTGCCTGGGCGGCAGCATCTTCCATAGCCACC
This sequence comes from Faecousia sp., assembly GCA_045587865.1. Classification (GTDB taxonomy): domain Bacteria; phylum Bacillota; class Clostridia; order Oscillospirales; family Oscillospiraceae; genus Faecousia. The sequence continues at coordinate 1,035 of JAZNDD010000036.1, forward strand.
TGATCGGTTTGCCCAATAAAGCGGTCTGTCAGAATGTTTTCCAATTGTCCCAGTTTGCCGCCACTTTTATTGCACAAATAAAAGGTTACAGCCGCCGCTAAGACCGCCACAAAAATATAGGACGCCGCCCGCATTCCTTTCCTTCGCCAATCCATATTGATCACCTCATATATAAGTTCCCACAGCCCCGCAGGGCTGTGGGAGTGATTTTACTATTATGCCCGCAATACCATCAGATATTGATATAGTCTGCAGGATTTACATAAGTACCGTTGTAACTGATACCAAAGTGAAGGTGAGGACCTGTGGAGCCGCCGGTAGAGCCCATATAGCCGATCAACTGACCCTGGCTCACATAGTCGCCCTTCGATACCACATAATGGGTCATATGCATATATACCGATGCCCATCCCCCTTCGTGGATGATCTCCACGTGGTAGCCGGCGCTTCCGTTATAGGAAGCGATTGCCACTCTGCCGGATTTTGCGGCATAAATGGGTGTGCCCTGAGGACCGGCAAGGTCCACACCGTAGTGCATTTTCCAGTTGCCGCTGAGGGGGTGATAGCGATAGCCAAAGGGGCTGGTAAATGCCACATAGGAGCAAGGTGTGATCCAGCCGCTGCTGGAGGGGATACTTGTGCTGGGCTTATAGGTAGGCGTGGGCACAGAGGTTGCCAGCCACTCTTCATGCTTTGCCTTATCGTATTCCTTTTCCTTTGCGGCAATGTCCAGCAGAAGTTTTGCTTCTTCATCTTCAGACAGGGCAAGCAGATCTTCAAATTCCTGACCCTTTGCCACCAGTTCCACCAGCAGGGCATCCGCATCTGCCCGCTTCTGCGCCAGTGTCTTTTCTGTTTCTGCCAGTTCTGTGCGGGATGTTTCCAGAGCAGTCTTTTCTGTTTCCAGTTCTGCCTTGGCATCTGCCACCGCTTTGGCGGCCTGATTCATTTCCTGCATCCGCTTATTGTCCGCGGCGGCAATTTCCTGAACCATATTCAGCCGATCCAGAAGATCGGAAAAACTGTTTGCCTGGAACAGAACAGACCAATAAGACAGGGCGCCGTTTTCTTCCATTGCCCGGATACGGTCCTTATTCTTTACATTCAGGTCTGATAGTTTTGTTTCTGCCTCTACCAATTCATCCTGCTTGTCTGCAATCAGGGTGCTATATGCAGAAATCTGCTCGTTAATGTTCTTCACCTGCTCGTGAAGCAGGAAAACCTCTTGGTCGATCACATTTTTCTGGGCAACCACCTGCTCCATTTCTCCCATATTCTGGGACAATTGCCCTTCCAGCGCCTGGATTTCTGCCTGAATTTTCTCTTTGTCTTCCTTCAGGGCATCCAGTTGCTCTTTGATGGCTCCGGAACTGGCTGCGCTGGCGTAAGTGGACACTGCGCCCGCCACCAAGCCGAATACGATCATTGCCGCCATCAATCCTGCAATGACTGACACCCATAACTTTCTTTTTTTCATAGTTACCTCATTATACATCCATAAACTTACGGATAGAAGTCCAACTGCCTACAATACCCACGAATACGCCGGCCGCCACGAAGGTTAAAACCATCGGCACCACCATTTCCTTAAACGGCACAAAGTTAAACAATCTTAAAGTATCCACCGATGCGATCCGGGTAGACAGGGCATCATACATCAGCCACTCCAGCAAAAATGCCAGACCTGCACCCAGCATACCCAGGGTAAAACCTTCCACCACAAAGGGGGTACGGATGAAACTGTTGGTCGCGCCAACCATTTTCATAATGGAAATTTCGTCCCGGCGGTCGTACATTGCCAGTTTTACCGTATTGGAAATAATCAGCAAACTAACTGCCAGCAAAACGGTGATGATCACAATGGAAGCCACACGCAAAATATCCTGCAGGGCAGAAAAACCCTCCGCCAGTTCATAGGCGGCAGAAATATTTGCAACGCCGTTGATTCCCCGGATGGCATTGGTGGTATCTTCCATATAGTGGTTATCCACCAATGTCACCACATACCGATGGCGCAGATAACTGGCGTCCACACCGTTGAAGGTACCTTCGTTTTCATAGTCAGCCACGAAGTCCTTAAGGGCGTCTTCCCGGGATACAAATTGGGAATTGTGTACATTTTCGATTCGGTTGATCTGGGTGCCTACACTTTTTGCCTCTGCATCAGATAAGGTCTCGTCCACATACACAATGATCTCGTTTGTTTTATTCAGATCCTCCACGATGACATTCAGGTTATACATCAAACTGGAGAATGTGCCCACGATCAGCAGGCAGGCCACTGTAACGCACACAGCAGCAAAGGACATAAATCCGTGGCGGAAAATGCCGTGGATGCCCTCTTTGAGCAAATAACCAAATTTTTTCATACTCTGTAATACCCATCCATTCCGTCGTGGACCACAAGGCCTTCATTGATCGCGATCACGCGCTTATTGAAATGCTCCACCAGATCCTTCTCGTGGGTAACCACAAGCATTGTAGTGCCCAGGTTATTGATCTCCTGCAGAAGGCTCATAATTTCCATCGAACGGTCCGGATCCAGGTTTCCGGTGGGCTCGTCGGCTATGATGGTAGAGGGGTTGTTGACCAGTGCTCTTGCAATGGCCAGACGCTGCTGCTCACCGCCGGAAAGTTCCGTAGGATGGCGGCGGCTCTTGGTTTCCAGGCCTACCAGTTCCAGAATATAGGGAACACGGTCCCGGATCTCCTTTGTGCTGGCGCCAATTGCCCGCATAACAAAGGCTACATTTTCATAGACCGTCTTACTTTCGATCAGGCGGAAGTCCTGAAACACAACGCCGACGGTACGCCGCAGATAGGGGATTTCCCGCTTACGGATCCGCTCCAAAGAATAGCCGTTGACGTGAACCATACCGGATGTAGGCTTCAATTCACCGGTGATCAACTTGATGATTGTGGACTTTCCGGAACCGGAAGGACCCACCAAAAATGCAAATTCTCCGTCCTCGATCTGCATAGAAACACCCCGCAATGCATGGGTGCCTACCGAATAGGACTTGGTAACATTGGTAAATTCGATCATAATATTACTCCAAGATAGTAGTGTAACCAAATTGTAACATATTGCAAAAGTTATGTCAATCAGCCCGGGTGCGAAAAATATTGGAAATTGTCAATTATAGCATTTTACCTAAATCGCGGAATGATTTTTGTTTATTCCGCACAGAGACGTACCTTAAACAAATTTCTGTTTATTGGGCAGTTGGTTAGACGCACAGACTATCAAAAACCGTGTCATTGCGAGGAGCGAAGCGACGTGGCAATCTCAAAAACCAGCCTTGTACCAGGAGATTGCCACACCAGTGTGCGCACTGGTTCGCAATGACATGCGTTTTAA
>JAZNDD010000037.1:0-7900 GCA_045587865.1 Faecousia sp.
TCCTGGTACAAGGCTGGTTTTTGAGATTGCCACGTCGCTTCGCTCCTCGCAATGACACGGTTTTTGATAGTCTGTGCGTCTAACCAACTGACCGATAAACAGAAATTTGACGGTTTTGACAGGAATGTATACTCTCAATAACATTTCAGGTTTCTTTACAGCCCCTTTTTTAATTGACCGGGGACAATTCTCGCAAAGGTACGATATATGTTCGCAGGGGACAGTTGTCCTTACAATCGGTTAGGATACCGGTGGCTATAAAACCCGATACCTGGGAAAACGAAAGTTCCCAGTGCCATTTACCCCTATGGCACTGGGTTTTCTTGTTAAATTTCGCACAAAACCAGGATAAATCAACTGAGGAAAAATATACCTCAATCGGATCAAAATGTATCGATATGTTTGTACTTTTTACGAAAATGAGGGAAAAACCCGCAAAAATGGGTGGACAAATTTCGAAAGATACAGTATGATATACTCATAAATTATGCGAGGTGAGCATTATGGCTTTTTCCTTCTTTGGCGGTATCCACCCCAAGGAAAATAAATGGTATGCAGAAAAACATCCGGTCCACCAATTCCCGGAGCCGGATGTTCTGGTGATCCCCATGTCCCAGCATATCGGCGCACCCTGCCAGCCTTTGGTAAAGAAGGGCGACAGTGTGACGATGGGTCAGAAGATCGGAGACAATCAGGGTCTGTGTGTGCCTGTCCACGCGCCGGTGTCCGGTAAGGTCAAGGCAGTGGAAATGCGTCCCCACACCAGCGGTACAATGATGATGAGTGTGGTCATTGAAAACGACCATCTGGATACACTGTGCCCGGATATTACGCCCCGTACCCCCCAGCAAGTGCAGGACCTGACCCCGGAAGAACTGATGGACATTATCCGGGAAGCGGGTATTGTGGGTATGGGCGGTGCCGCATTCCCCACCCACGTAAAACTCAGTTCCGGCATTGGCAAAGTGGACACGGTGATCGTAAATGTGTCTGAGTGTGAACCGTACATCGTTGCCGACGATCGGCTGTGTCAGGAATTTCCTGCAGAAGTGATCTCCGGCCTTCAGATCGTTATGAAGGTGTTTGGCTTGAACCAGGCCCATATTGCCCTGGAGAGCAACAAGCCCGCCGCAAAAAAAGCACTGGAAAAGGCAATGGAATCAAACCCTGGCATTCAACTGGACATTCTGCCTGCCAAGTATCCCCAGGGCGCGGAAAAACAACTGATCTATGCAGTGACCGGACGGGAAGTGCCTTCCGGCGGATTGCCTGCCGCAGTGGGTTGTGCGGTGGTAAACTCTGCCACCTGTAAGGCCATCCACGATGCCGTTTATGAGGGTATGCCTCTGATCCGCCGGATCGTTACCGTCTCCGGTGATATCGTTCTGGAGCCTAAGAACCTGATGGTACCCATCGGCACCAGTTTCAATGAACTGCTGGAAGCCGTAGGTTACCGGGAAAACCCCTATAAAGTCCTTTCCGGCGGCCCGATGATGGGTGCAGCCCAGTATGACCTGGCAGTGCCGGTGATCAAAGGTACAAATGCGGTGACCGTTTTGGGTCAGAAAAATAAATTCGTGGTAGATAATCCCAAGTGCATCCGTTGCGGAAAGTGCGTGGAAGTGTGCCCGATGCACCTGATGCCGGTGCTGATCTATAAGGCAATGTTCACCGGCGATGCAGATGAAATGCTGGCAGTGGATCTGATGGATTGTATTGAATGCGGTTGCTGTGCCTATACCTGCCCGGCAGGCGTGCCACTGGTTCTGGGATTCAAGGCCGCAAAGCACCGGGTGCGGGAAGCACAGGCAAAGGCCAAAAAGTAAGGAGGAGGAAGTCAAATGGCACAGATGAAATATTTCTATGAACTGACGATTTCCAGTTCTCCCCACGCCCACGCACCGGTTACCACAAAGACCATAATGCGGGATGTGCTGATCGCACTGGCACCTGCATTGCTGGGAAGTGTTTACTTCTTCGGTTTCCGGGCGCTGATGGTGACACTCATCAGTGTGTCTGCCTGCGTGTTTTTTGAGTGGTTATGGTGCAAGATGATGAAAACCCCCAGCCACGTCTACGACTTGTCTGCGGTGGTGACCGGTGTACTGCTGGCATTCGTTTGCCCGGTGACGGTTCCTTACTGGTGTATTATCATCGGTGATTTCTTTGCAATTATTATTGTTAAGCAACTTTTTGGCGGTGTTGGCAGAAATATTGTAAACCCCGCCCTGGCTGCCCGTGCATTTATGTTCAGTTGGCCGGTGATTATGAATTCCTGGGTCAAGGTAGGATTTGAGAATTCTGTGGGCTTGTTCTCCACTGCAGATGCAGTGACTGCCGCAACCCCTCTGGCAGCAATGCATCAGGGACAGATGTGCGATGCAAGTATTTTGGACCTGTTTTTGGGAAATGTGGGCGGCTCTCTGGGTGAGACATCTGCACTGCTACTTCTGATCGGCTTTGTATACCTGCTGATCCGTAAGGTGGTTTCCCTTCGGATTCCTGCCACATTCCTGGCAACGGTGGCACTGCTGGCATTCCTGTTCCCCCAAGGCAACGACCGCCTCCAGTGGTGCGCTGCACAATTGTTCTCCGGCGGTGTAATGCTGGGCGCACTGTTTATGGCAACGGACTATGTGACAAGCCCGGTCACAAAACTGGGTCAGATTATCTTTGGCATCGGTTGCGGTGCACTAACCATTGTGATCCGCTACTTTGGCGGCTATAACGAAGGTGTCAGTTATGCAATTCTGGTGATGAATTGCTGTGTGGTTCTGCTGGATCGGATCGGCAGACCCAAGAAATTTGGCGCACCCAAGAAGGGGGTGGCTACCAGATGAGAAAGCAAAATACTGCCCTTTATATTTTGAAACTGGCATTTACATTGCTGGCGATCACCGCAGTGGTGGCAGCCGCTCTGGCGTTTGTTAACGGGGTTACCGCACCGGTCATTGGGGATATTAACGCCCAGAAAACCCAGATAGCCATCGAAAAGGTGCTCCCCGGTGGCGGTGAGCCATTGGAAGATTTTCCAAACGAGACCGGTCTGGTACAGGCTGTATATGCCTCTGAAACCGGCTATGCGGTTCAAGTGGCTCCCACCAATGGCTTTGACGGCGAGATACTGATGATGGTGGGCATCGACCTGCAGGGCAATGTGCTGGGCATTGATATTATTTCCCACACAGAAACGGCAGGTCTGGGCGCAGTGGCGGCTGCGGATAACGCCAAAGGCGATGCGTTCCGGAACCAGTTTGTGGGCACTTCCGGCGATCTGGCAGTGGAAAAAGACGGTGGTCAGATCGATTCGCTGACCAGCGCTACCATTACTTCCCGGGCTGTGGTCACCGGTGTGAACGCAGCAGTGGAATGTGTGAAAAACTTAGGGTAAGGAGGTCTTCCAATGAATTTCAAAAAACAATTGCGGGAAGGCCTGCTGACCAAAAACCCGGTGCTGGCACAGCTTTTGGGCCTGTGTTCTGTGCTGGCAATCACCACCAGCCTGTTTAACGGACTGGGTATGGGCGTATCGGTTACGGTCATTCTGATCTGCTCCAATGTGCTGATCTCCGCGCTGCGGAAGGTGATCCCTTCCCAGATCCGGATCGCAGCCTACATTGTGATCATTGCAGGCTTCGTTACGATCGTAGACCTGCTGCTGCAGGCGTTCTTGCCGGAGCTGGCGGAAAGCCTGGGTGTGTTTATCCCATTGATCGTTGTTAACTGTATCGTTTTGGGCAGAGCGGAAGCCTTTGCCTCTAAAAACGGGGTGCTGGCATCTGCAGTAGACGGCCTGTGCCAAGGAATTGGTTATACAATGGCGCTGGTGATTATGTGCGTCATCCGGGAACTGCTGGGTGCAGGTACATTTGGCGGCGGCTTGCTCAACGGCGGCGAAGGCTATGTGATCATCCCGGAGGGTTACCCGGCAATGCAGATGGTAATGCCTGTGGGCGGATTTTTGACACTGGGTTTTGTGATCGCTTTCTTCCAGTGGTTTACTACCAAAATGCGGGATAGGAAAAAGGAGGCGGCGAAATAATGGACGGTTATATGCAATCGATTTTAGGCATTCTCCTTTCTGCCATCCTTACAGAAAACTTTATTCTGGTAAAATTCTACGGCATTTGCCCCTTTATGGGCGTTTCCAAGAAAATCGATACGGCACTGGGTATGGGTATGGCAGTTACCTTTGTTATGGCGCTGGCTTCTGCCGCTTGTTGGGTAGTGGATGCCTTTGTGCTGCAGCCTTTGGGCCTTGCCTATATGCAGACGGTGGCATTCATTTTGGTGAACGCGGCCATTGTGCAGGTGGTGGAAATGTTCCTGAAAAAGAGCGTTCCTGCCTTGTATAAGGCACTGGGTATTTTCCTGCCCCTGATCACCACAAACTGCGCGGTTTTGGGCGTGGCACTGGTGAATGTACAAAAAGAGTATGATTTTCTGCCTAGTGTGATCAACGGCGCTGCCGGCGGTCTGGGCTTTACCCTGGCAATCGTGCTGTTTGCTTCTGTCCGGGAACGGGTGGATAAGGCAGACTGCCCTGCCAGTTTTAAGGGCTATCCCATTACTTTGATCGCTGCCGGACTGCTGGCAATGGCATTTATGGGCTTCTCCGGCCTGAAGATCGGTTAAGGGGGAGAAACAATGACAGAAGTATTGATAGCAATTGGTATTTTAGGCGGTCTGGGTCTGATTTTTGGTCTGGTGCTGGCTGGCGCATCCAAATTGTTCTATGTGGAAACAGACCCCCGGCTGGATGCCCTGAACGAGTGTCTTCCAGGTGCCAACTGCGGCGGTTGCGGCTATGCAGGCTGTGGCGGCTATGCAGAGGCGGTCCTAAAGGGCGAAGCAGAGATCGGCAAATGCGCCTCCGGCGGCAACGAATGTGCCCAGGCAATGGCTGCCGTTATGGGCGTGGAAGCGGGAGAAGTCAAGCGCAAGGTGGCGCTGGTTCGCTGCTCCGGCTACCGCACTGTGGATACAGAGGGCAACAAGAAAGGCTCCAAATTAAAAGCAGAATATGAAGGCTTTGCAGACTGTCTGGCTGCCTCCAAAGTTGGCGGCAATGGCCCGCTGGCCTGTAAATTCGGCTGCCTGGGCTTTGGCAACTGTGTTGCGGCCTGTCAGTATAACGCCATTAAGATCGTAGACGGCGTGGCGAAGGTGGACAGCAGAAAATGTACCGGCTGTATGGCTTGTGCAGCAGCCTGCCCCAGAAACCTGATCATTCCCGTGGAGTACGGTACCAATGTGTACATTGCCTGTAACTCCCACGCCAAGGGCGCTGTGACAGTCCGCGGCTGCAGTCAGGGCTGTATCGGCTGCGGCATCTGTACCAAGATCTGCCCCCACGAGGCAATTCACGTGGAAAACAATCTGGCAGTGATCGATTATGAAAAATGTACTGCCTGCGGTCTGTGTGCGGCAGTTTGCCCCAAGAAACTGATCGCAAGCCCAAGGGAAACCCCGGAAGAAATCCTGGCGATCGTCAAGGCAGCAATGAAGAAATAGATTATAAAGTGCGTATTGCAAAAATACTGCAGTATTTTTTGCAATACGCACTTATATTTTTCAATTGATTTCGCGTGTATTATATGCTATAATCCGTGTGTACCAAATACGACTATTTTTTTGCATAAATAAATTTTAAGGCAGGTGCGAATATGTATACTGTGAAAGAACTTTACGATCTGTCCCACACTATAGCGGGGGCATATCTGGAAGGGTTTACCTATCCCTGGGAAGCCCTGAAGGGGATTGGGGATCTGATCCGTTCCCTGGGGGAAAGTTTGGACCCCCAGGAATATACACAAGTTGCCCCGCAGGTTTGGGTGCATAACACCGCAACCGTTGCGCCTACGGCTTATCTGGGTGCGCCCTGCATTATCGGTGCCGGCACCGAAGTGCGCCACTGCGCCTTTGTGCGGGGCAGTGCACTGGTGGGGGAAAATTGCGTGGTTGGTAATTCTGTGGAACTTAAAAATGTGATCTTGTTTGATAATGTGCAAGTGCCTCACTATAACTATGTGGGGGACAGCATTTTAGGCTATAAGTCCCATATGGGCGCAGGATCTCTCACTTCCAATGTAAAGTCGGATAAAACATTGGTGGTGGTCCGGATCGGGGAAGGCATCCCCACAGGGCTGAAAAAGTTTGGAGCAATGGTGGGCGACTTTGTGGAAGTGGGCTGCAACAGTGTACTAAATCCCGGCACTGTCATCGGCAGAAATTCCAATGTGTACCCCCTGTCCAGCGTCCGTGGCGTTGTTCCGGCGGACAGCATTTATAAATCTGCAGGAAATATTGCAAAGAAATTTAGGTAGGAGATTTATTTATGGGTAGATATTTTGGCACAGATGGCTTCCGTGGGGAAGCCAATGTAAACCTGACTGCAGACCACGCCTATAAGGTGGGCCGTTTTCTGGGCTGGTATTATGGGGAATTGAAACGCCGGGCAGGTGTAGAAGAACCGCCCCGGGTGGTGATCGGCAAGGATACCCGCCGCAGCAGTTATATGTTTGAGTATACGTTGGTTGCAGGTCTGACAGCCTCCGGCGCAGATGCATATTTGCTCCATGTGACCACCACCCCTTCCGTTGCCTATGTGACCCGGATGGACGACTTTGACTGCGGCATTATGATCTCCGCCAGCCACAATCCCTACTACGATAATGGCATCAAACTGCTAAACGGCAATGGGGAAAAAATGGAAGAAGAAACCATCTCTCTGGTAGAAGATTATATCGACGGAGAACTTACTCTGTTCGGGCAGAAGTGGGAGGAACTTCCCTATGCCACCAAATCCCGCATCGGTTGTACAGTGGACTATGTGTCCGGCAGAAACCGGTATATCGGCTATCTGATCAGTCTGGGACTGTACTCCTTCAAGGGGGTAAAGGTAGGTCTGGACTGCGCCAACGGCGCATCCTGGAACATTGCCAAGTCTGTATTTGATGCCCTGGGTGCAAAAACTTATGTGTTGGGTGCAGATCCGGACGGTACCAACATCAATGAGAATGCAGGCTCTACCCACATTGAGAATTTGCAGAAATTCGTGATGGAAAACGGACTGGATGTGGGCTTTGCCTACGACGGCGATGCAGACCGCTGCCTGTGTGTAGATGAAAATGGAGAAGTGATCAGCGGCGATCATATCCTCTATATTTTGGGCGACTATATGCGCCAAAAAGGACAGTTGGATAATAACACCGTGGTAACCACAGTGATGTCTAATTTCGGCCTGTATAAGGCTCTGGAGGATAAGGGCATTGATTATGCCAAGACTGCTGTGGGCGACAAGTATGTGTATGAGTATATGGTAAATAACGGCTGCCGCCTGGGTGGTGAGCAAAGCGGTCATATTATCATTTCCAAATATGCTACCACCGGTGACGGCATCCTCACCAGTTTGAAGGTGATGGAAGTAATGCTTGCCAAAAAGAAAAAACTCAGCCAACTTTGCGAAGGCTTGACTATCTATCCCCAGGTGCTGAAAAATGTGCGGGTAAAATCCAAGCCAGAGGCGCGCAATGACCCGGCAGTACAGGCGATTGTGGAGGAAGTGGAAAAACAGTTAGGAGATACCGGACGGATCTTGGTTCGGGAGTCCGGCACTGAGCCGGTGATCCGGGTGATGGTGGAGGCACCGTCGAAGGATATTTGTCAGGAATGTGTGGACCGGGTAGTGGATGTGATCTGTGCACAAGGTCACGCAAGGGTATAGATAATGGATAAATGACGGTGCTGGCAAATGATAATTGCCAGCACCGTCAAATTTCTATTTATCGAATAGATTCGTAGGGGACGCCGCCCTCGGCGTCCCATCAGGAAATCCGACCTCGATGGGCGGATTACCTACAGTTTGCCAATATTTCTGTATTTTTGGGGCATCGAACCC
>JAZNDD010000038.1:0-10222 GCA_045587865.1 Faecousia sp.
CGAACGCTATCGTACCTGCGTGTCATTGCGAGGAGCGAAGCGACGTGGCAATCTCCTGTCTGTAAGGGAATATCATACTTTCTCTCTGGTGAGAAAGTATGCAAAGAACCAACCAGATCCTCCCGTATGGTTCTCGGACTCTCCAGACGGCCCAAGGGGAGGTGTTTTTGCCTCCCACTGCTTTTTGGAGCCACCGGCACCAGTGGTTTTCTTTATCCAAAAAAAGACTCCGATGCAGTGCACCAGAGTCTTTTTGTTTTTTAGGACTTAGGGCTTGAGCGTAACGATTTCGTTCACAAAATCATCGGCCATCCAATCATCATTATCATAAACACGCAAAGTAAATTCAATGGTCTCGATCTGTGTAATACCGTTTTCGTCTAAGGTAGTATCACTCCAAGAAATAGAACTGAACGCGCTTTTTCCCGGATCCACTTCTTCCGCAAAAAAGGGATCTGCCATAAACCCATTGACTGAAGCGTCATTCACACTGAACATAACCGTCTTATCAGTTTTGTTTTGCAGGAAAATATTTGCTGTGTATCCCCAGATTTCATCCTCTTCATAATCTATTACAACTGCAGTTACATATTCGTTGTCAATCAGAATCGTATCTGTGTCCTGCGGAGTTCTGACAAAGGTTTCTGCATTTTCTTGGCCGAAAGGATAAATATGAACTGTCTGTTCAGCAACCTCATCCGCCATCCAATCATCATTATCATACACCCGGAAATTTAATTCAATATCTGCAAAATCTCCTATATCTGCATCGATAGCACTTTCAAACCAGGAAATTTCTTTATTCGCCTTTTTGCCTGCTGCAACCTCGGAAGCAAAAAGTGGATCAGCCATCACACCATTAATGGATGCGGAATCCACGGAAAACATATAATTTTTATCGGCAGACTTGTTTTCCAAATAGACATCCAGTGTATACCCCCAGAAAGAATCTTCCTCAATCCCAGTAATCTTAATGGTGCAATATTCGTTATCAACTGCAACCACTTCTTCAAAGTTTATTTCTTTAGCCTTCGTTTCAGCAGGCATGGTGGCTTTGTCTGTGGTAATTGTTGTGTCATTACTGTTACCTTCAGTGGGAGCAGGCATCGTGTCACAGGCTGCAAACAAAAATAGCAACACAAGCGCCAGTAACAATACGGTAAACTTTTTCATTATCAACATCTCCTTTTTTAATTATAACCATACGGTTATGTACTAGCATAATCATACACCACTTGTGGTACGATGTCAACACCAAATGGTTATGAAAGAAGGGTGCCCCTGTGGACAACTACTACCCTAGATTAAAAGATCTGCGAGAAGATCACGATCTTTCACAACAGCAGATTGCAGATTATCTTGGTATGAAGCAGCCCCAATATAGTCGTTATGAACGGGGCTTGCGGGATATTCCCACTGATATTCTGATTCGGCTGGCACACTTATACAAAACTTCCACTGACTATATTCTGGGCTTAACCAACAATTCTAAGCCTCGTTATTAATACAACGACGCATTGCTGTATTTTTGCAATGCGTCGTTTATTCTCTGAAGGCGGGCGACCAATGGTCGCCCCTACGATCTATTGTAGGGCAAGAGCACTCCCAACCTCTGGGATTTTAGGGTTTGATGCCCTAAATATAATTTGATGATGCAAGGGTGGTGGGAGTAACCTCCCCCGCCCTACCGTGCACTTTTTGACAACAGGCTCTTTTAATATGCTTGAAAATGCCTGAAAACAGCAGTATAATAGCAGGAACGTGTTTATAAAAGGAGTATATTTATGAATAAGAAGATTCATTGGATCACGCAAACGGCGGCGATGCTGGCACTGTTGATCGCACTGCAATGGCTTGGCTCTCAAATTCCTGAACCTACTACAAAGCAATTGATTACCGGTAGCCTTGTTAATTGCATATTGATTGTAACCACCCTGGTCGCCGGACGAAGCAGTGGTATTACAGTGGCACTCATCTCTCCGGTGCTTGCCTGTATTTTCAAGATCGCACCGATGCTGATTGCCGCACCTATCATTATGGTGGGCAATGTGTGCTACGTGCTTTTGCTGGACCTGTTCCTTGGCAAGTCTCTAAACCCCCTCTGGAAACAGCCGGTTGCATTGGTCATTGCCTCCGGAGTCAAATTTGCTGTAATGTATCTTCTGGGCATTAAACTGGCAGGCGGTCTGCTGCTGGGTACACTGAACGGACACACCTTTGCCGGCAGACCGGTTATGACCCAAGCCGTTTTCAGTATGTTCACCTGGCCCCAGTTGGTCACAGCCCTGATTGGAGGCGGTGTCGCCCTGATAATTACACCTGTCCTCCGCAAGGCATCACACCAATCCGGCTGAAATTCCGGTTAAAATGGAAAAAATCTTTGGAAATCCTACATTTTTCGTTGACTTTACCGGTTAAAAGTGTTATCCTTACTGTAATATCTTTTAACGCGGTGATGAAAACCAGTAAGCGCCCCATTTCTTCTTCAGAGAACTGCCGTTTGGTGCAAGGCAGCAGAAGGATCGCGCCGAATTCCTTTCTGAGCGGCTTGGCTGAAAGTTCCATTAGTAGGCGAAGACGGGTGCGCCCGATACAGCGTTACGGTCTGTTTGGACCGGTTGAGGCCGCAGGCGCGGCAAACTGAGGTGGTACCACGGGATTTCACTCGTCCTCTGCTTGATAGCAGAGGACGATTTTTATTACCTGAATGATCCAAAAGGAGTTGTGTATATGGTCATTACCGATTATCTGGAGCGAAACGCCCGGCTTTACAGTGCAGAAACTGCACTGGTGGAAATTAACCCTTCCGAAGAACGGGACAATGCCGTTACCTGGCGGGACTTTAACCTGATTGAAAATGCCAATCCGGATGCGCCTTACCGCCGGGATATGAGTTGGAAGGATTTTGACCGGCGGGCAAACCGCTTTGCAAACCTTCTTCTGAGCCGGGGCTTGAAAAAGGGCACAAAGGTTGCCATTTTGCTGATGAACTGCCTGGAGTGGCTTCCCATTTACTTTGGCATTCTGAAAGCAGGCTGTATTGCTGTGCCCATGAACTTCCGTTACTCTGCTGACGAGATCGAGTACTGTCTGGATCTGGCAGATGTGGAAGTATTGGTATTCGGCCCTGAATTTATCAGCCGTGTGGATACCTGCTACCCCCATCTGGGTTTCCTGAAGATGATGTTCTTTGTGGGCAGAAACTGTCCGGAATATGCAGAGGACTGTATGAAACTGATCGGCTTCTGCTCCTCCAGTGCGCCTCCGGTGGCACTGACGGAAGATGACCACGCAGCCATCTACTTCTCCTCCGGCACTACCGGTTTCCCCAAGGCAATTTTGCACGATCACCGTTCCCTGAACTGTGCCTGTATGGTAGAACAAAACCACCACGGTCAGACCCGGGAGGATACCTTCCTTTGCATCCCGCCGCTGTACCACACCGGCGCGAAAATGCACTGGTTCGGCTCCCTGCTCTCCGGCAGTAAGGCGGTTTTGCTGCGGGGCGTCAAACCGGAATGGATCCTGCGGGCAGTGACCGAAGAAAAATGCACCATCGTATGGCTGCTTGTTCCCTGGGCACAGGATCTGCTGGACGCCATTGAATCCGGGCGGATCAACTTGAATGACTATTATCTGGATCAGTGGCGGCTGATGCACATTGGCGCCCAACCTGTTCCCCCCAGTCTGATCCGCCGCTGGATGGACTTGTTCCCCCACCATCAGTACGACACCAACTACGGCCTTTCCGAGTCTATCGGACCGGGCTGTGTCCATCTGGGCGTGGAAAATACCCACAAAGTCGGTGCCATCGGTAAACCCGGCTATTTGTGGGAAACCAAGATCATCGATGAAAACGGTAACGAAGTACCCCAGGGGCAAGTGGGCGAACTGGCTGTCCGGGGTCCCGGCGTAATGCTTTGCTACTACAAAAACCCCGCCGCGACCGAAGAGGTCCTCAAGGGCGACTGGCTCTGGACCGGCGATATGGCCCGTATGGACGAAGATGGCTTCATCTATCTGGTAGACCGGAAAAAGGATGTGGTCATTTCCGGCGGTGAAAACCTCTACCCGGTCCAGATCGAAGACTTCCTCCGGGGCTTTGACAAGGTCAAGGATGTGGCTGTCATCGGTCTGCCCGATCCCCGTCTGGGCGAGATCGCCGCGGCAATCATTGAAATTAAAGAAGGTGTCACCTGCACCGAGGAAGAGATCAACGCATTCTGCGCCTCTATGCCCCGGTACAAGCGCCCCAGAAAGATCATCTTCGACAAGATCCCCAGAAATCCCACCGGCAAGATCGAAAAGCCGGTTCTGCGGGAGAAGTACTGCCACGGTCGTCTGGTGGAAAGCCAGATCACCGGCTAAGCAATATACATATCAGAAAGACTGTGATATTCAATGGATCTTCTTATTAAACTTCCAATGCTTATCGTGTTCTTTGGCATTATGATCGGTATTGGAATTTACTGCAAAAAGCATTCGACCAATGTGGATGGCTTTGTGTTAGGTGGACGGAGCGTAGGCCCCTGGCTGACCGCCTTTGCCTACGGCACATCCTACTTTTCCGCCGTTGTGTTTGTGGGCTATGCCGGTCAGTTTGGCTGGAAGTATGGCATTGCCGCCACCTGGGCTGGCATCGGCAACGCGACTATCGGCTCGCTGATGGCCTGGGCCATTCTGGGTCGCCGTACCCGGATTATGACCCAGCACTTAGACAGTGCCACAATGCCCCAGTTCTTCGGCAAGCGCTTTGACAGCAATGGGCTGAAACTTGCCGCCTCAGCGATCATTTTCATTTTCCTGATTCCCTACACCGCATCTTTGTATAACGGTCTGAGCCGTCTGTTCGGTATGGCTTTTAACATTGACTATTCCGTTTGTGTGATCGTTATGGCAATCATCACGGCTATCTATGTGATTGCCGGCGGTTATATGGCTACCGCCATCAATGACTTTGTACAGGGCATTATTATGATCGTAGGCATTATTGCTGTGATCGCGGCGGTGCTGAAAGGTCAGGGCGGTTTTGCAGAAGCCTTTGCAAGTCTGGGTCAGATTACCGATCCTGAGGTTTCCGATACACCGGGCATCTTTAATTCTTTCCTGGGACCGGATCCTGTGAATTTGCTGGGCGTGGTGATCCTCACCTCTCTTGGCACATGGGGACTTCCCCAGATGGTTCAAAAATTCTATGCCATCAAAAGCGAAAAAGCCATCAATAAGGGTATGATCATTTCCACGATCTTCGCACTGATCGTCGCCGGTGGCTGTTACTTCCTGGGTGGCTTTGGACGGCTGTTTGATTCCCGGGTGGATGTGGCAACGGAAGGTTATGATTCCATTATCCCTGCAATGCTTTCGGATCTTTCCCCCTTCCTAATCGGAATCGTAGTCGTTTTGGTGCTGTCTGCCTCAATGTCTACCCTGTCCTCTCTGGTGCTTACTTCCAGTTCTACCCTGACACTGGACTTTATTAAGGGAAACATTGCAAAGAAGATGACAGAAAAGCGCCAACTTCTTTGGATCCGTATGCTGATCGTTGTGTTTATTCTCATTTCTGTTGTACTGGCACTGATCCAGCACAAATCCAATGTGACCTTTATCGCCCAATTGATGGGCATTTCCTGGGGCGCGCTGGCAGGCGCATTCCTCGCCCCCTTCCTGTTTGGTCTTTACTGGAAGAAAACCACAAAAGCCGCTGTCTGGACCAGTTTCCTGTTCTCTGCAGTGGTTATGATCAGTAACATTTTCTTCCCCCAGTATTTCCCCGCCATCTTGCGTTCTCCCATCAATGCCGGCGTATTTTGTATGCTGGCAGGACTGATCCTCGTTCCTGCGGTCAGTCTCTTCACCAAAAAGCCCAACGCGGATCATATTCAGAAGGTTTTCTCCTGCTATGACCGCACTGTGACTGTATCTGTAACCGATTCTATCGGTGATACCAAGGAGGTATAATAATGAAAACACTAATGCTTGGCAATGAAGCCGTTGCCAGAGGTCTTTTTGAGGCAGGCTGCAGTTTTATTTCCAGTTATCCCGGTACTCCCAGTACGGAAATTACGGAATGCGCCGCGTTGTATGAAGAAATGTATGCAGAGTGGGCGCCCAACGAAAAGGTGGCTATGGAAGCCGCTTTCGGCGCCAGTTTAGCCGGCAAGCGCAGTTTCTGTGCAATGAAGCACGTAGGTCTGAATGTGGCTGCCGATCCTTTGTTCACCATCGGTTATACCGGCGTCAACGGCGGTATGGTCATCGCCGTGGCAGACGATGCAGGTATGCACTCCTCTCAAAATGAGCAGGACTCCCGCCACTATGCCCGGGCTTCCAAAATCCCGATGCTTGAGCCTTCCGATTCTGCAGAAGCATTGGCATTTACCAAACTAGCATACGACTTGTCGGAAACCTTTGACACCCCGGTGTTTATTAAGATGTGTACCCGTGTGGCCCACTCCCAGAGCATTGTGGAGCCTGCCGACCGGATCGAAGTAAGTAAAACTTATGAAAAGACCCCCCAGAAGTACATAATGATGCCCGGCAATGCAAAACTCCGCCACCCCATTGTGGAGGAGCGCACCCAGAAACTTGTAGACTGGGCAGAAACCTGCGACATCAACCGGATTGAGGACGGCACTGACCGTTCAATGGGTATTATCACCTCCTCCACTTCCTACCAGTATGTGAAAGAAGTTTGCGGCGACAAATATCCGGTTTTGAAACTGGGTATGATCTGGCCCCTTCCCAAGCAGAAGATCATCGACTTTGCAAAGAGCGTTGATACCCTGGTGATCGTTGAGGAACTGGACAGTTTCATCCAGACCCATTGTAAAGAACTGGGTCTTGCGTGTGTGGGCAAGGAAAAGTTCTCTTGCATCGGTGAGTTCTCTCAGAATTTGATTGCAGAAAAACTGGGTGTTGCCACCCTTTCCGGTACAAAACTGGACGCACAGATCCCGCCCCGTCCCCCTGTGATGTGTGCAGGATGTCCCCACAGAGGCCTTTTCTACACACTGGCAAAGAACAAGGTGACCGCTTTGGGTGACATCGGCTGTTATACTTTGGGCGCAGTACCTCCTCTGGCGGCACTGGATACCACCATTTGTATGGGCGCATCCATTTCCGGTCTCCACGGCTTTACCAAGGCAGGCGGCGCAGAGGGCAAGAAGGCAGTTGCAGTGATCGGCGACTCCACCTTTATGCACTCCGGTATGACTGGCCTTGTGAATATGGCTTACAACGAGTCGTGTGGCACCGTTATCATCGTAGACAACTCTATCACCGGTATGACCGGACATCAGCAGAACCCCACCACCGGCTTTAACCTGAAGGGCGATCCCTGCACCAAGATTGATCTGGAATCCTTCTGCCGGGCAATCGGCATCCGCCGGGTCCGGGTGGTGGATCCATACGATTTGAAGCAGTGCGATGAGGCGATCAAGGAGGAAACCGCGGCTGACGAGCCTTCCGTAATTATTTCCCGCCGTCCCTGTGCCCTTCTGAAATATGTAAAGCACAAAAAGCCTATCATTGCCGATTCTACCAAGTGCGTTGGCTGTAAGGCCTGTATGAAGATCGGCTGTCCCGCTATCCGTATTGTGGATGGCAAGGCAAAGATCGACAACACCCTGTGCACCGGCTGCGGTGTCTGCGCTCAGTTGTGCAAGCTGGATGCACTGCAGGCAGCAAAGGAGGCATAAACTATGAAAACACAAAATGTTATGATCGTTGGCGTTGGCGGACAAGGCAGTCTGCTTGCCTCTAAGTTGTTAGGTCGTATGCTGCTGCAAAAGGGCTACGACATTAAGGTGTCGGAAGTCCACGGTATGAGCCAGCGGGGCGGCAGTGTGGTTACTTATGTGCGCTTTGGCGATAAGGTCTACTCTCCGGTGATCGACAAGGGTGAGGCAGATTTCATCGTTTCCTTCGAACTTCTGGAGGCTGCCCGCTGGACAGAGTACTTAAAGCCCGGTGGCAAGATCGTTGTAAACACCCAGAAAATTTCTCCTATGCCGGTGATCACCGGTGCGGCAGAATACCCTCAGGGTCTTGCCGAGCAGATGAAGGCAGCCGGTCTTTCCGTAGATGCCTTTGATGCCCTGGCACTGGCTGAGCAGGCAGGCTCTTCCAAGGCTGTGAATATCGTCCTGATGGGTCACCTGTCCAAGCACTTTGATTTTACTGAGGAAGAATGGATGGACGCCATTGAAAAGCGCGTCCCCGCCAAATTCTTAGAATTAAATAAGACTGCATTCCGCCTTGGACGCAATGCTTGAAAGAGGGAATTATAAATGGCTAAATACTATCAACCGGAAATCGAAACTGCCTCCCGTGCGCAGATCAAGGCCTGGCAGGACGAGCGCCTGGTAGCCCAGGTGCAGCGCGTTTGGGACAACGTCCCCTACTACCGCAAGAAAATGGAGGAAAAGGGTCTGACCCCTGCAGATATTAAAGGCACAGCAGACCTGCACAAACTCCCCTTCCTCACAAAGGCAGATCTTCGGGATGCTTATCCCTACGGTCTGTTGGGTGCGCCCCTTTCTGACTGCGTGCGTATCCAGTCCACCTCCGGCACCACCGGCAAGCGTGTTGTGGCATTCTACACCCAGCACGATGTGGACCTGTGGGAGGATTGCTGCGCCCGTGCCATCGTGGCTGTAGGCGGTGGCAAGGAGGATGTGGTCCACGTGGCATACGGCTACGGTCTGTCCACCGGCGGCGCCGTTCTGCACGGCGGCTCCCATAAAGTCGGCTGTTTGACTTTGCCGATGTCCTCCGGCAACACCGACCGGCAACTACAGTTTATGACCGATCTGGGTTCTACCATTCTGTGCTGCACCCCCTCTTATGCCGCCTATCTGTCTGAATCCATCCACGAGCGGGGTCTGAAGGATCAGATCAAACTCAAAGCCGGTATCTTCGGCGCAGAGGCCTGGAGCCAGAAAATGCGGGAAGATATTGAAAAGGGTCTGGGCATTAAGGCATACGATATTTACGGTCTGACAGAAATCTCCGGACCGGGTGTTTCCTTTGAATGTGAAGCACAGACCGGTATGCACATCAATGAGGACCACTTCATTGCTGAAATCATCGACCCGGAAACCGAAGAAGTACTGCCCATTGGCTCCAAGGGCGAACTGGTGTTCACCTGCATCACCAAGGAAGCCTTCCCCCTGCTGCGCTATCGCACCCGGGATATCTGCATCCTCAGCGACGAGCCCTGTCCCTGTGGCAGAACCCACATCAAGATGAGTAAGCCGATGGGTCGCAGCGACGATATGCTGATCATCAAGGGTGTCAATGTGTTCCCCTCCCAGATCGAAGCCGTTCTTCTGGAGCAGGGCTATCCTGCAAACTACCAGATCATCGTTGACCGGGTCAACCACTCCGATACTCTGGAAGTTATGGTGGAAATGACGCCTGAGAACTTCTCCGACTCTCTGGCAAAAGTGACCGAGATGGAAAAGAGCCTTGTCAATGCCCTGAAGGCAATGCTGGGCATTTACGCCAAGGTCCGCCTGGTTGCTCCCAAGACCATCGCCCGCAGTGAAGGCAAAGCCGTCCGTATTATTGACAACCGTAAAATTTAAGGAGGAGAAAAAATGGTAAATCAGATCTGTGTATTTTTGGAAAACCGTGCCGGTCAGTTGGCAGAAATTACCGGTCTTCTGGCAGAACACAACATTGACCTGCGTGCCATCTCCATTGCGGAGACCGCGGACTACGGCATTTTGCGTATGATCGTGGACGATCCGAAAAAAACAACCAACATTTTGCTTGCCGGTGGCTACATACTGTCTATGAACCCTGTGCTGGTGATCGCAGTGCCGGATCAGCCCGGTGGGCTGGTGCCTGCGCTGGCAACTTTGGCAGAAGGCAATATTGACATTGAGTATATGTACTCACTGTTTCTGCACACAGACGGAAAGGCCTATATGGTTTTCCGGGTGTCTGAGGAAGAAAAGTTCGTTGCATTGCTTGCAACCCACGGCATTATCCCCTGTACTGCTGAGGAACTGGGACTGAACTAAACAAAAGAGGCTGTAAAGAAACCTGAAAATATATTCAAAGCATACATTCTTGCCAAAACCGTCAAATTTCTGTTTGACGGTCTGTTGTACCGCCTCGCCACTTGCCTCCCCTCATAGGGGAGGTGCCCAGTGCGCACACTGGGCGGAGGGGTTGTCCTATCTTAAGAAGTACACTCCCCCAGTCACCTGCGGTG
>JAZNDD010000039.1:0-2502 GCA_045587865.1 Faecousia sp.
GTCTGGGTTGGTTCTCTTCCTAAGCCCGCGTGGCCTCCGACTTAGGAAATCCGCCCATCGAGGGCGGATTTCCTGATGGGACGCCGAGGGCGGCGTCCCCTACGAATCTATTCGATAAACAGAAATTTGTCGATTTGGAAAGAATATATGCTCTGAAGAAACATTCCGGTTTCTTTAGGCTCCACTTTTATATTTGAAACAACGGACGGCTGAGTATTCTCATTGCCATTTGGGACATTTCCGCGGGAGGAATGGGAAATCCCATTTCGTGCCACCGGAAGATCATAGACATCAGTCCGCAAAGGGCGAAAGAAAGCATTATTTCCTTCCCGATCTCTCCACCGGTAAAAAAATTCTTTTGTATCAAGCCTTCTTGCTGAACCAGTGTCATTACCCGTTTGGAAAGGATATCCGTCAATCCGTTACGGCTGAGGGCATCCAGCAATTTTCTTTTCTCATACCAAAATTCAAAAAAGTGCTGAAAATCTCCCCGGGGTGTTCCGGTTTCCGGACCCCGGTCTCCGCCTGCATAAAAATCCATTATTGTATGATCGATCAGGGCGTATAATGCTCCCTCTTTGCTGGAAAAATAGCGGTAAAAAGTTTTTCTGGGAATCTGAAGCCGGTCACACAGGTCGCTGATGGAGACATCCTCATAGGCGCCTGTCAGCATCACCTGTAAAAGCCCCTGCTCCAACTGCCTCTGGCGGGCAATGGACTGTTCCGTTCCGCATATCTTATACATAATGTTCTGTCTCCACATTTCCAATTTCTTCCTTTTATTGTAACATATTCCCAAAAATAATCAACCGCTTGTAAAATCGCTCCGGATCGTGCAACTTTATTGATAATGTAAGCAGTTTTGGCAATGCTATGTATAGCCTGAGCAATTAATTCAAGGAGGCTTCTTCTATGAAAAAAAACAATCGCCTGACGCCCCATGGATACCGAACATTCGGTGCCCGGGACAATTTTGGTTATATGTTCGGCGACTTTGGTAATGACTTTACCTTTATCTTATCCACCACGATCCTGATGAAATTTTACACCGATGTAATGGGCGTTTCTGCAGGCGTGGTAGGCACACTGATGATGCTTGCCCGATTTGTAGATGCCGTCACCGATGTGACTATGGGGCGGATCTGCGACAGAACCAAGCGCACAAAAGCCGGCAAATTCAAGCCCTGGCTGATGCGGATGTGTGTCCCTGTAGCCCTGTCCTCTTTTTTAATGTATGCACCGGGTCTGGGGGCAAATATTACAGAAACCTGGTCCTATAGTCTGCGGGTAGGCTGGCTGATCGTTACCTATCTGCTATGGGGTTCTTTCTGCTACACAGGTATCAATATCCCCTACGGTTCTATGGCTTCTGCCATCTCCCCGGATGCCGGCGACCGGGCGAGTCTTTCCACTTTCCGCACTCTGGGCGGCACACTGGCAGGCATTTTTATCGGTGTGGGTCTTCCTCTGGTTGCCTATGAAACGATCACACTGACAAACGGAACCAACCAGGATGTGCTTTCCGGCAGAAATGTTGCGATTGCCGCCGGTGTATTTTCTGTTCTTTCCATCATCTGTTACTATCTGTGCTATGTAATGTGCACAGAACGGGTCATATCCAATAAAATTGCAGAAAAGAGCCCTTCGGTAGGACAAATGCTGAAAGGTGCTCTGCGCAACCGGGCACTGATCTCCATTATCGTGGCATCCATCTTTATGCTGCTGGCACAACTGACCATGCAAAATATGATGAGTTATGTTTATCCGGACTATTACAATGCTGCCTCCTTACAAAGCGTAGGTTCTTTGACAATGATTTTGGGTATGGGCGCTGCCGCTGCTGTGGCAAAACCAGTCACCACGAGATTTGGCAAAGCAGAGGTCTCCTCCGTGTGCAGTGTGGCAGGCGCAGGGGTATGTCTGGCGATCTGGATCATCCGCCCCAATGTTTACGGATATATGGCAATGACTACCTTGTTCTGGCTGTTTTTAGGGGTTTTCTCTATGGTCAACTGGGCGCTGATCACCGATGTGATCGACTATTCTGAACTAAAAAACGGGATCCGGGAGGATGGCTCTGTATACGCAATGTATTCCTTTGCCAGAAAACTGGGGCAAGCACTGGCATCCGGCCTGTCCGGGTGGCTGCTGACGGCGATCGCTTACAATGAAAATGCGCTGGCAGAAGGGGTTGCCCAAACCGACGCGGTCAAGCGGGGTATCTTCTCCATTTCCACCCTTGTGCCTGCCATCGGCTTTTTGGCACTGGCGGCGGTACTGTGGTTCTGGTATCCGTTGCACAAAAAGCAGGTGGATGCCAACATTGCGGCACTGAAGAAAAAACACGACGGATCTTTGTAATATCAAATTTCTGTTTGACGCACTGTTTGGTATACGCACAATTCCTTGGCCCCCTCCCTGAGGGGGCTGTCACCGCAGGTGACTGGGGGAGTGTACTTCTTAAGATAGGACAACCCCTCCGCCCAGTGTGCGCACTGGGCA
>JAZNDD010000040.1:0-9359 GCA_045587865.1 Faecousia sp.
GCACCTTTATATGAAAAGCACCTCCTTTTCCAATACCCAGATCGCCCAGATCTGCGGTTTTAGCGATGTGAGTCATTTTTCGCGGGTATACACAAAATATAGAGGTCGGAGCCCTAAGCACAGCCGTCAATATCTTAGAAAACTTTACGAAAACACAAAATAGATACGATTATTCAACACTTTTGAACCACTCTATGCTAGAATAATAGCATAGAGTGGTTTCTGCATATAAATACGCATTATGATGTTACAGAACCTTTGATAGCTTGCTTGACGGATATCCGTAGAGACATTTAAGGAGGAGACAACATGAAACACGCATTTAAAAGACTGATGGCGGCTCTGCTACTGGTCTGTTTGATGGTGAGCTTTGTTGTACCTGCAACCTTTGCAGATACAACAGTTGAAACTGTCGTAGAGACCTACGATCTGGTTCTGGCTGACCATGAGGACAGCAAGATCGCATCCTCAACAAGCGGCAAAAACCTGATTATGACCGGCAACTGCAAATGTGGTTGCGGTAGAAAGATCTATCAGCATATTGCTGCAATGTACGAGGAAGGTACACTGAACTGGAGTGTGCTTGCTACCACTGACACAGAATTGTATTATCGGAGCGATAAGGGTAACTATATGCGCATTACCGACATCAATTCTTGGGCCGCCCTTAAGGTCAGAGTTTCTCAGAGCGGCAACTTCGTTCTGAAGAACACCGTTGATCTGGCAAAAGCTTCTTCTACCAAGTATATTACCGCCTATGCGTTCCCCGCAACGGCAATTGAAGGCGCAGCTGACATGAAGGCGGCTATTGAAGAACAGCTGACCACTGCCAACAATCTGGGACAGAAGAAGTATGATTCCAATGGCATTATGACCTTTGCGGCCAAGGATTATACTGCCGGTGAATATGTGTTTGTTTTCAAAGCAAGCGGTGCGGTTTTCTTAAATGAACTGACCCTGAGCGGTGAAGTAGCTTCTCAGGAACCCACAACCGAAGCGACCACCGAAGCGACTACCGAGGCGACTACCGAGGCGACTACCGAGGCGACTACCGAGGTAACTACTGAAGCAACCACCCCGCTGGATCCCTACAATCACATGTACCTGATTTCTGTCTATGAAGATCCTGCTTATGCGCCTATGTTTACTTTAGACGGCGAATTGAAGGACAGAACCTATAAAAAGAACTGCTATGACTGTGGAAAGACGATCGAGAACTGTCTGGCAAGTCATTATAATGACTTAGGCTGGAAGCTGGAGGGAACTTCCTTTAAGGAGCTGACCTTCCTTGGCAGTGATTATCAGAAAAGCGGCTATGGCGGTCTGCGTCTGCGTAACGACGGCACAGGCAACTGGGTCGCATTCCGGCTGAATGTGAAATACGCCGGTTCTTATGCCGTTTCCATTGGCAAGGATTATCCCTATGCCTATCAGGCAGATATGTATATTTTCCCTGCGGAAGCTGAGAAAATGTCCTCTGACAGTCTGGTAGCTGCTATGACCGGCGAAAATAAAATTGGCAGACTGAATATGGCCAAGTCGGAGACAATGGCAATTGGCGGCTATAAGGAATTCGACAAGGCGGGCGAATACATTATCGTAATGAAAAACCCCGCTGACCATGAGCGTATTTACATCAATGCCATCGGCCTGCTCCCCACAAACAAGGACGATGTACCGGAAACCACAGCACCTTCCGAAGATCCTACTACCCAGCCTACCGTTCCGGAAGAAACTGTCGATCCCGGCAAACCTACTTATACAGAAGGTTTCTATAACTTTGCTCTGTATACAGAACCCGCCAGGGCAAAGATCTTCACCAAGAACGGTGTTGTCACAGACTTGATATACACCAATAAGTGTGGCGAATGTGGCAAAACCATTAGAACCTGTCTGGCAAACCAGTACACGGAAGGTTCTCTGAACTGGGTTCTGGAGCGCACCAATTTCGGTGAAATTCGTATGCTGGCGGCAACTGCAGCCTCCAAGGGCTATGGCGGTCTGCGTTTCCGTTTCGATACCGATGAAAACGGTGAAATTCTCTATGTTACCGATGAAAACGGCAAGACCGTAGAGTCTGAAAACCCGGGCAACTGGGCAGCCTTCCGTATCAAGGTAGCACAGACCGGCATTTTTGCCGTCACGATCAATAAGGATTACGCAGCAGCTTGCAACACAGAGATGTTCATCATTCCTGCAGAAGCAGAAAAAATGTCTGCAGAAGCACTGGTTGCTGCAATGATCGAGGAAAATAAGGTTGGCAATGCTCGCTTGACCACTACCCTCAACAGCGTCGAAGTGGGTCAGTGGAACTTCGAGACTGCCGGTGAGTACATCATCATTCTGAGAACCACCAGCTCTTCTAACCGTTTGTACCTCAATGACATTTCCCTGACTGTTCCCGTAGAAAAGGAACCCGTCCCTGCTGCAAACGAAGTGATTTACGACTTCGATATGGGCGCAATGGATCCCCTGATGGCAGAGCAAGGTCCTACCGCTCGTTATGACGGCAATCGTGAAGTCCGTGTGGATGATGTGATCGCACAGATGTATGAAGCCGGTAAGGTTCATTGGAAGTACGAAACCAAGAGCTCTAAGCTTACCATTAACAACTTTAAGTTCACAAGCAGTTCTCTGCGCTATAAGTCCAAAACCAATGCCCGTGATTTGGAAGATCAGTGGATCAGCTACCGTATTAAGAACCCCGGCACTGCAACCTACGATATTCGCGTGGTCAGCACCGGCGAAAGCAAGGTAGCCGTGAATGTCTATCTGATTCCTACCCGCAATTCTATGGCATTGACCTCCAGCGAGATCAAGAAGGCAATGACTGAGGAAAACCGACTGGTCAAGGGCGCAATCATCCAAGACGAAGGCTCCTTCTATTTGGGCGAGTACACCTTCGGCACTGCGGATGAGTATTTGATCGTATTTGAGTTTACCAAGGGTACTTACCTGTATCTGTCTAAGGTTCGCATGACTCTGGATGGACGGGTAGCTGACTCTGAAATCAAAACCCAGAAGATCTATAACGGTGTTGTTTATGACTTTGACCTTGCAGACTCTATGGACGGTGTGTTTACCAAGTCCACAGTCTATGCCAATAAGGTTATGGATCAGATGAACGAATTGTGGTACTCCGGCAAGCTGAACTGGAAGTGGTTTGATGCTTGCTCTGAACTGCGTGGCACTACCAAAGCTACAGCAAGTCAGTTAAGCGATAACACCCGTTTCTATAGGGCAACGGGTATGCGTATCTACGCAAAGGTGAACTACTGGAACGCATTCCGTATTAAGAGCCCCGGTAATGGTACATTTACCCTGAGCATTAACCACGGCACCAGCAATACCGGCGGTACACTGGCTGTGTACATTCTCCCCGGTGACACCAAGGACGTGGAAGCCGCAATGGACCACAGCAACCGTGTTGGTCTGGTCGCCCTCTATAATGACGGTAGTAGCGGCACAAAGGATGGTTTCCATACTTATATGGGCTATTGGGATTTCGAGGCAGGCAAGGAATACATCCTTGTTATGGAGGCCTACGAAAACTCTCCCTATTCCACCTACTGCTATATGAACATTTCTCAGATTATCTGCGAGCGGGGCAAAATTGACTTTGCTGCAGGCGAAGAGAAGAAGGCAAAGGCAGTTACAGTGGCATCCAATGTTGTTCCCTCTGCAGACCCCGGCGGTGGTTCCCTTGTAACAGAGATTGGCGGACACGACTATTACTTCCTGCCTTTGGAAGGCGGCAGCATGCTGGTCTATGACTTGGATACAAGAGAACTTGTAGATAAGGTTTCTACCGGCTATGCCAAGTGTTACGGTATCGGTCAAGCACCGGACGGAACCATCTGGCTCAGCGGTGACGCGAAGTATTTGATCCACTACGATCCCATCACCAAGAAAGCTGTCAGAACAACAAAGTTCACAGAGATTCCAGGTCTGGAAGGCGCTGCAGGCTCCAGAGGCCTGTATGTCCACAGTGACGGCATTATCTATTTCGGCACTTACCACGATGCCCAGTTTGCCTCCTATGACCCTGAGGAAGAGATGTACACCGTATACGGTGACATCGTACCCAATCTGGACAGAATTATGGGCATTGTGGAGCATGACGGCTATCTGTACATGAGTGCTTACGATAACGGTTCCAATCGCTCCTATATCGGTAAGTTTGAGATTGCAACCGGAAAGGTTGTGGCGGCAACCTCTATCGAAGAAATTGCCGGTCTGGGTATGAACTACCTGAGAGTGCTGGGCGACGGCGATCTGATCGTTGGCGGTTACAGCGGCACAACACGGGCACTTGTGGCAATCGATCCTAAGACAATGGAAGTAGTAGATACCGGACTGCCCTCCGGCATTAACGCCAATGCTTCTGAAAACATTAACGGCAAGCACTACATGGTTCTCAGCGGTGGCTACGGTGTGTACCAGTACGATGTGGCAACCAAGGAGTTTAGCATCGTTCCCGGTATGACCGGCAATGCAACCATTGGCTTTAAGATGAATACCAGTGTGGTCACCATTGAAGGCGAAGAGCTGCTGATGACCAATAGTTCCAGTGGCGGCTCCCCCAGATTCTACAATATGGAAACCAAGGAAGTTACCAACTGGACAGATTTGGTTGTCCATGGTGACGGCGGCGCGGATATCTTGAATATCCTCAATGGCCCTGCCGGTTCCAATGAAATTCATATTGGTGTGTTTAATGTGCATAACAGCGCGATTATCAACACCGAAACCAACGAATTGATCGGACGGTATAAGACCGGCGGTCAGGGCGATAGTGCAATCTACTATAACGGCAAGCTCTACTACGGTAACTATTCTTCCACCACCCTGAATGAAATCTATATCGATCGGGATAATTTGATGGCAGCAAAGCCGGAAAACGAGGTCATTCAGCGTTGGAAGCTGAATCACGAGGAAACCGGTCAGAAGCGTGTCCACTCTCTGGCAGCAGGCGATGGCTATGTGTTTGCCGGTACGATTCCAGATTCCGGTCAGTTCGGCGGCGCACTGGTTGTCTATGACACCAGAACCGGTCGCTGGTACTACGAACGCAATATTGTGCAGGATCAGGCAGTGAAGGCAGTTGCCTACAGCGATAAGCTGGTCTATGGCGGCACTACCATTCAGGGCGGTTCCTCTACCACAGAGGATCCCAGAGCCGAGAGCGCAATGATCTTTGTTTACGACTATGAAAACCGGGAATGTCTGGCAATTATGGACCCCAGAGATTACATCCCCGGCTTAACAAAGAGCCTGAACCATGTTTCCGCAGTGGATGCGGACCCCGTGGTAGAGGGCAGAATGTGGGCAGTCGTGTCCGAGACCATGTTCGCATTTACCTTCGATCGGGAAACAAAGACCTTTGAAGTTCAGCAGGTGATCTCCTTCAGCAAGGGTGCTGCGAATACATCTGCTGGCCGTAGCTTGCAGGATCGTAACATCATCTTCGATGTAGAGCGCAGCCAGATCTACTTCTGCTTCGATACCAAAGGAGGTATGCAGTGTCTGGAAATCGAGGATATGCGCGCACCTTTGGGTAGTATTAAGGTTACAAAAAATACCCGTATTATGAGTGACCTGGCTAAGGACTTCGTCATGAGTGAACAGGGCGATATCTACTATGCTACCGGCGGAACTGTGAAGATGATTCCCTGTAACATCACCGAAGAGGACTGGGCAATTGCTGAAGAAGTGGATGCAATGATTTTGGCAATCGACAGCAATGTGAAGCTGGAAAGCGAAGCAGAAATCAAGTCCGCACGCAGTGCTTACGATAACCTGTCCCTGCGCTATAAGGCACTGGTTCAGGAATTGGATACGCTCCGCGAGCTGGAAGTGGATATGCTGGAATGCAAGATCGCCGCTGTGGACATTGAAGCAGTGGATGCAGACACCTTGCCTCTGCTCCAGAGCTATGTAGACACCTACGATGGCATGACAGCCCGTTACAAGAAGTATGTGAAGAACTACGATGCTCTGCAGGAAGCTTATATCAAGGCAACCAGCCTGAACGACCAGCGCTTGGCTGCAGATATCCAGAAGAGAATTGATGCACTGAAGGACCGCTTCCCCTTGACTCTGGACGACGAACCCGAGGTTCGGGCACTGCGCGCAGAGTATGATGCTATGACGGTTGGTCAGAGAGTGCTGATAGATGCCGCAATTCTGGAAGATGCCGAAGCACAGATCCGGGTACTCAGAGCTGAATTTGTGAAGCATACAGAGAAACTCATTCAGGCAATCCCCAAGGAGATCACTCTGGATGCCGAGCCCGCTATCACGGCAGCCCGTGAAGCGGCAGATAAGCTGTATGTCCAGGAGCGGAAGGAAGTTTCTTACTCGAAGCTAACCAGCGCGGAAAGCAAGCTCAGAACCCTGCTGAAGGCAAAGGCAGCGGCAGAGGAAGTGGATGCTCTGATTAAAGAAATCGGCATCGTCACCCTGGGTGATAAGGACCGGATCGCGGAGGCAAGAGAGGCTTATGACGGTCTGAACGATACAGCCCTGGGCTTCCTGACAAAGGGCAAGAAACTTATTCGCGCTGAGTTTATTCTGAAAGCCTTGCAGACCTGGGGCATCCCGGTAATTACCCTTGTGAATGCCGGCATTGCCTTTGCAGTAGTTTGGTTTGTTCCTTCTCTTCACACAAAGGTCTTTAAGACTAAAAAGAAGGAAGAAATTGATAGTTAACGAATGTAGGGGCGGTTATTAACCGCCAGCTACAAGCCACCGAAAAGAAGAAGGTTATGCGGGCGGCAGATTGCCGCCCCTACAACCAGGTTCCGAACTTTTATGTCATTGCGAGACCAGTCCGCAGACTGGTCGTGGCAATCTCCATTCATTTTGCATTTTGCACTTTGCATTTTGCACTTAAATTGCTCGTTTCCTTCCCAACAAAGACCCGGCGGTTAAACCGTCGGGTCTTTGTACAAAAAATGAATTATGAGGTGAATAATAATGATGAAATGGTGCGTAATTGGAGCAGGCGGCATTGCTGACCGCCGCGGAATTCCTGCGCTTCTTTCAGATCCTGACAATCAGATTATAGCGTTATGGATCGCGTTCCGGAAATGGCAAAGAATGTGGCAGAAAAGTACCGCATCCCAGCCTGGTATGCGGATGCTGAGGAAATGCTCAGAAGTGCAGACTTTGACGCTGCCTATATTGCTACCCCGGTGTTTTGTCATTATGAGCAGGCTATGCTTGCGCTGAAGTACGGCGTAAATGTCTTTATGGAAAAGCCGCTGGCAATGAACGCCCAGGAAGGAAAGCAGATCGTGGATGCCTTTATGAAGGCAGGCAAGCAGCTGACGGTGGGCTATATGATGGGCTACCATAACCTTCACCGGCAAGCCCAGCAAATGATCGCTGACGGAAAACTGGGACAGGTGAATATGGTACGGATGCAGTTTTCCTGCTGGTATCCGGATATTCCCGGTGCCTGGCGGCAGAACCCTGCACTTTCCGGCGGTGGCTGTATTATGGATCTGGCTGTCCACTGTATGGAGTTGTTTGGCAGCATTACCGGTGATGAGATCGCCGATTGCCAGGCATATTTTGCAACCCGGACATTCGCTTATCCGGTGGAGGACAGCGCCGTGATTATGTTCCGTTCTAAGGAAGGTGTGCTGGGTCATATCGATGTTAACTTTAATATCCCGGATAATTGTGCCGCTTCCCGACTGGAGATTTACGGCACTGCCGGCAGTATCTATGCCGAGGGAACATTGGGTCAGGAAGAAGTGGGCACTATGCGCTATGTCTATTCTCCCCAGGGTAGTTATGATGCCCAGCAATCCAGAACGGTTGCTGAGCACCAGAGCTTTACCGGTGCCGGCAGCAATATCTATCAAAAGCAGTTTGCCGCTTTTAACAAAGCTGTGTTTGACGGAACACCTTGCTATGATAACGCACAGACTGCGTTGCATATCCAGAAGCTGTGCGACAGAATTTACGGAAAATAATTGCTGTGAAGGAAACATATTCAGGCGATTACAAAACACCTCAATATATTCTTAACTGAGTATAAATAAAAGGAGACAGATGATATGTCTATTGTCAGACCTTTTCGGGCGATCAGACCCGTAGCTAAATTGGCAAATCAGGTTGCAGCACTTCCTTATGATGTAATGGACAGCAATGAAGCCAGAGCGATGGTTGTGGGAAATCCCTATTCCTTTCTCCATATTGACAAGGCGGAAATTGATCTTGACCCGGCAATTGATCTGTATGATAAGCGCGTGTACGAAAAAGCCAGGGATAATCTGAACAGAATGATCACCGACGGCGTTTTTGTGCAGGACGAAAGACCTTGCTTCTATATTTATAAGCAGGTAATGAACGGACGGGCACAGATCGGTATTGTTGGCTGTGCATCTATTGATGATTATAGGAATAATGTGATCAAAAAGCACGAGCTGACAAGAGCGGATAAGGAGCAGGACCGGATCAATCACGTGGATTACTGTGATGCAAACACAGGCCCTATCTTCCTGACATACCGTGCAAAGGAAAGCATCAATAAGCTTGTAAACGATACAATGGCGACAAAAGCACCTGTTTACGATTTCACCAGCGAGGATGGAATCGGGCATACAGTGTGGGTAATTGATGATCCGGCTGTGGTTGAAGCGATTTCAACTGCGTTTGCGGGAATAGATAATCTTTATATTGCCGACGGACATCATCGCAGTGCATCCGCTGTTCGCGTAGGTATGAAACGCCGTGAGGCAATGCCGGATTATAATGGGGAAGAGGCGTTTAACTATTTCCTGTCCGTTATCTTCCCGGATGAGCAGCTGCATATTATGGATTACAACCGAATTGTCAAAGATCTCAATGGCAATTCTAAGGACGGTTTTCTCCGGAAAGTAAGCGAGAGGTTTACGATCACGCCCTATGCCGGAAGTGGCGCATTAAAGCCGGAAAGAAAACATACCTTCGGTATGTACTTAGACGGCAAATGGATGCTTTTAGAGGCGAAGGACGGCACTTATGATGTGACCGATCCGGTTGCCCGGCTGGATGTGTCCATTTTGCAAAATAATCTGCTGCATCCGATTTTGGGTATTGGCGATCCCAGAACAGATAAGCGGATCGATTTTGTGGGCGGCATTCGCGGTTTGGATGCCCTGTCTGCACGCGTGGACGACGGCAGTATGGCAGTTGCATTTTCTATGTATCCGACCACGATGGATGATCTGATGGATATTGCAGATGCAGGTGCGATTATGCCTCCCAAGTCTACCTGGTTTGAGCCAAAGCTCCGCAGCGGATTATTTATCCATAAACTCTCAGATGGAAATTTCAGAAGGATAAAGTAGTTTTCTTTTGCGAAA
>JAZNDD010000041.1:0-10364 GCA_045587865.1 Faecousia sp.
ATATTTCGAATTGGTATGCGGTGCCACGATGGACAGCAGTCGGGTAGAAAAATCCGATGTGATCGCCTATTTGCTGGAATATGTGGGCAGTGTGGAAAATATGGTTATGGTCGGTGATACGGCATTTGATGTGACCGGTGCTGCCAGCCACAACATTCCCACCATCGGCGTGGCCTGGGGCTACGGCAAGGTGGAAGATATGGTTTCTGCCGGTGCTTATGCCATTGCCCGGACACCGGAAGAACTATTATCTCTATTGATCTGAAAATCGGCGCAAAAAAGAGAGTGCAAGCACTCTCTTTTGTTCTTTTTTAGTGGGGGAATGTGTTGGTAAACCACAGTACCAATGGCAGTACCAGCGAAAACAGGCTGATGAGCCAGGGGTAGACAACCCGACGGGAGCAGAACATCAGCAGCAGGCACACTGCCGTCAGCGCCAAAGGGCCCAAAATAGCCACGCCACGGCTGATCGTCATTGCATATTCACCGCTGGCCTGCAAATTCACGCCTACCTGCTCCGGCAACTTTGCCATATTGCGGATGGCCAGTGCGATTGCCGCAATGGCTACCGGAATGGACAAAAGGATGCTGCGAAGTTTATATGCCCAAGTGCCAATATATCGCACAGTTTCCCAAAAAGAACCTTTTTTCCGGTTGGGCACCTGATTGGGGTGCATATTATTATTTCTTTCCTGCATAAGCCACCTCCGGCTACGATTTATATCATCATAGCACATTTTTCCCCGGTAAGCAACCGGGAATTTATTGGTCCGTTTTATTGTACCTTTCTTTCAGTATTCTTGTATTATCAAAGAAATCAAGGAGGTACATTTTATGAAAACAACAACTTGCTACCAGCCCCGTTATCTGCCCCGCCGTCCGTTGAATTTACCGAACGGAATGACCCGCCGTCAATTTTTGGGAAAGGCTTTGGATCTTCTGCTGATTGCCGCCTCCGGCGTGGGTCTTGCGGCTATGGTGCTTTTTCTGCTGATACTATTGTAATCCGCTCTTTTTATTCTCCCGATAAAGGGTTGCAAGACCTTTTATGATCAGGTCTTTTTCGTAGACCATCGGTGTCTTGCACATTGGCAGCACAAATTTGGCTATGCCACCGGTGACCACAACCGTTGTTTTACTTCCCAGTTCTTCTTCCATCCGTTCCACCATTCCGTCCAGCATACAGGCTGCGCCCATCATAATGCCACTACGCATACAATCGATGGTATTGCGGCCAATGGCTTTTTTTGGCTGATCCAACTGCAGGCCGGGCAGCAAGGCTGTCCGGTCGGTCAGTGCGTCCATAGAGATCTTCACACCGGGGCAGATGCAACCACCGATCAACGCGCCCTTCTGGTCCAGCACCACCATTGTGGTAGCCGTACCCATATCCACAACGATCATCGGGGGCTTATATTCCCGCAATGCCGCCACGCACCCTACCACCAGGTCCGCACCGGTCTGACTGGGATTTTCCAGACGGATATCCAGTCCTGTTTTTAATCCGGGACCCACCACCAGACTTTGCTTTCCGGTCAGTTTTTTTACTGCGGTTTGAATGGAGTTGAGCACCTGGGGCACAACGGAAGCAATGATCGTGCCTTCCACATCCTGCGCCGTATAGCCATAGATCTCCAGCAGCATTTTCAGTTCCACAGAATACTGATCGGATGTTTTGGTGGCCTCTGTGCGAAGGCGGGCTTCAAACAAAATCTCATCTTTTTCCACACCGCCCAGTACGATATTTGAGTTTCCAATATCAATGGCTAAAATCATTTCATTTCCTCCAAATCTTCCTGTGTTATCAGGTAGCAACCTATAATTTCCTTTCCGTCTGTTTCAATAACACCCGCTGAGCCGCCGCTATGGCCGCAACTGCCCGGATTGAGAACCCACAGTCCATCCGGTTCTGTGTGGCAATCCGGACGGTGGGTATGTCCATACAGCGCCGCCTGGGCGCTGTTTTTTCTTGCATCGGATAACAGTGCGCCAATTCCCATTTTCACGTGGTGGATATGGCCGTGGGTCATAAACAGGCGCACACCGCATACGGTATAGCAGAGCACTTCCCGGGCAAAGGGTGGGCAGCGGTATCGGTCGCAATTGCCGGGCACTTGATGAATCGGCAGATGGGGGTTGTCTTCCGCCAGCACCTGTCCGTCATCGTAATGATCCCCCAAATGCACCAGCGCATCCGGTTTTATTATCTCCACACACTGCCGCATAAACCGCAGACTGGAATGAGAATCTGACAAAACTAGAATTTTCATAATTCACCATCCCTTTCACCGGGTCATATACTATACTGTAAGCATATTATAACAGGCTTTTTGACTGGAGGCAATCAAATGGAGAAAAATTCTCAGAATTTTTCTATGGATGAGGCTATGCGACTGGCAAATTCTCCTGCGGGTCAGCAGTTACTTGCGTTGCTTCGCAATACAAACAGCAAGCAACTTCAAAAAGCAATGGATCTGGCAACTGCCGGGGATATGAACGGTGCCAGCCAGATTATCAATTCCCTCCTGTCCTCCAATGACCGGGCGCAAGGGCTTATGGATCAACTGGGGAGGTAACAAATGGACGATATGGAAAGCAAACTGGGGGCAATTCTCAGCAATCCCGGACTGATGCAGCAGATTATGGCAATGGCGCAGAATTTCGGGCAAAACACGCCCCCACCGGAAAAACCGCCGCAGGAGAATGTGCCGGATGTGGATTTTACCGCCATACAAAAGTTAGCCGGTCTGACAGCCGGCAGCAAACTCAATCCAAATCAGCAGAACCTGCTTCGGGCACTGCGCCCCTATCTGAGCCACCAGAGGATCGACCGGCTGGAACGGGCTATGCAGGCAGCCAGACTGGCAGGCGTGGCAACCTCCCTTCTGGGCACAGTCAGGTGAATGCTATGTATAACCGATATATTCCCCAACCGGACGGTTCTTACCGCCGCAACCGGATGCCTGACCCGGGAAACCAAAATCATCCCCAGCCTCAGGAGCCGGAAATACCAATTCCCCCACCTCCGCCAAGACTGGAAACACAACCTGCCCCCCGGCGGCAACCTTCCGGTGGGAACTTTTTAACGAACCTTCTGCCTGCAAATTTTGATTTGGGCGATCTGATCGTAATGCTCCTGCTTTTACTGATGGCAGGAGACTCTCAGGAGGACCGAAACACCGCTATTTTGACAATGGCGCTGTATTTTATCCTGTAATTAACATAGTATCTAAACCGGTACTGGTAATTACAGGAAACTTTGGTAAAAAAACAAGTTGACGAAAGCCCTGCAAAATGGTATGCTTATAAATATCCGTCTTATGTGGACAAAAGTTCCCCCAAGACGGATTTGAAAGAGAGGTTACCTTTATGAGCAATACCATTCAAATCATCATCGCAATGATTATTTATATGGCTGCGGTGATTGGAATCGGCATCTTTTATGCCAAACGAGCAAACAAAAATTCTGAAGCCTATTTCTTAGGTGGCAGATCTCTGGGCCCGTGGGTCACTGCAATGAGTGCAGAAGCATCCGATATGAGTGGCTGGCTTTTGATGGGTCTGCCCGGTGTCGCCTATTGGTGCGGTCTGGCGGATGCTTTCTGGACAGCCTTTGGTTTGGCAGTGGGTACATACTTAAACTGGCTGCTGGTAAGTAAGCGACTGCGCCGTTATAGTGTGCGGGCAAACAATTCTATCACCCTGCCTGAGTTCTTCTCCAACCGTTTCCGGGAGAAAAAGAAGACCATTATGTTTATTGCCGCTGCATTCATTCTGATTTTCTTTACTGTGTATGCATCCTCTTGTTTCGTCACCTGCGGTAAACTGTTTTCTACCCTGTTTGGCGCTGACTATGTTTCTATGATGATTCTGGGTGCTCTCTTCGTTTTAGCATACACCTTATTGGGTGGGTTCCTGGCAGAAAGCGCATCCGACTTTATGCAGGCAATCGTAATGATCCTGGCACTGGCTGTGATCGTAACAATTGGTGTTGTCAAGGCAGACGGCATTGATAATGTGATTCAGAATGCAAAGGATATCCCCGGTTTCTTCCAGTTCTTCGGCTTAGGCAACCCTGTTGTAGATGATGCCGGCAACCAGATCATCCAAGGCGGAAAACCCCTGTTTGGAGAAGCAAAGCCCTACAGTATGCTCTCCGTTTTCTCTATGCTGGCTTGGGGCTTGGGCTACTTTGGTATGCCCCAGGTTCTACTGCGGTTTATGGCCATCCGCAAGGAAGGCGAATTGAAGCGCTCCCGCCGGATTGCAATGATCTGGGTGTGCATCTCTCTGGCAGTGGCTGTGTTTATCGGCATCATTGGTCGGAACAATTTCCCCACTGCACATGCCACCGCATCTGCTTCCGAGAACATCTTTATCACCCTGTCCACCAGTTACCTGCCTCCGATTATTGCAGGCTTTGTAATGGCCGGTATTCTGGCAGCAACCATCAGTTCCTCCGACTCTTACCTGCTGATCGCTGCATCCGCATTTGCCAAAAACATTTTCCAGGGTATTTGCAAGAAAAATGCCACAGAAAAGCAAGTTATGTGGACATCCCGGTTTACCCTCCTGATTTTGGCCGGTATCGGCGTTCTGTTTGCACTGGATGAAAACAGCGTGATCTTCAAGATCGTGTCCTTCGCCTGGGCAGGCTTTGGTGCCACCTTTGGCCCTCTGATGCTCTTCAGTCTGTTCTGGAAGCGGGTAAACAAGGCCGGTGCTATTGCCGGTATGCTGGGCGGTGCAGGAATGGTTTTCCTGTGGAAACTGGTCATCAGCAAACTGGGTGGCGCATTTGCCATCTATGAACTGCTGCCTGCTTTCATCTTCTCCTGCATTTGCATTGTTGTGTTCTCCCTGCTGACGAAAAGACCCTCTCAGCAGATCTATGCAGACTTCGAAGCCGTCCGCTCCGGTAATGTGGAATAAATAAATAGGTGCTGTCTCACAGTGTTTTGAGACAGCACCTTTTTTGATAAAGCAGTCAAATTTTTGTTTGACGATTACATCCATCGTAGGGCGGGGGTTCTACTCCCGCCTTTGCCGCACTATCAAATGATAATCATTCCGGTCGTTTGTGTAGGGGCGGCAATCTGCCGCCCGATATACCTTACCGGTATCGAGAAATTTTAGCGGGCGGTTAATAACCGCCCCTACGGTGTGGATTGGAAAATTTGTGCGTTATAACAGGAGATTATCACAATTAAATGGGACGGAAAACCCGTCCCCTACACAGGTTTCGCAATGACGCAGAATGTAAAGATGGCGGGGAGCGCGTGATGCGTTCCCCGCCAAAGTGGTTTATTATGATTGGAAATTGTCTTTTTCCTCAGGAGACGGCAGAGCCGTTCCCTTGTCCCCCTGCAGGTGTTTCATTTTCTCACAATGCTTTTTTATTCCGTCAACAATGCCATATACCATAAATGACGATAGTAATAAGAATGCTATTACACCCCAAATTATGCGGGAACGCCAATTGCGACTGGCATCATAGATCACGGTAGTACCTTCAGCATCTGTTTTTGTGATCTTCTTATAAGAACTCGAAAAGAAGTCAGCAATAGTCCCATTTGTCATACGATAAGTAGTGGTGTCTACTGTACGCGTAGTGGCTTCTAAGACATCCCATTGGTACTTTGAGGTTTCCTTGTTGCTTGCAACTTTTTTAATATCTATGATTTTGCCATCTTTATTCACAATAAATAGCAAATTACCGCGAACAGTATAACAAGCGATATCATAGCCACTCCACATAACGAAAAAGTCACCGTAGACAATTGTTTCAAATCCGTATTGGAAATTCCCAATACTATCATAAACCGCAATCATAGCATTATTTCCAGTTGCAGTACCGATTACAATCATATGGTCTTCTCGAACATCGAAACATTTTACCGCTTGAGGAGTATATGATGTGATTTTTTTGAGATTGTTTGTACTATTGTTATAAATACTGGAATATTGATCTTCTGGTAATGTTTCGGCAATTAATCCTGAATCAAGTGCTGAAGCAGTAAGTGGAGTTCCGCTTATGATCACTAATATCAGTAATACAATTATCTTTTTAATATATTTCATATTACCACTCCATAATCGAATCATAAATGTTTTCGGCCAAAACAAACAAATTAATTTTTGAATTTGGTTCGTCGTAAGTATAGGAACTGCCGAATTCTTCCTTGTACAGCAAAATGGCAGAGGATGCAGGGCATCCCCTGCCATTTCGTCAGGTTGTTTTCAGGATGGAGAACTGTCCTCTCGGTCATCGGAAGCGGCAATTGTGCTGCGTCTCTGTTTCGCTTTATTGCGATATGTGAAAAAGAATATGAGCGGATAGACAGCAATAATAAGTGTCAGAATTAGAGCTGCAATTTTTTCGGCATTCCCGGATCTTTCAAACAGAATGATCTCTTCGCCGTCTGGCATAATTTTTACAAGTTTTGTATAACTGCCCGCCTGCACAAGTGGGCTGTTGAAGTGTGCATTTCTTGCGTTATAGGTTACACCATTCAACTCACGAACATTGGCAAACAAATCTTTTCGATACCATGTACTGATTTCGTTTGAATATTCGTAGCGTTTTATATCCAGACAATTTCC
The DNA here is from genome assembly GCA_045587865.1 of Faecousia sp. Classification (GTDB taxonomy): domain Bacteria; phylum Bacillota; class Clostridia; order Oscillospirales; family Oscillospiraceae; genus Faecousia. The sequence continues at coordinate 6,604 of JAZNDD010000041.1, forward strand.
TTCTTCATCTACCCAAATAGCTATATCGGATGCGACTAAATACAAAACGAGCACATCATTGTCCCATTTTACGCCAAATCTTCCGTTGATATCCATAGAAAATCCGTATTTATAATTACCGCTTGCATCATATACAAGTACATAATCTTCCAAGTATCCGGAAAATGCCAGCGCATAACAACCGCTTTCGCTTATATCAAAAGCATCAAATCCTTTCGAACCCTGGTGTTCTAGGATCATTTTTAAGCTTATGAGCCCCCATATTTCCTCATAATTTTCAGGAGTAAAACCAGTCTGGGAATCTTCAGCATTTTCTGCAAAGCAAGGTGTAGTGAGAACCAGCAAGCAACTAAGTGCTAACAGCAATACCAAAAACTTTCTCATAGCAGCATCACCACTCCATAATCTGTTTATATTTCCCCTCATACCATTCGTATAGATTTATTTTATGAACAGTATAAGTATATGCTGGCCCAATATGTCCCTCCAAAGACAGGGGACGGTTCTCTGTCTGTTCATTGTAAATCTCCTACTTTCATAAGTATCCTGCTATATTTATTATAAGATGTTATAAACACATCGTCAACGCATCATATTTAATAAAATTTGTTGGAAAATATGTATGTTTTGCTAAAAGACAAGGAATGTGGAATAAAAATTATGTCCTATATTGAAAAATGGAGCAGCCCAAACTGCTCCATTTTTCTTCGGTATAGGACTATTTTTGATTATTTTGCAACAAAGCCGACTTTTTTATAGACCTTGCGGAGGGTCTTTTCGGCAACATAACTTGCCTTCTGGGCGCCGTCCCGGTACACAGATTCCAGATATGCCTTATCTTTCATCAGGCGCAGGGATTCTTCCCGGATGGGACGCAGGTGCTCCACGACTGCCTCACCTACCACTGGCTTAAATGCGCCGTAGCCCTTGCCGGCAAACTCAGTTTCGATTTGCTCATAAGTTTTGCCTGTAACCGCAGAATAAATGGTCATCAGGTTTGCTACACCGGGCTTGTTTTCCTTATCGTAACGGATGCAGTTTTCTGTATCGGAGTCGGTAATTGCCCGCTTAAACTGCTTCATAACCACCTCAGGGGGATCCATCAGCAACACCCGTCCGGTATCCTCGTTTTCAGACTTGGACATCTTTGCAGTGGGATTTGTCAGGCTCATAATCCGGGCGCCTACCTTCGGCACAAAGGGCTCAGGGATCTTAAACACATCGCCGTAGATGCCGTTAAAGCGGCGGGCGATCACGTGGGTCAGCTCCACGTGCTGCTTCTGATCCTCGCCCACAGGCACAAGGTCCGGCTGGTACAGCAGGATGTCTGCCGCCATCAGGCTGGGGTAGGTAAACAAGCCTGCGTTGATATTGTCCGCATTCTTGGCGGACTTATCCTTAAACTGGGTCATACGACTCAGCTCGCCGAACATAGAATAGCAATCCAGCACCCAGCCCAGTTCCACGTGCTGATGAACATGGCTCTGAATAAACAGGGTGTTCTTCTCCGGGTCCAGACCGCAGGCAATGTACTGGGCAAGCTGCTCTAAGGTTCTGCGGCGCAGGTCTGCAGGATTTTGCCGGACGGTGATGGCGTGCAGGTCTGCCATAAAGTAAAAGCAGTCATATTGATCGGCACGCTCCGCCCAGTTCTTCACCGCACCCAGGTAAGAACCCAGAGTCAGGTCACCGGAGGGCTTGATGCCGGATAACATTCTCTTTTTTTCAACGATTTCTTCCATAATATTCCCATCTCTTTCCAAACATTCGTAGGGGCGACCTGTGTGTCGCCCGCGGGCGGTCACAGACCGCCCCTACAAGTTTTATAGATTGTAATATTTTATCAGAGACGGAGGAAAAACGCAACGAGAAATTGACTTTATGCTTCCGGATATGGTATACTATTGAAAAATTCCCTGCAAAGGATGATACTTATGGATTACAATACACTTGCCAATTTGCTGTTCCCCAATGTGACTGACACACCGGAGGCATTGGAAGAAAAATTCCCCCTGAGAAATCTGCCGGAAGGTGCAGTGGTCACCCGTATGGCTCCCTCCCCCACCGGCTTTGTCCACCTGGGCAATCTGGTAATGGGTCTGACCGCTGAGCGGATGGCGCACCAGTCCGGTGGCGTGCTATTTTTGCGGGTGGAGGACACAGACGCAAAGCGGGAAGTCCCCGGTGCTGTGGAGGTGCTGATCAACACCTTAAAGCACTACGGCATTTCCTTTGATGAGGGTGCTACCATTGAAGGTGACAGCGGCAATTACGGCCCTTACCGCCAGCGCCAGCGTGCTGCGATTTACCACGTATATGCCAAAAAGCTGGTAGCCGAGGGTATGGCATACCCCTGCTTCTGCACAGAAGCCGAACTGGCAGCTATGCGGGAGGCTCAGGAAGCCAACAAGGAGACCACCGGCTATTACGGAAAGTACGCAATGTGGCGCGACCGCTCCCTGGAGGATATTCAGGCACAGCTGTCCGCCGGAAATCCCTGGGTGCTTCGTTTCCGCTCCACCGGTTCTATCGAAAATCAGTTCAAGTTTGATGACCTGGTTAAGGGCAAGCTGACCATTACAGAAAACGATGTGGACCACGTTCTGCTTAAGTCCGATGGCATTCCCACCTATCACTTTGCCCACGCAGTGGACGATCACCTGATGCGCACCACCCACGTGGTCCGCGGTGACGAGTGGCTGCCCACCCTGCCCTTCCACATTCAACTGTTTAAGGCTCTGGGTTTCAAACTGCCCAAGTATGTGCATATCGGACCGCTGATGAAGATGGACGGCACCTCCAAGCGCAAGCTCTCTAAGCGCAAAGACCCTGAGTTGGCGCTGACTTTCTATAAGGCAGAGGGTTTCCCTGTTGAAGCAGTCTATGAGTACATTATGACTGTCCTCAACTCCAATTTCGAGGACTGGCGCAGAGCCAATCCCGATGCGCCTGCCGACAGTTTCCAATTCAGTCCCAAAAAGCTCAATCCCGCCGGCAGTCTTTTTGACTATGCGAAACTGACTGATGTGAGCAAAAATGTGATCGCCAAAATGGATGCCGAAAAGGTATACACCCTGCTTACTGAATGGGCAAAAGAATTTGACCCGGAATTTGCTACCCTTCTGGAAGAAAATCCCAACTATGCAAAGGCTATTCTGGCAATCGGCAGAGGCGGCAAAAAGCCCCGCAAGGACCTTGCTACCTGGCAGGAGGCAAAGCCTTATATGGGCTTCTTCTACGATGCCTATCTGGAAGCACCCCAGTTTGACGAAAAGTTCAGCAAGGAAACCGTGGTTACTGTCCTGAAAAAATTCCTGGAGAAGTTCGACATCTCCGACGACTCCAGTGTATGGTTTGACAAGGTCAAGGCCATTACCGAGGAGATTGGCTTTACCACCGATATGAAGGCATATAAGGCAGACCCCACCGCCTTCCCCGGTACCGTTGCGGATGTATCCACCTTCATCCGCCAGGCAGTCACCGGCAAGACCAATTCTCCCGACCTGTATACGGTAATGCAGATTTTGGGGTATGACAAAACGGTCACCCGGATCAACCGTGTAATCAATGCAATCTAAATGAGACAGGGCGCGTTGCAACGCGCCCTGTGTTTTATTTTTCCTTAAAGGGTGGATCTGCAGGATAAATGCCCTGGATTTTTTGCATTGTTCTGGAAACTGCATCCCGGGAATTTTTCCAGTCTGCGCCAGTATTGCGGTAATCAAATTTCTGAACAAACCAGTCCAGATCTTCCTGCACCC
>JAZNDD010000042.1:0-4023 GCA_045587865.1 Faecousia sp.
CTTGCCAATATTTCTGTATTTTTGGGGCATCGAACCCCAAAAATACAGATGGGACGCCGAGGGCGGCGTCCCCTACGAATAAGCTGGCAAACAGAAATTTGACAGGTTAAAGCAAAGACGCGTTGCCGTTTGAAACGGCAACGCGTCTTTGTTTATTGTTCAGAAGTTTTAGAATCGTTTTACATCCACTTGGGGATAGATGGCAGCAATTGCTTCTGCCGTCGGCGGCAGAGAGCCTTCTGTCAGGCAGGCGGCAGTGCCGTAGGTAACTGCATTTTTCAGACACCCGGCTGCATCCTCCCCTCTCTGGGCTGCGGCAATGAAGCCTGCTAGAGAACTGTCTCCTGCGCCTATCGTAGAAATTGCATGGATGGCAGGGGGTGTGGCAATATAACATTCCTCGCCATTTAATAACATTGCGCCCTGCTCACCCAGCGACACCATCACATTCACAACACCGTGCCGGGCGAAAATGCGTGCCTTTTCCACTGCCTCATGGATGGTATTTACAGGGCAGTTCAGGTATTCAGAAATTTCTTCCTGGTTGGGCTTGATCAGCCAGGGAGATATCTCAAAAATGTCCTCCAAAGAGAAGGATTTGGAGTCCAGCACGATCTTTGCGCCCTGATTTTGCAAATTGCGCAAAAATGCCTTCACTTTTTCCATAGACATACCGGATGCCACTCTGCCGGTGAAGGTGATGACCGTCTGTTCATCTACTGCCAGCAGATTGGAAACTTCCTCCAAAAGGCTGTCTTCAGCGGGAAAACCGGAAAAACTGATGCGGGTCTCCGGTGCATTGGCACAATGGAGGGTGAGATTTTCCCGAATACGGCCGGGCTTTTCCAAAAACAGGGTGTTCACACCGGCTGTTTGAAGTTCTGCCTTAAATTCTGCACAGTTATCCTTGCCCAAAACCACGATTGCCGTATTTTCGGTGCCACCGTTTTTCAGGGCACGGCTCAGGTTGACGCCTTTGCCCCCGGCTTCCCGGGATGTGACATTTGCCAAATTCTCGTGAAAGGGTGCAAAATGCTCCGCATAGGCGTGGACATCGTAGGCAGGATTCAAGGTGATTGTGTAAATCTTCATCGTGTTCCTCACAGTCTGGGCGCGTTTGCCAGCAGATAGTTTTCTGCCTCCGCACACCACATACCGCCGTTATTCTTTACGATCACTGCCAACTGGGCGTACATGGGATCGGTTTTACCCAGTTCTTCCAAATCGTCAATGGCAATAAGGGGAATATCCAGTTCATTGTAGCAAACCTTTTTGGCTCCGCTGGGCTTTTCCATTGCATAGAGGGTCTGCTCTACCGCCTTCATACCCAAAATATGAGAGACCATTGCACCGGGGTTAATCTTATGGTTTTCCATCAGTTCCAGCACATCGGTCATATCCACAGGAATACTGCCAGCAGTGCCCACCACGTGGATGCCATCGTAGTGCACCCGGTACAGATTCAGGCTTCCGGGCAGATCGTGCACAGGAGGACCTGCAAAGAAGTTGATACAGCCATCTTCCCGGCAGATCTTTTCTGCCATTGTAAATAAGCCCGCAACCGGTACCATTACAAACACATCGTCAAAACCGCCCGCAGACAGTTCCAGCAAAGATGCCACAGGATCTTCCATACCAGTGGTGTTCACATAGTGCAGTTTTACACCCTTTTCGGCAGCCTTATCCACAGGACACATTCTGGCAGCATAGTCCAGCCGATCCTGATTTAAGTCCGTTACCACCACTTGGGAAACACCGGCATAGCCAATAGCCAGTTCCACGCAACCGATACCCATAGGACCGGCACCGCCCAGAATTGCGATCTTGCCGCCCACCTTTGCACCGTCAAAGCGCTCATAATTGGTATAATCTGTATGATAGAAGCCCTTATAGCCACGGATACAGCAGCCCAGTGCTTCTGCAAGAGAACCGGCAAAGAAACTGTCACCGCCGTAAGGCAGCAGGCAGCCCCGCTCCAAAACCAGTTTGGGTACAACCGCATACTTTGTGTTGCCGCCAATGTAGGGATAGGAATAGCCGGGATCGTAGTTATTGGGCAGTTTCAGTGCAGGCTGAATGACCACCTTCTGACCGGGGGTCCAGTCGTTTTTCACATTTTCGCCAACCTCTACCACCTCGCCGCACATTTCGTGACCGATGATAACTGGATTTTGGGCAATATCATTGGGCACACGCTTATGGGCAGGTCCCTGCTTGATGGCCTTGTAAGTAGAAGCACATACGGAGTCACTGACCACCCGGATCAGCACTTCGTCAGCGGTAATTTCCGGCAGTTCAAATTCTTCCAGACGGATGTCATTTGCGCCGTACATTCTGATAGCAGTTGTTTTCATAGCAATGTCCTCCTATTTCTTATTTTTGATTTTATTATATAGAAAAAGAAGAGAAAAATCAAATATCGCCATAAAAAATTGAAAATAATCACAAAGTATGCTATAATAATCAAAAACGATCACAGGAGGCGTGACAATGCTGATCAACGAACGACATAATCTCATCATTCTGGAACTGCAAAAAAATCCGGATATTACCGTTCGGGAAATGGCGGCGAAACTGAATTTTTCCGAACCCACCATTCGCCGGGATTACACAGAACTTGCCCGCCGGGGCATCCTGACAAAATGCTACGGCGGTGCGATCCTCAATCGGATTGCAGGGGCAGCTGACCGGGAGATCCCTTTTATCCTCCGGGAAAATGAGCGCAGTAAGCCCAAGGAAAAAATGGGAATGCTGGCATCCAGATATATTCGTGACGGTATGGTGATTATGCTGGACGGCTCCACCAGTGCTTATCATCTGGTGCCCTATCTTTCCAAATTCAAAGATATCATTGTGATCACCAGCGGTGCAAAGACTGCTGTTGCTTTGGCAGAACTGCACATTCCTGTGTTTTGCACCGGCGGCAAAATGCGCACCAATTCCTTTTCTTACATTGGCAAGGAAGCAGAAGACGCAGTGGGTAAATACAATGCAGACATTATGTTTTTCTCCTGCCACGGCTTGTCGGAAGATGGGCGAATGAGCGATCCTTCGGTGGAGGAATGTCACCTGCGGCAGGTAATGATGCAAAAATCTCAAAAAAAATATTTGCTGTGCGACAGCAGCAAACTGAACAAAACCTATTTTTACGATATGGGAAGTGTTCAGAACTTAGACGGTGTGATTTCCGACCAGCCCTTGCCACCGGAGATTGCAAGCCTGACCGGTTTGTAAAAATCCAGTTTTTTCTTGTTTTTCCGAAAAGAAACAAGTGTTTTTCTCCCGTTTTCGGCAATGCTATGTTTGCGGAAAGAAAAATGCTTTCTTCGGAAAGTGTTTGACTTTCCAAGAAAGCGAAAGGAGAGAAATTATTATGAAGAACAACAACCAGATCAATGTTCCCCAGGCACGGGAAGCTATGGACCGCTTCAAGATGCAGGCTGCATCCGAGGTTGGCGTTAACCTGACCAACGGTTACAACGGTCACCTGACTTCCCGCGAGGCTGGCTCCGTGGGCGGCCAGATGGTTAAGAAGATGATCGAGGCTTACGAGCAGGGTATGCAGTAATCCCCGAACCGCAACAGGCTGCCCATTTGGGCAGCCCCGCGGTACATATAACGAACAACCCAAAGCCTTCTCCTGGAGGAGAAGCCTTGGCGGGTGCGCAAACAGCCCGATAAAAATGCAAAATGAATGTGTCCGCAAAGCGGACTATATTTAAATCATTTCCGAAGGAAATACCGAAATTGTCCATTGTCAATTGTCCATTGTCCATTCGCACGACAGTGCGTCAAACAGGAATTTATCGAACTGTATTGTGCAAAAGAACGCAGTGCAAAAGCACCGCGTTCTTATCATTATACCAGTGTTTTCATCAGCTGTGTACCGGTGGCGATCAGGTTTTCTGCAACGCCAGCCTTGAACTTAGAGGAGCGGGCTTCGTAGCCGCCCTGCTCATAGGAGTCGCACATGGGATAGTAGCCCTCTGCGCCGTTGGTCAGGCAGCAAGGCAAGGTGATGTC
>JAZNDD010000043.1:0-4051 GCA_045587865.1 Faecousia sp.
TGTGCTCAAATCTATGATCGATGCCGGACACAAGAACATTTACCTGATCCCCCATCATCAGACAGAAGGCGCAGGCCTAATGCCTATGACCATCGCCTGCCATAAGGCAGCCAAGAAAGTCACCATGGAATATATGGAGAACAAACTGGGTGTCGGTTGGTGGGGCAGTGATAACTACGCAACCTACTACGAAGATATGGGCAGTGAGGATGATCCCTTCTCCTATATCAAGGTTGTTCCTCTGATCGGTGCAGATGCCCAGATTAAATGCGGCGGTTTTGACCACGCTGGCAAATGGGAAACTTCCCTGCTGATGGGTACCTACCCGGAACTGGTGGACCTTTCCCGCTGTGCGCGAAACACCGAGTGGTTTGCCCAGAGCGCCAAGGAAGCCTCTGCCGAAACCGGCAAGCATATGGTTGCCTGCACACTGGAATGGCTGCGGGAAGTAATTATTTAACAAAAAATAGCGAGGAGTGAGAACTCCTCGCTATTTTTCTTTTTAACTGTTTTCCAGAATGTACTGGACCAGATCGCTATTGTCGCCAATTCTACCGTGGGGATGGTGGCCTCTGTTACCGACACAGACTACCTTCAGCAGGTCAGAACCTTCGTATGCCTGCTCCATCAGCAAGCCGTGTTCACTGTAAACCACCGTAGAATCCTGATTGCCCCAAACAAGCAGCACAGGAATCTTATGTGCCATAATGGTATCGATGGCGTTGATAGGATGTTCGTTAAATGTCATCAGTTGATACCGCTTCATACCGGGGTACACCTGCAGGAACTCCTCATCCCACACCTTTTCCTGATAGGCATCGCCCATTTTTGCAGGAAATGCCACATAGTTGAGTACCGGTGCATCCAGGTAAATACAACTGACCAATTCCGGATAGTAGTTGGCAAACCGCATTGCCTGGGCGCCGCCGAAACTCATACCCACAAGGACACATTTTCCGTTCAGATTATGCTTCTGGGAAACATACTGCACAAACCGGGCTCTGCGGTCGCACTCATCCTTGGAGGGCACTCTGCAGGCTCTGTCCACATAGGCAAGGTGATAGCCGTTTTTCAAAAGGTTAATCTCAATATCCGGGAATGCGCCCCAATACAGGGTTTTCAGCGCCAACTTTCCCACTTCTGTACCCGGCTCGGGGGATACGATAAAGGCTTTGTAGCCCTCAAATTCCAATTCCTCACAGGCAAATCCATTCCATAAAGTTTGCATATTCCTTCTCCCTTCTATGCATTTATATGCCGGAATATTATACCATAAAACGCCTGCACTTTCAACACTTTTCCTTTAAGCCGGCAACATTGGATTTGACCATCCCTCTGTAAACATCTCCACCAGCACTGCCTCTTCCGGTGCAAAATAGTCCTCGGTATTGCTGCTGTAGCCCGCCGCTCTCCACGCTCTTTCGAAAGAAATTGTAGGAACATTGCTTAAGAAGACAAAAGTAGAATCTACAGCAGCATTGTGCATCCGTCCGCTGATCTCCAGACGGTACTGATAGAGCCTGCCGTCAAATTGCCAGGTGCCGTCGGCATTTTTATAGTAGGTCTTCAGGTTTCCCTTGATCGTTTCCGCAGGCGAAATGATCTCCACCCGGTATGCTTTCGGGATACGCACCGGATAAGTCTCCTGCAATTCACCGTTGTATACAACGGTGACCAGGTCTCCCACCTGCGGGATGGGCCATGGAATATCCTCATTGATGGAAATTTCAATTTTATCTGCGCTGTCCCGCTCCCTGCTTTTTTCATCGGGCGCAACAAGCAAATACCCATCGTGGACTTCCAAAACCTTTGCTGTAAACCGGTATTCCACCTGGGTATCGTCCGCACCGCCCACAGAAGAAACAGACCCTTCAAATTTTGCGCCAAAAGCATAAATCTCTGCATCCGGTTCTGTGGAGAAGGTTGCAAGCACGATATAGGACCGGCTGGTGTCTGTGTTATGGAACAGATAAGTCTGAGAATCCAGGCCGGAAGGCACAAAGTATTCCACAGGCATAAAGGTTTCCGCGTCAAATGCATTATAAAATCCACGGATCTCTTCCCCATTGTTGTACACAGCAAAGGGAACAAACGCATCACCGGGATCGATGGTCAGCCAGTGAACAGCGGATGCATACTCTGCAATCGTTGTTCCCTGCGGGAAGGAAATCATCGGCACGGTATTCTCTCCGGATCTGGCAACCATACCGGCTGTGCTGTTTTCGTCTATTTTTAACTTAAAAAGCCAGCGAATACTCGTATCATCGGAATAAGGATCGTTCTTTTCAGAGAAATCATAGTAGCCATAGGACAGATACAGATCCCCATTTTTTTGCTGCAAAACATAGTAGAGGACTTCCTGATTATAGATCAGTTGCCACGCTTTTGTGGTATTCTTGCGGATGCTTTTTGCATTTTGACCCTCTGCCCATCCGTCTGTAAAGAATAGATCATCAAAGTTTTCCTTTGTCAACTGGATTTCTTCCAGTCGTCCCAGTTGTGTCCATTTTCCTTCCTGCGCAAGTTCCTTTTGGGAGGAGAGTGTCATATTTTCACTGATTGCATAAACGGGCGAATTTTCTCCGGCAATAACTGTAAAACTATAGACTCCACTTTCGTAGGTGACCGCTTCCACCACATAGGTATGGGAATGAATATTGACAAGTGCACCGGAAGAAGGTGCTTCGGGATTGGTCAAAAAACAAACGCCAACTACAATGCAAGATACAACGGCTGCCACTATGATCCAGAAAGCAGGTTTCTTGTAATGCATCACGGATTTTACCCGCGCCTTTACCCCAACCTCCCCAAAGGCAAGGGGGCAGGCGGCAATGCTGCGATGGCTCACACTGCAGGCGACCAGCGCCTGGGTGTAATCGGCTTTTGCCTCGCTGTCCATTGTCTTTATGACCTTTTCGTCGCAGGCAATCTCAATATCTCGGCACAGCAAAATATACCCCAGCCACATCAACGGGTTAAACCAGTGGATTGCCAGCAGCAAAAAGCCTAACGGTTTCCACCAGTGGTCCTTCCGGCGAATATGGGATTTCTCGTGGGCAATGACATATTCCAGCGTCTGTCCGTCCATTTGAAAAGGTACATAGATCCTAGGTTTGATGATCCCAAGCACAAAGGGAGATGCCACATTTTCACTTTGGAAAATATTATCCTTCAGCAAAACTGCGGTGGTGATCTTGCGCCGCAAAAGCATATAGCTGACTGCGGTATAAATCAGCATCGCTGCAATACCGGCTGTCCACAATACAGCCGCCATAGGGATCCATATCTGCAAAGGATTTGCGCTGTCCCCCGGATTTGGAGCAAAGGCAGCGGAAAATGTGGGATTGATGGCGTTGTTAAGTGCGCCGATGCCTGTATGAATCTGCGGTGTGGGGTCCTGCATAATTTCAGGACTGACAATTTCAGCACTGGGGATCAGGCTCAATACACTTTCAAAAGAAACCGGACAAATCAACCTAACCGCCACAAAACCCCACAAAACCACACTGACCCATTTCGGCGCTTTCTTAAATACAAGCCGCAGCACCAATACCGCAAGCACAAGATAGCTTGCGGATATGCTCATATTTACGATCTTCAGAAAAATCTCGCTCATATGGAACCTCCATTGCGGATGCGGTCGATCATCTGTTGTACTTCATCCAATTCCTTCTGGGAAATATCCTGGCGTTTGGCAAAGGCAGCAACAAAAGCCGGCAATGATCCCTGAAATTTTTCTTCTACCATCTGGTCGATCTCATTTGCCTGAGCGACTTCTTTGGAAATCAAAGAAGTGACGGTTCCCTTTTCATTTTTCAGGACGCCGCGCTCTGTCAGTCGTTTAATAACCGTGTATGTGGTTGTCCGTTTCCAGCCAAGTTTTTCCTGGCACAGTTTTGACAGTTCTACCGCCGTTATCGGCTCATATTCCCATAGAATCAAGCAAAAGCGGTATTCGCTTTCGTGAATTTTCGGTGTATCCATAATTGCACCCTCCTTGTCTACTGTGTTAGACTGTAATTATAGTCTAACACAGTAGACAAGAAATGTC
>JAZNDD010000044.1:0-9030 GCA_045587865.1 Faecousia sp.
TGGGAAGTTTTGCCTACTGTGATTCTGCAGCCGTTATTCCAATGCACGATTTATCACACCTTTTGTGTTTAGTTATTTTCAGTGCCAAACCATCTGCCGCCCTGAGCAGTCTTCTCATCTGCTTCCAGCAATTGGGTGTAGTTTTCTATTACCTTGCGATAGCCCTGTGCAAATTTTTCGATCCATTCCTTGTCGAGATGCTTAAACCAGGGGGCAGAGAAGCAGTTGATATCTACAGAAGGATCGCATTTATCATTTTCAGGTCTTACATCCCGCTGGGCAAATTCCGTAATGGTAGGAACACCTGCGTGGGCAAAGTCAAAGGTCTTAAACAGATTGTGGGTGTGCAGGCAGCGGTTGCCACCGGGGGAGCACTTGAAGTTGATTTCTGCCCGAACAGCCTCACAGAACTTGTTGACGGAAAGACCGCCCAATTCCTCAGGATGATAAATACCGTGGGGAATATACCAGCCAGCCATATTGGAGCCTGTGGATTCATCTACACGGATGGGACGAATACCGGGAAGACCCTCCAGAAGATCCCAGAAGTAGTTGACAGCCTTCCGGATCTCTGCACAGCGCTCGTCATAGTGCTTCAGTTGACCTCTTGCCAGTTCTACACAAAGTTGATTGGCTCTGCCCTTAACACCACCCAGTGCAATATGTAAATAGGGCTTCAGATCCTCGCTTTCCTGAATGTTCTGGTCGCTGTTCTGCTCGTATTGGCCGTAAGCGATGGCGCGCTCGTAGTATTTGCGGTTATCGGTTACAAGGATACCCAATTCACCGGCGGCAAAGGACTTTCCGCTCATCAGGCTCATTGCTGCCACATCGCCGAAAGTGCCCAGTTTCTTGCCCTTGTAAAGACCACCCTGGGCGTGAGAAACATCTTCGATCACCAGCAGGTTGTGCTTCTTTGCAATTGCCATAATCCGGTCCATATCGCAGGGATGGGCAAAGTAGTGAACTACCATAATTGCCTTGGTCTTAGGGGTGATACACCGCTCCAGATCATCCGGATCCAAGCACAGATCGTCTTTGCTGATGTTACAGAAAACAGGTACAGCACCGAAGGTGAGGGCAGAAGTGATGCTTGCCCAGTAGGTTTTTGTAGGACAAATGATCTCGTCGCCTCTGCCCAGACCGATACAGAACATAGCACAGGCAAGCGCCATTGTGCCGTTGGGGTAAGCAACTGCGTAGTTTGTACCCTGCCAGGCAGCAAATTCTTCTTGGAATTTTGCGGTAATATCGGTTCTGGAAAAAGAGTTGTTCAGGATCACATTCATTGCGGCTTCCTTATCTTCTTCTGTAAGGATCGGCCACTTAAATAACGTCTCAGGCACTTCATTTTCTTTAATAACAGGTGTGCCACCCAGTAATGCTAATTTTTCCATATTATTCTTCCTCCAAATCTAAAAGTTTGATTGCATTTCCCCGAACAAATTCTTTGTAGTGTTCCGGCCTGATCTTTCCTTCGTCCAGCATCCGGTCAAGGGCATCCCGCAGCTGGAAGGGGGGTGTATTATATGTAAAGCAAAAATCACAGCCGTACAAAACACGGTCGTGGAACTGCTCAATAAACCGGGTGGTAAATTCTTCATCCCGGGTAAAAGCATTGCATCCGCTGCCTGCGGAATAATCGCAGTACAGATTGGGATATTCCTGCATCAGACGGACAACTGCGCCGCCTTCTGTAACCTTTTCTTTGGAAGCAATGCCCCGATTTTGGAAGGTAACATCCCCGGAGATTTCTGCCCAGAAGGGCTGGGAATGACCGATCACCTTCAAATTTGGATGATTACGAAGGAGTTTTTCCAGTCGGGGCAGACCCACATCATCGTAAAGTCCATAGGCATCCTCATAGGAGTGGGAAATGTGTATGGTTACCGGCATATCAAATTCCTCACAGGCAGAAAACAGATTTTCAACCTGGGGCGCGTCCATATCCATTAAAGCAGTAATTTCACCAACACCCTTTGCACCCAGGGATTTGTAGTGATTTAGGATACGGCTCAGATTGCCGGCTGCTCTGCTTGGAACAACTCTGGGGTCCACACCGCAGAACCAATAAAACCGGTCAGGATACTTATCTGTGATCCACTTACAGGTTTCACTGGGAAGGGGAGCGGGGAAGCCCTCCGGCGCATTGATCGCAAGAAGAACGCCCTTTTCAATTCCCAACTGGTCGTAAAAATTCAGAAGTTGTTCCGGATTGATAAAATAAGGATCCGGCTTGTTCTCTTTGAAAGGCGGCATAGATTGACCAAATGCGTTTGCGTGTGCATGAATGTCGATTTTTTGAATTTTTTTTACATCTTCCAAAGTGCATCCCTCCCTATGGGTTTATATGACGCATTATAAACTGCCTTGATCCAAATTACAATGCACAAAAAATGCACATATTAGCACTGTGTTGACCTGATTTACTTTTTTAGCAGAAAAAAGAAGCAAAATTGTGTTTATTTAAAGATATAGAATCCTCTTATGTGCGTTATTTGATGGATTTGGACAATCCTGTGCTAATAATAATTGTATTTGTGCATTGTGTTCCGCCGGATTTTTACTTAAAATGTATACATATTAACATCTTACAGGATGTATGAGACCGTATAAATTGGAGGAGATATTATGAGACAAGGACTCAGGCGACTAACTGCGATGCTGCTATTTATCTGCACCCTGGCAAGCTTTGTTGTGCCTGCCACCTTCGCTGAAGGAGATGGAAACAGTGACGGGATAGTAGTACAGAGCTACGACTTTACCATCGATTCTGCCATCTGCGGTGGCAGAAGCACCATGGCTTTTACAAAGACCTGCCAATGCGGTTGCAAAAAGACTGTCAGAGAGCACCTGGAGGCTATGTATGAGAGCTTGGGTTGGTGGTATTTGGAAGCCAACGCGGAAGCCCTTTACTTTGTCCGGAGTATGGACTACGGCTTGCGCGTCATCGATGAAACAACTAAAAGCGGCACGCTTTATCTGAAGATCAATGTGCCTGCAGCAGGTGTGTTTGATCTGCGAATCACTTCTCCTACACCTTATGGCGCCAAACACAGCGCGTATATTTTCACAATGGAAGAATATACTGCCGGACAGGCAGGTCTGAAGGCAGACCATTTGGTTGGAACGGTCTCTACAGACGGGGATAATCTGCAGGGCACCTATGGCAGCTGGAATTTTCCTGCAGCCGGTGAGTATGTGCTGGTGATCAGCGCAGTAAATAGTAATAATATTTACATCGGCGCACTGGAATTGGTGCGCAAGCAGGCAGCTGAGCCGGAACAGACTACAGCTTCCCAGGAAACAACTTCTGAGCCCACAACTGCGGCTACAACTGAGGCTACTACCGAACCGATTGAAACGACTGAGCCGGAAAACTCCGGAGAACCGTTGCCTCAGATCGTCTATGATTTTGAGCTTTATCAGAACCTTGCCTTTAAGGAAGATTGCACCTCCCTGACCTGGAATGAGGAAAAGGGTCGGTTTGCAAAGGATTTCCAGGCACACCGCTATTATGACGGTGCAAGCTTAACCTCCGGAACCAATACCATAGACAAATGGTTTGTCTCCCATTATCCCCAGATCATCAACTGGGGCGTTGAGACATCTGCCGGTTTTAACGGAACCTATAAGGATTACTTTTTCCGGGGTAATTATGCGCTGGGTATGCGTCTGGAAGCATACAGTTCCGGTCAGTTTGTATCCCTGCGTATCTATGTGGAACAGCCCGGTACTTATCACCTGCAGGCGGCTACCGGAGACCAGAGCGCCCAAATGGATATCTATGCAATGAAGGCAACCACCGACTATGGGGTTGAACGGATGAGCAAGGATGCCCTGCAGGCAGGTATCGTCAGTGCAAATCTTCTATCAGATGATGTGGTGCTGATTGCCAACAGTCAGATCAATCTGGGCAGTTGGAACTTCCCGGAAGCAGGAGATTATATTTTGCTGTTCGTTGCGGATGAGGATCAAGAAACCTGTATGAGCCTGAAATCGCTGACATTGACAGATGGCGACGAAGATACGGACATTCCGGAAGCCCCAGAGGGTGACAACAACCTGACTGTTGAAGACGGAACTTACACAGATAATTTCTTTAATTTTGAGCTGTATAAGGAAGAGGCCCGTGCCGGTATGTTCGGCGGGCTGGAAAGAACCTATACCCATACCTGCCGGCACTGCAGCAAGGCTGTGGGCGTGTGCCTGGCAGAGCAATACGAAAAGGGTACACTGAACTGGATGTTGGAAGGCACCAGCTATGGCGAAGCCCGTTTCCTGAGTGTGGATTATGTTACAAACGGCTACGGCGGTCTGCGCTTCCGTTATGACACCGATGAAAACGGTGCGACCATTCCCAACGAGGCTACCGGAAAACCTATGGAGTCTCTTGGCAACTGGGCGGCATTCCGATTGAATGTAACGAAGGCAGGAACCTTCGCAGTCAATGTGAATAAGGCCTGGCCTGCCAATACGACCGGAGAAATATACATTCTCCCTGCACCCGCTGCAGCAATGTCCAGAAGAGACTTGGCAGCAGCAATGACAGAGGCTAACTATGTGGGGCAGGCACAGTTTACCGGCAAAATGACCCAAAGCACAGTTTGTGAATACACCTTCGAAGCAACTGGAGAGTATATATTCATTGTAAAGTCCACAGAAACCAACCGTATGTTCCTGGATTCTATGGAACTGGCAATTCCTGAAGTGGCACAGCCCATTCCCGCTGTGCAGGAACAGAAGTACAACTTTGATCTGAGCAAGGAAGACCCTGTGCTGGATGCCAAAGCAGCGAACAGTAAGTACACCTCCGGCACCACTTATTATGTTTCCAATTATATGGAAGACCGCTATACTGCCGGGGAAGTCCTCTGGAAGTTTGAGACCAGCGGCGGTACGATCGACGTGCCCACCTTCCGGACCGGCTGTTTGCGTTTCCGGAATAAATCCGGAAACTTCCGTGACTTTGAAGATTCCTGGTATTCCTTCCGCATTAAAAACCCGGGAACAGCAACCTATGATATCCGCCTGATCACCAGTGCTGCCGGCCAGTCTGTTGCGGATATTTATCTGATTCCCGTATCCTCCCAGGTGATTTTGTCCCAGGAGAAGATCAAGGCGGCAATGACAGACCAAAACCTGCTGGTCAGCGGCGCGATTTTCGATGCAAAGGATACCTTCTACTTAGGTGAGTATACCTTCGGAATGGAAGAAGAATATGTATTGGTGTTCAACTTCCAAAAGGGTGCTACCTTGTATCTGCAGGAAATCATTATGAGCCAGGACGGCGTAAGAGCCGATGGTACAGTGAAGAAAGAAAAGGTCTATAACGGCACAGTCTATGACTTTGACCAGGGTGACCAGCTCAACGGCATATTCACTGATTCCACCACCTATGTTTCTGATGTGATGGGCAAGCTGAACAGTATGTGGCGCACTGGCCAGCTGAACTGGAAATGGGAAAACGCCAGCGACGCACTGATCGAAGTGGATACAAACGGAAATGTGGCTCCTGCGCAAAGACTGAGCCGTTTCTACCGTAACGGTGGCTACCGTGTCTATTCTTCTGAGGTGGACATTTGGACTGCTTTCCGCATAAAAAGTCCCGGCAGCGGAACCTTCACATTGAGTCTGAACCACGCAAAGGCGGTCTCCGGCGGTGTTGCTGCTGTTTATATCCTGCCCGGGGATACAGAGGACATCGAAAAAGCAATGGACCCCTCCAACCGTGTGAACAAGGTTATTATGTACAATGACGGCGTGGAAAAGCTGGAGGACGGCTTCCATACATACTTGGGTTATTGGGACTTCAAAGCAGGCAAGGAGTATATCGTTGTATTTGAATCCTACGAGATTTCTCCCTATAACACCTATAGCTATATGAACTTCTCCCAGCTGATCTGCGAGCGGGGCAAGCTGGATTATAAAACCGAAGAAGCAGAAAAGAAGGTCGCTCCCATTGTGGCGGCAGACAACATTATGGTCACCGGCGACGCGACCGCAGGCGCAGTCCTTTCCGAGATCGGCGGACATAAGTATCTGTTCGTGCCGATGGAAGGCGAATGTATGATCATTTACGATGTGGATACCGATACGCTGGTGGGCCGCGTGAATGGCTTGTTCAAAAGACCGGAATCCTGTGCTATGGATATGGATGGCAATATCTGGATCACCGGACAAAGCAAATTCCTTGTTCGCTATAATCCCTTAACCGGTGAAGTGTTTAAGACGAAAAACTTTAGCAAAGTATCCGGCTTGGAAGGTGCCAACGGCTCTTACTGTGTCTACCCCGGTGCAGACGGAAAGATCTATTTCTGCACTTACTATGACGGAAGACTCCATTCCTACGATCCGGAAACCGATACCTTTGAAACTCTGGCAGATATCAAAACCGGTGTTTATGCAGGCACAAACACAAAGACCCGAAGCATTCAGCAGATTGATAACTACCTGTATTTCCTGGCTTCCAACAATGTATACGACACCGTCTATAAGTTTGATCTGACCACAAAGCAGATCGTGGCGACCCTGGATGTATCCGACCGCAAGGGAACGCAGAAATATGTAGCAGGTCTTGTGATGTTTGGTGATGGGGAGCTGTTCCTGCTGTCCACACCCGGTTCCAACAATGCGGGCTGTACTGCTATCAACCCGGAAACGATGGAATTTGTGGAAGTCAATCTTCCCAATATGGTCTCCAGCGGAGCATCCGAGCCGGTAAACGGAAAGCAATACTTTGTCGTCGCTGGCTATGGCATCTATAGCTACGATGTGGAAAGCAAGGAGTTTGCCAAGGTGCCGGGCATGAACAGTGCCATCGGCTTTAAGTCTTCCAACACCCAGGTGACCATTGACGGACAGGAATATTTACTCACCTTCAACGGTTCTGTTGAACTGCGCCTGTACGATATGGAAAATTACGAGGAGCGCACCTGGGCAAACTTAAGCCAGTACGGTACCGGCGCTTCCGACCTTCGGGGTCTTACCAACGGTCCGGATGGTTCTAACGAGATTTACATCGGCGCATTTAATAACCATAAGATCGCAGTCTTTAACACCAAGACCAACACCGTCACAAAGATCAGCGCGGCAGCCGGTCAGACCGACTCCCAGATCTTCTACGAAGGCAAGCATTACACAGGCTCCTATTCTTCCACCACCCTTAATGAAATGTATGTGGAAACAGAAGAATGGATCCAGCGCTGGCGTCTGGACCATGAGGAAACCGGTCAGCTGCGTGTCCACGGCTTGACTGCCGGTGACGGCTATGTGTTTGCAGGTACAGTTCCCGATAAGCAGTATGTGGGTGGTGCTTTCGTGGTCTACGACACTCGTACCGGCCGTTGGTTCTATGACCGGGAAGCTTCTATGCAGCTGGCAGTTCCCCAGATGGTGTACCATGATAAGCTTCTGTATGCCGCGACCACAATGAGTGGCGGCTACGAGGTCAATAACATCGACTCCAGCGAGATTTCCGCTATGATACTGGTATATGACTACGAAAAGCGGGAAACCATTGCCACCTTAGACCCCAGAGACTACATTTCCGGTCTGCCCAGTCAGATCCCACTGATCGCAACGATTGCAAAAGACCCGGTGGTGGATGGACGCTTCTGGTCCATCGTTTCTGAGACATTATTCTGTTTTACATTCGATAAAGAGACACTGCAATTTAATGTGCAGGAAGTGATCTCTTTCGATAAGTCTACTGTCTATGACGGTGGCGGACGCATGATTAATTGCCGAAATATGCTCTTTGATGCAAATACCAATTCCATCTATGTTTCCTTCGACCAGAACGGTGGCTTCCAGCACATTGCGTTAAAGAACTGGAACGCACCTGTGGGCGAAGTGAAGGTGGCATCCAACGGGCGTATTATGAACCTGCTGGCAGTAATGTGCGTGCTCAGTGAAGACGGGGATATTTATTTCAGCAACGGACCAGATCTGATGATGCTGCCGTTGAATGTTACCGATGAGGATTGGGCAATTGCAGAGGCTGTGGACGAAATGATCCTGACAGCCTGCAAGGATGTGACGCTGGAAAGCGAAACAGCAATCAAGGAAGCGCGTTCTGCCTACGAAAATCTGTCCCTGCGCTATAAGGCGCTGGTTCAGAATTTGGAAATGCTTCAGGAAGCAGAAACAGACCTTCTGGAGTGCAAGATCGATACCATCATTTATGATGATGTGACCGCGGATTCGCTGCCTCAGCTGCAGATATATGTGGATACCTACAATGGTTTTAATTCCCGTCAGCAAAAGTACACAAAGAACTACGATGCATTGATGTCAGCCTACGGAAAAGCAAATGGATTAAACGACCGGCGGATCGCTGCAGCAATGCAGGAGCGTGTGGATGGGCTGAAACCTAAGTTCCCCCTGACCCTTGCCAATGAGCAGGAGGTTGTGGGCATTCGTACAGACTTTGATGGGTTGACCGGCAGCCAGAGAGAACTGGTTGATCTTGCAATTCTTTTGGATGCAGAAACCCAGATCGCAGCACTGAGAGTTGAATTCGTCAAGAGTGTGGAAACACTGATTCAGGCGATCCCTGATGTGATCACACTGGAGGCAGAGGAAGCAATCACAACGGCAAGACAGGCGGCTGATAAGCTGTATATAAACGAAAGAAAGAATGTTTCCTATTCTAAGTTGACGTCCGCAGAAGGCAAACTCAGAACCCTGAAAAAGGCAAAAGAGGCTGCCGAAGAAGTAGATGTTCTGATTAAGGAAATCGGCATCGTCACCCTTGGTGACAAGGCGCGCATCGCAGAGGCAAGAGAAGCTTACGATTCCCTTAACGACACGGCTTTGCAGTTTGTCACCAAGGCAGGCAAACTCAAGACCGCAGAGTTTATTCTCAAGGCATTGCAGTCTTGGGGTATCCCGGCAATCGTAGTTGCAGACGCAGGCATTGTTTTTGCGGTTTTGTGGTTTGTACCTACCCTCCACGCAAAGGTCTTCAAAGGCAAGAAGAAAGAAGAAGTAATTGACAATTAAAATGTAGGGGCGGTTATTAACCGC
>JAZNDD010000045.1:0-3368 GCA_045587865.1 Faecousia sp.
AAAATTCCTTTCAATTATAAAGTACGAAAAAGCTGTCTTTGCGAACCAGTGACCGATGTCACTGGTGTGGCAATCTCCTCCTTAAGATGGGGATTTCCACGCCAGTGTGCGCTACTTTTCGGAATGACATTTTTAGCTTAATGATGTTGATATTCAAGTCCCAGCCATTTCTGGTCTTTCTCAGAAAGATTCAGAGGGGTGCCGTCAGACAGGGTATAGCCTTCGGCAGAAGCGCTGCCACCGTAATTGCCCACCACTTCCGGCCATTGAATGCCGATTGCCGGGTCGTTCCAGGCCAAACCGCCTTCGTCATTTGCGTGGTAAAAATCGTCGCATTTATAGCAGAACTCTGCGGTATCTGTCAGCACCAAAAATCCGTGGGCAAAGCCTTTGGGGATTAAAAATTGCTTTTTGTTTTTCTCAGTCAGCAGTACGCCGTACCACTTTCCGTAGGTAGCAGAACCGGAGCGCAGATCTACAGCTACATCAAAGACACTGCCTTTGATTGCCCGGACCAGCTTGGTTTGAGGGTACTGCTTCTGGAAGTGCAGACCTCTTAAAACACCCTTGGTGGACATAGACTGATTATCCTGCACAAAGGGGATATTCAGTCCGGCTTCTTCCATATCCCGCTGGGAATATGTTTCCATAAAGTAGCCCCGGTTGTCGCCGTGCACTGCAGGTGTAATCACACACAGTCCTTCGATACCGCCAACATTTTTTTCTACAGTGATCTGACCCATAATCATTCCTCAATTTCTTTCAGATAGCGGCTCAGGGCATCCTGCCAGTTCGGCAGAGGGGTAAAGCCGTTTTTCGTAAGTTTGGATTTATCCAGGCGGCTGTTAAAAGGTCGGGCTGCCTTGCTTAGTCCGTATTCTTCGGTGGTGACAGGGGTGACGGTCATCGTCTTGCCTGCCTGACGGAAGATCTCGCAGGCGAAGTCGTACCAGGAAATGTAGCCGCCCTCGTTGGTGGCGTGATAATAGCCATATTTCTCAGTTTCTACCATATCCACCAGCAGCCGGGAAAGATCCAGAGTGTAGGTGGGAGTGCCGATCTGGTCGTTTACCACCCGCAATGCATCGTACTTTTCAGAAAGCTTCAGCATTGTTTTAATGAAGTTGTTTCCATTTTTGCCAAAAACCCAGGCAATGCGGACAATGAAGAACTTATGGAGTGTGTTCGCCACTGCCAGTTCCCCATCCAACTTACTTTGTCCGTAGACATTCAGGGGGGCATAGTCCTTGCAGTCCGGGTCCCAGGGGGTCTGGCCCTGGCCGTCAAACACATAGTCGGTGGAAATATACATCATCTTGCAACCGGCATCTTTGCAGGCGTTTGCAATGTTCTGGGTGCCGCCGCCGTTGATGGCGCGGACCTTTTCCTGCTTGTCCTCGTCCTCTGCCAGATCCACAGCCGTCCAGGCAGCACAGTGGATCACAGCATCCGGCTTTACCTGACAGATCGCCTGCTTCACAGCCTCTGCGTTTGTAATATCTAAAGAGGCATAAGGCATTGTGCAAACGGCAGAGCCGTCCTGCACACCGCTATACTGGGGGGCAATGTCACTGCCAATGCCTTCAAAACCCCGTTTTGCCAGTTCGTTCATCACATCGTGACCCAACTGACCGGCAACACCGGTAACAAAAACTTTCATAAAATCCTCCTGTCCGGAAAAGGGCATAATAACACTTATAAGTTAAAGGTATTATAACCCATTTACCCTGTTATGTCAACACAGGGCGACAAAGCAGACCCATATATGACAGTATCCTTTTGTGCAAACTCACAAAAAGGGGAATAATTGTAGGGAACGGCCTGCGTGCCGTTCCTAAATAGAGACAAGGGGGACGGTTTTGCCGTCCCCTTTGTATGTGCATAATTTTGTTTTTAGCGATTGCCGTACATTCTTTCGTAGTAACTCTGGTACTCACCGGAGAGGATCTCCTCCCACCAGGGCTTGTTGTCCAGATACCACTGGATGGTTTTCTGAATGCCGTCTGCAAATTTGGTTTCCGGAAGCCAGCCAAGCTCACTGTGGATTTTGGTGGGGTCGATGGCATAACGCATATCGTGACCCTTCCGGTCTGTCACATAGGTGATTAGGCTTTCGGGCTTGCCCAAAGCCTTGCAAATGATCTTGACGATGTCAATGTTGCGCATCTCATTGTGACCCCCGATGTTGTAAACCTCGCCCACGCGGCCGTTATGAATGATTAGATCAATTGCTTTGCAGTGATCCTCCACATACAGCCAGTCCCGCACATTCAGGCCTTCGCCGTAAACGGGCAGAGGCTTGTCAGCCAGTGCGTTTGCGATCATCAGAGGGATCAGCTTTTCCGGGAAGTGGTAAGGACCGTAGTTGTTGGAGCAGCGGGAAATGGTCACCGGCAGTCCGTAGGTGCGGTGATAAGCCATAACCAGCAGGTCTGCGCCTGCCTTGGAGGAGGAGTAGGGAGAACTGGTGTGGATGGGTGTTTCCTCCGTGAAGAACAGGTCAGGGCGGTCCAGCGGCAGGTCACCGTAAACCTCGTCAGTAGAAACCTGATGGTAGCGCCGGATGCCATACTTGCGGCAGGCATCCATCAACACCTGTGTGCCCAGAATGTTGGTCTGCAGGAAAACCTCAGGGTTCTCAATAGAGCGGTCCACGTGGCTTTCTGCAGCGAAGTTTACAACCACATCGGGCTTTTCTTCCTCAAAGAGCTTGTAAACCCCTTCCCGGTCGCAGATGTCCAGTTTCACAAAACGGAAGTTGGGGTGATCCATAACGGACTTCAGGGTGGACAGGTTGCCGGCGTAGGTCAGCTTGTCCAAACATACAATCCGATACTCCGGGTACTTGCCAAGCATATGGAACACAAAGTTGCTTCCGATAAAACCGGCACCGCCGGTCACGATGATGGTTTTTTTCATTTTTCCAGTTCCTCCAGCCGCTTTTTATCCCGCAGCACATCGATATACTTTCCGTCCAGCACATCCTGCAGATAACCGCCATACTGATTTTTATATACTTTGATCACAGCCTCCACATCCTCACGGGTGATCCAGCCGTTAATATAGGCAATATCCTCCAGACAGCCGATCTTCCGATTTTGGTGGCTTTCCACAGTTTTGACAAAATTGGTGGCCTCCACCAGACTTTCGTGGGTGCCGGTGTCCAGCCAGGTGAAGCCCTGACCTAATAGTTCCACGTTCAGTTCCCCCTGCTCCAGATAGATCCGGTTCAGGTCGGTGATCTCCAATTCGCCCCGGGGAGAGGGCTTCAGATTTTTGGCATATTCTACCACCCGGTTGTCGTAAAAATACAGACCGGTGTCGCAGTAGTTGCTCTTGGGATGCTCAGGCTTTTCTTCGATGGAGAT
>JAZNDD010000046.1:0-5688 GCA_045587865.1 Faecousia sp.
TCGCCACTTGCCTCCCCTCATAGGGGAGGTGCCCAGTGCGCACACTGGGCGGAGGGGTTGTCCTATCTTAAGAAGTACACTCCCCCAGTCACCTGCGGTGACAGCCCCCTCAGGGAGGGGGCCAAGGTATTGTGCGTTTCAAGAAACTGTTCGTCAAACAGAAATTTGACGGCCGGAAAGTTCTATTAGCATTAAAAAAGCGACACCCACCGGGTGTCGCTTTTGTATGTATGGAATTAAGCCTCCAGGTTGATGCCGGTTTCCTTGCCGAAGATGTGGCAGTTGTTTCCGCCGAAGTCAAACTTGATCTCGGTGCCCATAGACAGAGCAGCCACTTCACCGTGGGTCATATTCATTGTATTAACAACAATGATCACGTCCTGATCCACTGCGCTTACGTGCAGGTGGACAGACGAACCCATCATTTCGCTAACTTCGATGGTACCGGGCACGCCAGCATTCTCCAGAGTGATGTGCTCAGGACGAACACCCAGGGTGATCTCCTGCTCCTCCACCTGGTTAGCAACCAACTTAGCCTGCTTCTCCTCGGAGAGGATCACAGTGTGGCCAGCCAACTCCACAGCATACTGGCCGTTTGCCTTGACCAGTTTTGCATTGAAGAAGTTCATCTGAGGTGCGCCAATGAAGCCTGCAACGAACAGGTTGTAGGGATGATGGAACACTTCCTGAGGAGTGCCGATCTGCTGGATGAAGCCGTCCTTCATAATAACGATACGGTCGCCCAGAGTCATAGCCTCAGTCTGGTCGTGGGTAACATAGATAAAGGTGGTGTCGATACGGCTGCGGAGTTTGATGATCTCAGCACGCATCTGGTTACGCAGTTTCGCGTCCAGGTTGGAGAGGGGCTCGTCCATCAGCATAACCTTGGGGTCACGGACGATAGCACGGCCGATAGCAACACGCTGACGCTGACCACCGGACAGAGCCTTGGGCTTACGGTCCAGGTACTGGGTGATATCCAGAATTGCAGCGGCTTCTCTAACCTTGCGGTCCAGCACTTCCTTGGGAGTGTGGCGCAGTTTCAGAGCGAATGCCAGGTTTTCATAAACTGTCATATGAGGATACAGAGCATAGTTCTGGAAGACCATTGCGATATCGCGATCCTTAGGAGCCACATCGTTGACCAACTTGTCACCGATGAACAACTGACCTTCGGAAATTTCTTCCAGACCGGCGATCATACGCAAAGTGGTGGACTTACCACAGCCGGAAGGACCGACCAGAACGATGAATTCCTTGTCAGCGATTTCCAGGTTGAACTCCTGAACAGCGACAACGCCCTGTTCCGTGATCTGCAGATTGGCCTTTTCCTTGCCGTCATCTACAGGCTGGTTCTTCTGCTTCTTAGCCTTCTTCTTTTTCTTTTCCTCGTCGGGCAGATAGGGGTAGATTTTCTTGATGTTTACCATGGATACACTTGCCATAGTTTTACGACTCTAAGCATACCGACTCCTCGCATATGCTCTCACCGCCACCGAATGATTTAGTGCGCGGCTTTACGACAGGTCTCCACACTGCCGTACCGTGAGTCTACGGTGTTAATTTCCTCCTTTTTTTTACACGAAGCCGCTATTTTGGTGGAGTAGCAGACCCCATGCTGGGATGATATAATATTATCATAAATCACAGGTTTTTCCAATTGTGATTTTATACAGTTTTATATGTCACTTTTTGTATATTATGCCAGTATTTTACCGGATTACAAATTCCCCGTCCCGGGGGCATTCCAGGGCACTGCTATAGTAGGCTTTCATTGCATTTACAAGGTATTCTGCATCCTTTGCCCCCGCTGTCTCCCAGGCAGAATGCATTGCCAGTTGGGCAAGGCCAATGTCTACCGTAGGCACAGAGATCTGGGTCAAAGAAATTCTTCCCAGCGTGCTGCCGCCAAGCATATCCGCCCGGTTGTAATAGGTCTGCACCGGTACATCTGCATCCATACAGATCTTGCGGAATACTGCGGATGTTGCTCCGTCGGTGGCATACCGCTGAGACGCATTGAATTTGAGCACCACGCCGCCACCCATCACCGGGGCATTTGTGCTGTCTGCATACTCCGGATGGTTGGGATGAATTGCGTGGACATTGTCCGCAGAGACCATAAACGACTGGCTGAGCAACTGCTCCAGATCCAAATTCAGGCTCTGGCAGATCCGCTCCAGTACGCTCGGCAGCAGACAGGCCGCCGCACCCTGCTGGGAATTGGAGCCCACTTCCTCACTGTCAAAGATGCAAAGCACGCTGATCGCATCACTCTCCCCTGCTTCCAAAAAGCCCTTTGTGCAGCAGAACGCACACTCCAGGTCGTCGATTGCAGCGGAGGAAATATATTCCTTCTCCATACCCCAGACAGATGCTTTCTGGCGCAGGTACAAATAAAGATCGTGGCCTAAAATTTTACCGCCGGCAGTTTCTTCCAGCAAAGCATCCAGTTTTCCGGCTGCCTGTTCGCTGCCCAGCAAAGGCAGGGTATCCACTGCCACATTCCACGCCATCGACTCATTGCACTTGCGGTTCATATGGATCGCCACATTGGGAATCACCAGCAGATCCCGGTCAATATTTACCAGTCGGCTGTGTACCCCATCCGGCGTTTCCACCAACACCCGCCCCGCAATAGACAAGGGGCGGTCCAGCCAGGTAGAGATAATCATACCGCCATAGGGCTCTGTGGCAAGGCGGGTGTATTTTCCGGTCAACGCTCCGTTTTCCTTTACCTTAAAAGTGGGTCGGTCCGAGTGGCTGGCACTCATCATAAAGCCGGCAGGTGTTCCTTTCGGAATACGAAAAGCGACCAAAGCACTGCCGCCTCTGGTCAGGTAATACTGCCCGCCGGGAATCAGGTTCCAGTTCCGGTTCTCACTGAGTTTTTCATAACCGACATTTTTCAGCATTTCCTCCAATGCAGATACTGCGTGGTAAGCACTGGGACTTGCGTCCAAAAATGCTTTGAGTTCATTGATCATTTGCACAATAACCCTCCATATTGTTAAAGGTAAGACGGGGCGTGTCCCGCCGCCACTGTGGCTTCATATTTATATATTCTAGCCGATTTTCCACCATCCGTCAACTGAAGATCGAAAAAGTTATCCACAGGTCGAAATTTGTCAAAATGTTTCGGTTTTGCCGATTTCGCGAGAAAAATGTCTGATTTTGTCGAGCGATTATTCTTGTTTTTCCTTGCAAAAGCGTCCACATTATGCTAAATTATATTTGTCGCAACAAGGCAAGCTATTTTGCCACCGAAAAACAGGGGAAACAATCTTCAACCTTAAAAGTCAGGAGAGGAAGTTATGGACAAGCATACCACCGTAATCATCGCAGACAATCAAGAAGAATTTTGCAGCGCACTATCGGCCGCCATTGGGCGATCGGAAGGATTTCAGGTGCTGGGGACCGTCAACGACGGAGAGCAAGCCATCCGTATGGTCACCGAGCGCAAGCCAGGTATCCTGGTACTGGATATGATGTTGGCAAAAAGGGACGGGATCAGCGTCCTGAAAGCCATCTCCGGTCTCCAGCCGCGGCCTGTGGTGCTGGCTACATCCGGATTCATTACCGATTATGTAGCATCTGCCGCCGCCAATTTGGGCGTGCGGTATTTGATGCTCAAACCCTGTGATATGACTGCTCTGGTAGAGCGACTGGAGGAAATCCGTGGCGGGGAGAGCCAACGGCAAACCTTAGCACGAAGCAGCGGTCAGACCAACATTGAAACTTTGGTAACCAACATCATCCATGAAATCGGCGTTCCCGCCCACATCAAAGGGTATCAGTACCTGCGGGAAGCGATCATCATTGCCGTGGAGGATATGGATGTGATCAACGCCATTACCAAAGTATTGTATCCACAAGTGGCAAAAACCTTCCAGACCACACCTTCCCGGGTAGAGCGTGCCATCCGCCACGCAATCGAAGTAGCCTGGGACCGGGGCGATCTGGATACTCTGCAAAGATTTTTCGGGTACACGGTCAGCAATACCAAGGGAAAGCCCACCAACTCGGAGTTCATCGCCCTGATTGCCGATAAACTCCAACTCCAACTCAAAGCCACCGGTGTGGCAAATTACTAAAACCGGTCGTGGAAATGGATTTACTGTCCATTTCCACGATTTTCTTTATCTTTTTAGCATTGACAGGCGGGTAAAATCGCACTATAATTATTTTAGCAAAGTGGGTAATTTTAATTCCCACAAAATATTATTTGGTCCGAAACGGCCAAGGAGGTAAATGAAAATGGATGTTTTAACCAGATTGGCAAACTCCATCGTTGTCCCCGTTGTAGTGCTGGACAAGGTTGAGGATGCTGTTCCCACTGCAAAGGCTATGGCTGCCGGCGGCGTGGATACTATGGAGATCACCTTCCGCACCGCTTGTGCTCCCGAGGCAATTAAGGCTGTTGCTGAGAACTGCCCCGATGTTCTGGTGGGTGCCGGTACAATCGTAAATCTGGAGCAGTGCAAACTGGCAGTTCAGATGGGCGCTAAGTTCATCGTCTCCCCCGGTTTCAGCGATGAAGTGGTTGGCTGGTGTGTGGAAAACGGTATTCCTGTTGCACCCGGCTGTGTCACTCCCACTGAAATTATGGCTGCTCTGAAGCACGGCCTGAAGATGGTCAAGTTCTTCCCCGCCAATGTTTACGGCGGTCTGAATGCGATGAAGAACCTGTCCGCTCCCTTTGTTGGTCTGAAGTTCCTGCCCACCGGCGGTGTTAACTCCGGCAACATTAAGGAATATGTGGATGCTCCCTTCATCCACGCAGTTGGCGGTAGTTGGGTCTGCCCCAAGGCTGACATCGCTGCCGGTAACTGGGATAAGATCACAAACCTGTGCCTGGAAGCCCGCAAGGCTGCCAAGGGCGAATAAAAACCCCGTCATTCCGAGCCGGTGCGCACACCGGCGTGGGAATCCCCATCTTAATAAGGAGATTGCCACACCAGTGACATCGGTCACTGGTTCGCAAAGACAGCTTTTTCGTACTTTATAATTGAAAGGAATTTTACACTATGGCAAAGATTATTACTTTTGGCGAACTGATGCTCCGGCTTCAGCCCTACAACTACGAGCGTTTCGTGCAGTGCGACCACGTGGAATTTACCTTCGGCGGCGGCGAAGCAAACGTTGCTGTTTCCCTGGCTAACTACGGTATGGACGTGGCTTATGTCACCAAACTGCCTGCTCACGCAATTGGTCAGGCTGCTGTCAACTCCCTGCGTCGTTATGGTGTAGACACCTCCAAGATCGTCCGCGGCGGCGACCGTGTGGGTATCTACTATAATGAGAAGGGCGCTTCCCAGCGCGGCAGTGTCTGCATCTATGACCGCGCTCACTCTGCAATCCAGATGGCTTCCGCTTCCGACTTCGATTGGGACAGCATCTTCGAGGGCGCTGAGTGGTTCCACTTCACCGGCATCACTCCGGCACTGGGCGAAAACCTGGTTGCCATCTGCAAGGAAGCCTGTAAGGCTGCCAAGGCTCGGGGCATCAAGATCTCCTGTGACCTGAACTACCGTGGCAAACTGTGGACCCGTGATCAGGCCCGCGCTGCTATGACCGATCTGTGCCAGTATGTGGATGTGTGCATCTCCAACGAAGAGGATGCAAAGGACGTATTCGGCATTGAGGCTGAGGCTACCGACATTTACGGCGGCTCCCTGAACCACGAAG
>JAZNDD010000047.1:0-6525 GCA_045587865.1 Faecousia sp.
GGGAGTGTACTTCTTAAGATAGGACAACCCCTCCGCCCAGTGTGCGCACTGGGCACCTCCCCTATGAGGGGAGGCAAGTGGCGAGGCGGTACAACAGACCGTCAAACAGAAATTTGACACTTTGAAAAACCCTGGCGTTGATCATCAACGCCAGGGCTTGTTATTGGATTAAGGTTCTTTGCTGGGGGAGTAACTGAGCAGAGCCAGCAACTCCGGCAAAGTGATAAACAGATAACCAAGGATGAAAGTGCCCCCGGCTAAATGATATTGGGTGGCCGTAACGATCATACCAAGGAATTCCAGCACGATGCTGAAAATTGTGAAAATGACTTTCAGCACACGCATGGCATTTGCGGGAACCAGATAACTGATGCCGGCAATCAACATAAAGAAACCGGGGATCAGGTTCAAAAGTTGGATCGCCATCATATCTTCCCGGAAATAACGGTACTGGGATATTTCGATCACATTCATCAAAGGCCAGTACATTCTGCACAGCGCAAGGAGAATAACTGCAATACCGAACAGGGGGCTGATTCTGCCTCTGTGCACAGCCAGACCCACGATCATCATTGTGTAGATACACAAACTAACGATCAGGGATGTGGGACTGTGACGGTATGTGAACATAGCAAAGGCACTGATCAGGGTGTAAAGCATTGCCATAATCACGAACACCAGAGGTGCTGCAGGGAACTTGTGCTTATGTACAGGTTTGGCTGGTGCTGCAGGAGCGTAATAAACAGGGGCTACAGGCGGGTGATAAGCCGGGGCAGCCGGGGGCGCTTCCCGCTTTGCACCGCAAGTAGTGCAAAAAGCGGTATCGCCGTCAAACTCTGCGCCGCATTTGACACAGAAATCCTTCAGGTTGGTGTAATGATCCATTGAGGAACCTCCTTATATGATATATTTATTAGTTCAAGCCAAAGTAGCGCATTGCGTTGCGGCAACTGATCCCTTCCACGATCTTCTTCAAAGAAGCGTCAATGTTGGGATATTCGCCGTTTTCCACCCAGTTACCGATTAGGTTGCACAGGATTCTGCGGAAGTAATCGTGACGGGCATAACTCAGGAAAGAACGGGAGTCGGTAAGCATACCCACGAAGTTGCCCAGCAGACCCAGGTTTGCCAGGGAGATCATCTGGTCGATCATACCGGTCTTGGTGTCGTTGAACCACCAGGCAGAGCCGTGCTGCATTTTGCCGGGAACGGAACTATCCTGGAAGCAACCGATCAATGTGCCCAACTGGGCATTGTCTGCAGGGTTCAGGGAGTAGAGGATGGTTTTGGGGCAGTTGCCGTCTACATCCAGTGCGTCCAGCAGCTTTGCGATGTCTGCGCCGCAGGTGTTCTGAGAAATGGCATCCACGCCGGTATCTACGCCCATTTTGCGGAATACACGGGTGTTGTTGTTGCGGATGCAGGAGTAGTGCAGCTGCATGGCAATGTCCAGACGGCAGTATGCTTTGCCCAGGCAAACCAGAACGGCAGTCTGGTACTTCTCGGTTTCTTCCACAGTCAGGATAGCGCCTGCCAATGCCTTCTGATAAATGGCTTCCACTTCTTCCATAGATGCTTCCCGATAGGGGATGTAGTCCAGACCGTGGTCACTTGCCTTACAGCCGTGAGCGGCAAAGAATTCCAGTCTTTCCACCAGTGCATCCAGAACAGATTGTGCAGTAGGCAGGCTGTCCTTGCCAACGCTCTTAGCCAGTTGCTGAATATATTCGTGCCAGCCGGCTTTGTGGATGTTGATGGCTTTGTCTGGGCGGTAGGAGGGGGCGACCACGGTGGTGATGGTGGGATCGGCGGCGATCTTTTCGTGCCACTCGAGGCTGTCGATGGGGTCGTCGGTGGTGCCGATGAACGCCACATTCGACTTGCGGATCAGACCCCGGGCAGTCATATCCGGATCTTCCTGCAGGAGTTTATTTGCTTTTTCCCAGATAGCAGGTGCATTTTCAACGGTGAGGGTTTCCTCAATGCCGAAGAATTTCCGCAGTTCCAGGTGGCACCAGTGGTACATGGGGTTGCCAATGGCCATTTCCAATGCTTCCACAAATTTCAAAAAGCGCTCGTAGTCAGGCTGAGAACCGGTGATATAGTCCTCGTCTGTGCCGTTGGAGCGCATAACACGCCATTTATAGTGGTCACCGAAGTAAGAACCGTCTGCTTGCTTGCCGCCCAGCCATACCTGTGCAATGTTCTCGAACCGGCGATCTTCGTAGATCTCACGGGGATTTAAGTGGCAGTGATAGTCCACAAGGGGCATATTCTCTGCGTAATCGTGGAACAGGTGCTTGGCAGTTTCGGTTTCCAACAGGAAATCCTTGTCCATAAATGCTTTCATATCATATCTCCTTAATTTAAGTGAATTTCTATTTAATTGCCTTTAGCGGTAAGTGGTCAGTTGATAGGGGGCGCGGATGTATCGCTCGTGGCTGGCGGCTGCTGGCCGGGCAAATACACCGGAAACCAGTCCCATCATTGCATATAGGGTAACCAGGGAAGAACCGCCGTAACTGATGAATGGGAGGGTCAGACCGATAACGGGCATTACGCCGATGCACATACCCACATTGATGATGATCTGGAAACTAAGGGCGGCAGCAGCACCGTAGCAAATCAGCCGGCGCATATTTTCCTGACTGCGGTTGCCCACCCAGATACACCGGCCAATGATCAGGCCCAGCATTATGATCACAAGAATGCAGCCTACATAGCCCAGTTCTTCCCCAATGGCTGAGAAAATAAAGTCCGTATGCTGGGCAAACAAAGCACCTTGTTGGGTTCGTGTGCCTTCAAACAGACCCTGACCGGTCATACCGCCGCCGGTAAGCGAACGGAGGGAACGGACCATATGATACCGGGGGTCCAATCCTTCGGGGTCAAGGGTGGGATCATATAACACTTGAATACGCTCCCGCTGGAATTCGTCCATTACGTGATTCCAGATAAAGGGAAATGCTGCAGTAATGCCGCCGGCAGTCACCAAAAACCAGATCAGTTTCACACCGCCGGCAAAGGCCATACCGGCAAAAATCGCCACGAAAATCAGAGAAACACCGGCATCTCTGGACAGGATCATATTCAGACCAACCAAAACAGCCAGGTGAACACCCATATGCATTACCGAACCAAAGGAAGAGAGCCGGTTCTGGTGGGATGCCATAACCGATGCCAAAATCAAAATGAAGGTGATCTTACAAATTTCAGCAGCCTGAATGTTAAAGGGCAGGAACGGGAAGTTCAGCCAACTGCGGTTGCCGTTGACGGTCTCACCAAAGGGGATCAGCATCAAAAGCAGTATGGTATTGAAAATAACCATTCCGGTTCTGCGTTCTGCAAAAAAATCTGCGTCTACAGAGGAAAAGACCAAATAGAACAATACACCGAGAACGGCTGCGCCGATCTGGACGATCAGGTAACGCCCTGAGTCTTCGGAGTAGTTGGTGGTGCTGGAAACCATTAAACAGCCAAAGGCTGTGGCAACCAAGCAAAGCAACAAAAGCAATTTGTCGCATTTGGCAAATGCATCGGAAATTTTTTGCAAATATTTACCCATTGCGTCACCTCCTTCATCGCATCATTATAGCATTATTCTCAGAACTTGTAAACTACTTTCTGTACAGTTTTTGCGGCAGTATGATCCTTGCTGAAAACAGGATTTCCACAGCCTTGCACATATTTTCCACAGCTTTATCCACAGAAAAAGGAAAAAATCATAAGGATGGAAAAAAAACGGGAAGATTTTTCCCGCAGGCTTTTGTATAATGGCAGCACAAGCAAAACAAAAGGAGGAAAAAAGCTATGCGAAATCAATTTACTTTCTACCGTTCTTTCTGGGAATGTGCGAAAAAACTTCAAACAAATAAAGAAAAACTGGAATTTTTTCAGATACTCTGTGCCTATGCACTGGACGAAACCGAGCCTGACCTGACCACAAAAAAGCCAGCAATTGCAACGGTTTTCTGCGCCATCCGACCAACACTTGAACGGGCGCACAAGCGCTCAAAAGGCACACGGACTGAAAACAACTTGTTTTAACTAGATATAGTAAAAGATATAGAAAAAGATATAGATATAGATATAAATATAGATATAGTTATAGTTATAGTTATAGGGCAAACACGGGGATCACTTTTTATTTATTGACAGCGTTTTGAAAATAAGCTATATTAAGGGTGTAAACTGGGAAGGATTTCCATTTTGGAGGGAGTATACGATGAAACGCTTGTTTGCTATTTTGCTTGCGCTGGGGACGGTGTTTACCTTAGCAGCCTGTTCCGGAGCTTTGGATCCCTACTCTGTCACTCTTGCTGCTGCGGACGATGACTACACAGAAAGCACCGTTGCGCCGCCTTCTGAAATTACCTTTCAAAAGCTGACCGTTTGCGAAGGCGATGATTACGGTATTATTATCAGAGGCATTAAGCCGGATGCCCCTGAGGGGTATGTTTTGTCAGTGGATATTGCCAACACGGCTGAAATAACCGAAACGACCAAAACGGTGTATACTTACCGCACTGACGATGACGGAGAAAGAGAGATCGTCGGGGAAGAACAGGTGACGGTGCTTACAGGTCCAAGCTATCGCTTTGTTGTGGACACCGCCATCGTAAACGGCAAAAAGATCGATGTAGCCTTTGAGACAAGGCTTTCTGCTGATGACAGGACCTTTGACCAGATCGTCCTTGACAAGGCTGCATTGGACGGGCTGGGCGTGATCACAAAGATCGAGCTGATCTTTGATGTGTATGATGCAGAGGATGATACACAGCCGGCTTCCAGGATCAGCGGGTTTATCTATCCCTATGGGGCTGAATGAAATGAACAAAATTCTGGCGGGAGCAAGCTCCCGCCAGTTGCTTTTCCAGTATATTGTCAAACAGGAATTTGCAGTGGGAGAAGTGTTACAGCAAGCAAAGGGACGCGCCACTTGATTTTAGTAGAAAAATAGGATATAATGGGGTAAAATGGGGAAGGAGGGGCAAAAATGCGTAGGCGTGTAGTGTTCGTTTGTTTGGCTGCTATCTTACTGTTAACGGCGATTTTGCCGATGGGCGTTTCGGCGGCGTATGAGAATACATATAAAAACACCGGCGATCAGCGCGCAGATATCATCGGCGTCGCTTTGACCCAGGTCGGTTACATAGAGGAGTCCGGCGGCTATACAAAATACGGACAGTGGTTCGGCAGACCCTATGCAGACTGGTGCGGAATTTTTATCAGTTGGTGTGCAGAACAGGCGGGTGTCCCTACCACCGTTCTGCGCAAAAACGGATTGGCAAGCCCCTCAGGATTTGGCTTTTCCACCTACTATACCAGCAGCCAATATACGCCCAAACCCGGCGATTTGTTCTTTACCCCCAATGGCAGAGGCGGTTTTTCCCACGCAGGCATTGTGTACTATGTAAGCGGAAGCACCTTTTACACGCTGGAGGGAAACACCTGGTATAATGGCTCGCCCCACGGGGTTTACAGCCGCCAGAGAAACCTGAGTGAATATGTTTTTGTATCTCCCAATTATAACGGCAGTGGGGGCTCTCTCCCCACTTCCTGCAGCCATAATTGGAAAGATGACGGCATCCTCAAAGAGCCGGGCTGCACCAGTAATGGCACAAAAAATCAGACTTGTTCCAAATGCGGCGGAAAACGGACCGTAAGCATATCCGCCAAAGGACATAGTTTTGGTGACTGGACGGAGAAAGATGAAAAGCAGCACCAGCGCACCTGTGCAAACTGCAAAAAGGTGGAGACCAAAAATCACGATGAGATGAAATGGCTCTCCGACGGGGCAGGACACTGGAAAGAGTGCGAGACCTGCAAAGGGCAGTTCCAGATCGAACCCCATACCTATGCAGGGGCGTGCGGAAGCAAGTGTACGGTTTGCGAATATGCCAGTCAGGACGGACACAATTACAGCGCCTGGAAGACAGACGAGACAAACCACTGGCAGGTGTGCACCGCCTGCAATCAGGAAACAGAGCATAAAGCCCACAGTTATCCGGCAGAATGTGCCGAAACTTGTACAGACTGTGGCTATCAGCGAGTCAGCACGCATACTTACGAGGAACGGTCTGACGCAAGCGGCCACTGGCTTTTTTGCACAGTTTGCGGCAAGGAAGAAAACAAGCAGGCACACATTCCCGGTGCAGATGCCACTGAGGAGAATGCCCAAATTTGTACCCAGTGCGGCTATGAGATCGCACCGAAGATGGCCCACAGCCATAAGTTTACCTATACTTCCGATCGGCTCAGCCACTGGGGAACCTGCTCCTGCGGCGATCAAATAGAGGAAAACCACATCTGGAGTATGGAAGAAAGCGGCTGCAGTGTCTGCGGCGCAGTGGCAGAAGTGGCAGAAGAAGCCTTTAACTGGGACATTGTGTGGGTTTCGGCTGCTGGGGTAGTGTTTTTCGGCACAGTGCTTTGGGTGACCCTGACGGTTTACAAAAAGAAAAAGCAATAAAAAAAGGCGCATTGCAATTTTGCAATGCGCCTTTGTTGTACCGCCTCGCCACT
>JAZNDD010000048.1:0-24652 GCA_045587865.1 Faecousia sp.
AATCCTTTTTGACGCCAAGCCTCACATCGGCACCGATGTGCTGCTGGAGGTGGTGCAGAATATCCGCCGGCGGATCATTTCTCTGGGCGGTGAGGTGCGATTTAACACACAGGTCACCGGAATTTGCGCCGAGAACGGAAAACTTACCGGCTTGATCACGGAAAAGGAGACGATTCCCTGCGAAAAGGCGATCTTCGCCATCGGTCACAGCGCCCGGGATACATTTGCCATGCTGCTGGAGCAGGGGATCACTATGGAGCCCAAGCCCTTTTCCATGGGCGTGCGCATCGAGCACAAGCAAAAGATGATCGACAAGGCGCAGTACGGCGAAGACAACCTGCCGCTGCCGCCTGCGGATTATAAGCTGGTGAAGCATCTGGACAAGGAAACGGTATATACCTTCTGTATGTGTCCCGGCGGCTATGTGGTGGCGGCTGCCTCGGAAGAAGGCAGGGTAGTCACCAACGGTATGAGTTATGCAGACCGGGACGGTGTCAATGCCAATGCGGCACTTTTGGTAAGTGTAGAGCCGAAGGATTTTCCGTCAGAAGGACCCCTTGCGGGAATGTACTGGCAAAGGGAAATTGAAGCGGCTGCATTTGTGGCAGGCGGTGAAAATTATTGCGCGCCCGCCCAGCGGGTAGGGGACTTCCTTGCAGGCAAGCCCAGCACCGGTCCGGGCACTGTTGCGCCTACCTATGCCCCCGGTGTAAAATGGTGCGACCTGCACACCTGTCTGCCGGTACAAATCACCAAAGCAATCGAGCAGGCATTGCCTTTACTGGATGGGAACCTGAAAGGATTCAATAACCCGGATGCAGTGCTTACAGCGCCGGAAACCAGAAGTTCTTCTCCAGTGCGTATCCTTCGAAATGGGGAAAGGCAATCTATTTCTCTGGCAGGTCTTTATCCTGCCGGTGAGGGTGCAGGCTATGCCGGCGGCATTATGTCTGCGGCGATAGACGGCATCCAGTGTGCAGAAGTACTGCTGGAGTATTATAAATAATTGCAAGGCGTGTTCCTTCGGGACACGCCTTGATTTTTGTATAAAAAACCACCGGCAGCCGGCGGTTATGTTTGGTTTGAGATTTTTCCTTAGTGTTGTTGCACAGAGAATAGAATAACGGCAAGGAGTATCTCAATGGCAAAAATCACCGGAATTCCTATGGAAAATTTACTGTGCCTTGTTTTGTGACGAAAAAGATGCATTCCGGCAATTGCCCCAAGACTGCCACCCAAAATTGCAACGGTCATTAAGGTTATCTCCGGTATTCTCCAGCGATCTTTTTTCGCTTTTTGCTTGTCAATAAGCATAAGCAGAAGGGAAAGCGCATTGATTATCAGTAGGTAAATCAGTATCATAGAAAACCTTTCAGGAGGGGAATGTTTTGAAAAAATGTTGGATTTTGGCAGTTATGATGATGTTTCTTACCGGCTGTGGCGTACAGGAAACTTTTGAGACCCTTTCCGATGCTTACATACAGCCGGTTTCTGCGCCTGCGTGGCAGATGATTTTGGATGTGCCCCAGGATGCCAGTGTAACGGTTTTGCAAGGGGAAAATGCAGAAAAAATCTATCTGTGCGATGGATACACCGTAACGGTGCAGACCTTTGCCTCCGGTGACCTGCAAACCACATTTCGTACCCTCACAGGTTATGAAAAAGAGGAACTGACTTTGATGCAGACCAAACAGGATGGCGCAAAGCGGTATGAATGTGTCTGGGTTTCTGCAGGAGAAGGGGAAAATCAAGTGGGAAGAGCGTGTTTGCTGGATGACGGCAATTATATTTACGCAGTCACCGCAATGACCGGGGAGTCCAAAGCCGGGGAACTGATGGAAGTTTGGAAGGAGATGTTTGACTCCTTCCGTCTGGCAAGTCCTGATGCAGAACTTAATACTGGCTCATAGACTCCTGACACAGTGCGCGGCACTGATCCACTACAGATTGAGGATACAGGATCTTTGCCTTGTTTCCAAAACCGATGACCCAACTTAAGAACATAGGAGAAACTGCAACTTTCACAGTGAAGTTGAAATATTCCTCCCCATCGGGGATCAGCATTGTGTCCTGACCGAACCGATCGATCACCACATTGATAAGGCTCTTGTGAAAACGCAGTTTCACGTCCAGCGCATCACCGGAATACATTTGAAACAGGCGGTTGGCGTGATCGTGAAGGGCTTTTCCGGTTAGTTCCGGACAGGGAACCCGGTCAGCATCCGTTAAACCAATGTCGCACATCCGGTCCACCCGGTAAGAGGTAATGCCGTGGCGCTCCGACAGGGCGAGCAGATAGCAGTTCTCATTGTCCTGACACAGTCCGTAAGGACTGGCGACATATTCTTTTTCCCGGTAACGGCGCTTTTGCCCCAGATCCCAGTCAAAGTAGCGGAATGTGATCTGCTTATTGTGGGTAATGGCTTCCTGAATGGCATCCACATTGTAGTAGATGGTCTCATTCATACTCTTGACTCGCCCGGAGACCAGAACGGTCCGTTTCATCAGTTTGGCATCCTGTTCGTTGCACTGGGCGCAAAGTTTTTCAATCAATTCTTTTGACTTCTTTTCTGTCAGATATCGGCTAGACTGGACAGCATCGATCAGAAGCTTCAGTTCCGGCAGTTCAAAATTCCGGGAAGCCACATAATAGCCGCCGTTTTTGCCGGGAATGGAGATGATATCTACGCCATAATCCTGCAGCGCGGCAATGTCCGAATATATAGTCTTTCGGTCACATTTGATACGGTGACCATCCAGCATTGCAATCAATTCAGATGCTCTCACGGGGTGCTCCTCGTGGGAGTTTTTTTGCAAATAATCTAAAATATAAAGGATCTTAACTTTTTGATTGTCAGATTTCGGCATAGCAGCACCTCCTGTTTTCTTCATTATATCACATTCCGAAAACTTGGCAATATGGTGTGCAAAATAAATAATTCAAGGGTCGATTTTTGATACGAATTTTATGGAAATGCAAAAAGGAATATGGTATTCTAAAAATATCAAAGTATTTGGATAAGAGAGGATGTGATCGGAATGCAATGCGCTGAGGGTGTGCTGGAATTTGCCTTTGATGTGTTTTCCAGATGCCAAAGACCGGTGGGGATTATCAGAAGGGTATTTCCCGGCGGATATCAATCGCTATGCCATTGCCACGACTTTCCACAACTGTGGTATTGTCATTCCGGTCAGTATTACCATCGGGTGGGCGAAACAACATACTGTTGCACAGCCGGTTCTCTTGTGATCATTCCTATAGGTGTGGACCACAAATTCTGGTGTGACAACGATGTAGATATAATATTTTTGAATGTTTGCTACGATCTTTTGACCGATGTGGCATCGGAGCAATATAAAAATTTGCGGATCAACCTGTTTTTGCCCACGTATTTTGAAAAGCTGGGACTTTCTTTTAACCCGTATACCGTTCTGGGAACACAATCCCGGAAAACTGCTGAGCAGATCCTTTCCTGGCTGGTTCTTCAGGAGCATACTATGCACGGCGCAAAAAAACCGGAGCAGATGCTCAGAAAACTAGAGGAGTTTTTTAGTTTGCCGGAGTACATAGTCCCCAAAGCTGCCTGCAAAAAAGCGATCAATCTGATTGAAAACCGGCTTAATCCGATTTTACACATTTTGGATTTTTTGAACACCCACTATTCGGCAAATATTACCGATGAAGCTCTGCTGCAGCAGGGAAATCTCAGCCGGGCGGCAATGTACCGACACTTTAAGCAAATTGTCAACCGCACGTATTACCAGTATTTGCAAAATCTGCGGGCAAAGCATGCGCATTGTCTGCTCCGGGATTCTGTTTATACCAATTCTAAAATCGCAGACCTGTGCGGCTTTGGCAGTACATATCATATGACACAAACCTACACCCGATATCTGGGTAGAGAAATCAAAAAGCAGCGGCTGTATTTTGAACGCCGCCGACAAAATTTGCAAGACCACTAAAATGCAAATTGAGGAGGAATTTTTATGAAAATAATGAAACGCTTTATGGCTGCTTTGCTGCTGGTATGTATGTTGGCAACTTATGTAGTACCGGCTACCTTTGCAGAAAATGAGCAGAGCGGACTGATTGTTTACGATTTTCTGCTGTATGCCAATGAAGATTTGCTGGCAGTGGAAACAAATGGCGCAATCAGCACCAAAAACACCACATTCAATACAGCCTATGACGGCACCAACCGTGTGTATAATTGGGTCGTTGCCAATTACGGCACATTGGGCTGGGGCTATGAAAATGCCGTTGGCACCAATTCTGCAGCAAATAAGTGCTTTGAGTTCCGCAACAATAACGGAGCCAACCAGGGTATGCGTATGCTGATACCCAATGCAGGACAATGGGCAGCGATCCGTATCCGTGTGCCGGTTGCCGGTACATACGCTATTGAAGGTGCTGTTATGCAGACGGATCTTGCCTATACGGCAGATATGTATATCTTCCCCGCAACCACCGAGTACACTTCTTACAATAACCGTATGTCTGCGACGGATATCAGCGACCGTATGACACCTGCCAATAAAGTCGGTCAGGTACAGTTTGCCGAATCAGTGCAGCAATACCGCATTTCTGACGGCTACACCTTTGCAGAGCCTGGAGACTATATTGTAGTATTTGCTGCACCCCAGGGTGGCGTTGGCAACACGAAGGGCGCGCACCTGGGAGCACTGGCGCTGCTGCCGGTAGAAGGCGGTTCTCAGAATACTACAGCATCTGCGGAAACCACAGTGCCTGCTGTGATTTCCGGCACCGATGTGGATTATAAATTCAATTTGATCGTGGATTATCCGGAACAATTTGGCAGTTATGGAAGCCCTACGTTGCTCAGCAAGGTGACGACACTTCTGACAAGCCTGTATCCGGATACCGTCAACTGGAACTATGAAAACAGTTCCAATGGCACAGGTCAGATCCAACTTCGCAGCAACCAGGGTCTACGGCTGATTGGCGCAGTGGGCGACTGGCAGGCATTCCGCCTGAGCGGTATTACTGCCGGCTACTATGAGATTTCTTTGTCCAGCAGCACCAGTAACAGAACCCAGAACCTTACAAGCATCTACCTTGTAAAGGCAGAAGACGGACTGGATCTGGAAGAGGCTATATCTTCCGGACGGTTGCTGTTTGAAACAGAGAAAGTGGGCGGCACATATACTACAGATGTGCCGGTAGCGCTGGAAGACAGTGAATACTTCCTGATCGTAAAGCATACGAAGTTGGAAAATGCGAAGTATTTCTGCTTGACAAGCCTTTCCTTTACTGCCGTGGCAGAACCGTCGGACGAAACCACTGCACCTGAGGAAACCACCCAGCCGAAGGAACCCTTTGTGCCCACTGTGGACCAAAACGGCATCTTTGATTTCAATGCAGTTGTTACTTACCCGGAATTGTTCAGCGGTATGGATGGCCGTGGTTTTCATCAGAAAGCCTTAGATGAGGACAAAAACGGAATCATCGGGGATAACGGCAAGGAAATGACCACCTTGCAGTATCTTAACAAGCTGTATTCCCAGAAATATCTGGACTGGAACTATGAGGCATCCTCTTTCCAAAACGGAAAAGGTCTTGAAAATATCCAGTTTCGCAAAAATCAGGGTCTGCGTATTTACGGCGCAACAGGGGATTGGGTAGCATTCCGGCTGAATGTGCCTGTAGCAGATACTTATAATCTGCTCCTGACCTGCGGTGGCAGCAATAGCAATAATACAGCCAATCTCTATCTGGCAGAAGCTACAGAGGGTATGGATCTTGCTGCTGCAATGAGCGATACAAACCTGCTGGTTGCAGATGTGAAAACGGCTTCCGAGGCTGCTATCACAATGGAAAAGAAACTGGAAGCGAAGGAATATATCCTGTTCGTCAAGCAAACAACAGAAGGAAAGAACGCCTATTGGACAATCCAGCAGCTTAATCTGGAAAAGTGGGTTCCCAAGCAGGCAAAGCCTGCAGTGGATAAGAAGATCTACGACTTTGATCTGGCAGCGATGGACAGTCTGCTGTACAAAAAGACTGTGATCAACAGTTATGGTGACGGCAGCACAAATGTAAAAGCCGTTATGCAGAAAATGTACGATACGGATCAAATTCAGTGGATCTATGAAAATTGCAGCCCCAGCTTCAAGGCATCCTTCTTCAGTTTCCGGGAAACTGCGTACCGCCTGAAACTTACGGAAAATGCCAACAAGATGACAGAGCCGTGGTTTGCGGTCCG
This sequence comes from Faecousia sp., assembly GCA_045587865.1. GTDB lineage: Bacteria > Bacillota > Clostridia > Oscillospirales > Oscillospiraceae > Faecousia. The sequence goes on from JAZNDD010000048.1 coordinate 6,225, forward strand.
TTTGGACACCCCCGGCACAGGCAAATATGATGTGCGCCTGCTCGCTGATGACAAGCGTCAGATTTGTATGAACATCTATCTGATCCCCGCACCCAGCACCTTGACCCTGACTGCAGATCAGATCAAGGCAGGTATGACAAAGGAAAATCTTCTGGTTGCCAATGCGCTGGTGGATGAAAAGGGCACATACTATCTTGGCGAATACACCTTCGGCGTAGACGAAGAGTATGTGCTGGTATTTGATTTTATCAAGGGTGCCACATTCTTCTTAAGTCAGATCGAAATGACAAAGGACGGTCTGGTGGCAGACGGCACAGTCAAGAAGGTCAAAACCTACAACGGCACGGTGTACAATCTGGACCTTGCAGACCAGATGGATGGCATTTATACAAAATCCCTGATCTATATGCCGGATGTGTATACCGATATGAATAACCGCTGGGCAGCAGGCACTTTGAACTGGAAGTTCTATAACGCATCCGAAGGCCTGTCCGGTGAAACCAATGCTACAAAGGGTATGCCTACCACCGATCTTCGTTTCTACCGCACCACCGGTATGCGTGTGTACAGTAAGCCCAATAACTGGGTCGCCCTGAAAATCAAAAGCCCCGGAAGTGGTGACTTTACCATTTCCCTCAACCACGGCACTTGTGCAAACTCCGGTACAATTGCTATGTATGTACTTCCTGCGGACACCGATCCGGAAAAACTTTGGGAAGCAACTGACCCGGAAAACCGTGTGGGCAAGGTGCTTCTTGCCAACGATACCGGCAGTACCAAGGTGGTGGATGGGGCAACATCCTTTGTTGGCTACTGGAATTTTGAGGCGGGCAAGGAATATATCCTGATTCTGGAGTGCTATGAGCCTTCTCCCTATAATACAGCCCGCTGCTATATGCACCTTTCCCAGATCATTATGGAGCGGGGCATTATTGACTACGGCACAGCAGATGCAGAGAAGAAAGTCAAGCCTGTGGTGGTTGTCAACGATGCACTGCCCATTGCGGACGCTTGTACCAATGGCGCACTGATAGAAATCAACGGTCACGACTGGTATTTCCTCCCTGTTGAGGGCGGCTATATGCTGGTTTACGATCTGGATACCGGCAAGCTTATGGATAAGGTCTATACCGGTATCTCCCGTGCAACGGAAGTTCTGGTTACAAAAGACCAGAAAATTGTGCTGGCAAACAGAAACTGCTTTGTTTATGACCCCTATACCGGAGAAAGTTACCGCCTTGCCAACTGGCAGGAAACCCCCGGTCTAGAGGAAACCAACGATCCTAACAGCCTGTGCATGGACCCCGACGGCAAGACCATGTGGATGGGCTCTACCTATGGCGCATTCCTTGCAAAGTACGATTTTGAAACCAAGGAATATACCTACTTGGGTCAGCCCGATGGATACCGGAATCGTATTACCGGTCTGGTCTGCCGGGATGGCTACCTCTATGGTTATGTTTCCGGCGGTATGGTCTTTAAGTGGGATACTCGCACAAATCAAGTGGTTGCCGACTACAATATAGCGGAATATTTGACGGATAATTCTACAATCAACGCTGTAAATTTCCTTGGCGATAAATACATTGTAGTGGGCGGTTCTTATATGACCCAGGCAGTCATCCTGAACATAGAGACCTTTGAGCCTGTGGATCTGAATTTGTATGCAAATCCCAATCTGTCCGTTACTGAGGAAATTGACGGCAAGCACTATATGGTGCTCCAGGGCTATGGTCTTTACGAGTATGACATTGCCACAGAAACGGTGAGCAAGGTGCCCGGCTTCGATACTTCCGGCATCGGCTTCCGTACCTGCGGTCAGAACTCCTACGGCAAGAGTGTGGTTACCATCGACGGTGAAACCTGTCTGTTTACCTATACTGCTTCCGGCGGTCATCCCCGTTTGTTCAACCTGGATAAAAAGGAATATCAGGCTTGGGACAATCTGGTGGTTGACGGTGGCGGTGGCGCACCCATCCGCACCATTTTAAGCTGGGGCGAGGGCTCTAACCGGTTCTCCTTCGGTGGCTTCAATACCGATATGTGCGCGGTTTATAATACAGAACTGGGCAAAATTGAGTTCTATTATAAAACCGGCGGTCAGACCGACAGCCATATCTGGTACGAGGGTAAGCTCTACGCGGGCAACTATTCTTCCACAACCCTTAACGAGATCTATCCCGATGAAGCAAATACATCCTTGCCGGTGACTAACGAAGTCATCCAGCGTTGGAAACTGGATCACGATGGCGAAGTCAGCCAGAAGCGTGTCCACATTCTTGCGGCCGGTGATGGCTATGTGTTTGCGGGTACAACTCCCGACAGCAACCTAAATGGCGGCGGTATCACCATCTATGACACCAGAACCGGACGCTGGAAGTTCCACCGCAGCCCGGTTCAGAACGGTTCTATCAACGGTCTTGCTTACCACGATAAGGTTCTGTTTGGCACTACCTCCGGTAAGGGCGGTTCCGGTGCATTGCAGGAAGCTGACTATTCCGGTGTGGTTTTTGCTTATGACTACGAGAAGCAGGAAGTTCTGGCAACGCTGGATCCCAGAGATTACATTAAGGGTCTTGCAAGCCCTGTAAACATCATTTACGGTGTAACCGTTGACCCCAATGTGGAGGAGAACGGCAGAATTTGGTCCATCGTTTCTGACACTCTGTTCTGCTTCACCTACGACAAGGAAACAAAGAACTTTAACGTGCAGGAAATTGTCTCCTACGGCAAGACAACTTATACCGACAGTTCTACCTACGGCTGGTGGCCCAGAGGTATCCAGTTTGATACCCAGCGAAACCGTATTTATGCGGGTTTTGCCCAGGCAGGCGGTGCCCGGTGCATTGAGATCGAGGATATGAATGCACCTGTTGGTCAAATCAAAGTCAAGAGCCATGAACGCTTTATGGGTGATATTCCCCAAGGTAACTTCTATATCCTGGGCGAGGACGGAAACTTCTACTATGCCATCGGCGAGGACCTGAAGATGTTCCCCCTGAATGTGACCGATGAGGATTGGGTAATCGCTCAGCAGGTGGATGACCTGATTATGGCAATCGGTGACGAGATTACCATCGAAACCGAAGCTGCGATCCGCACTGCCCGCAGCGCTTATGAAAACCTCGCCTGGCGCTATAAGGCACTGATCCAGAAACTGGAAATTCTCCAGGAAGCAGAATCCGACATTCTGGAGCGGAAGATCGATACCTACGACGGTGTAGAAATGACTGCGGATCACTATCCCGAAATGCTGGAACTGATTGGTGAGTACAACGGCCTGAACACCCGCCAGCAGCGGTATGTGAAGAATTACAATAAGCTGAAAACAGCTTTTGATGCAGCATCTGCTTTGAACGATCAGCGGATCGCTGCTGCAATGCAGAAAAAGATCAATGCCTTGCAGGAAAAGTTCCCGCTGACACTGGATAATGAACCGGAGGTTCTGGAAGTCCGTGCAGAGTATGATAGCCTGACTGCTAAGCAGTCTGTGCTGGTGGATATCACCATTCTGGAGGATGCGGAAGCACAGATCGCAGAGCTTCGTGCAGAGTTTGTTCAGTATGTGGAAAGCCTGATTCAGGCAATCCCCAAGGAGATCACCTTGGAAGCCGAGGATGCGATCAACGCAGCAAGAGAAGCCGCTGATAAACTCTATATGAATGAACGTAAGTTGGTTTCCTACTCCAAACTGACTTCTGCAGAAGGCAAGCTGAGAACCTTGAAGGCTGCCAAGGCAAAAGCAGATGAGGTAGATGCCCTGATCCATGCTATCGGTATCGTTACTTTGGGTGATAAAGATCGGATCGCTGAGGCAAGAGAAGCCTATGACAACCTCAATGGCACGGCACTGAGTTTCCTGCAGAGAGGGAAGAAACTCCAGCGTGCTGAGTTTATCCTGAAGGCACTGCAGACCTGGGGCATCCCGGCAATTACGATTGTAAACGCGGGCATTGTCTTTGCGGTAATTTGGTTTGTACCCAGCCTTCGCAGCAAGGTCTTTAAGACCAAAAAGAAGAAAGAAGAGATAATTGACAATTGACAATGGACAATTGACAATGATTCCGTATCAAACGCCAAACCGTAGGGCGGGGGCTTGCGATGGGAGCGCTGCCAGTGGCAGATGAAGCGACCTGAGCAATGGGCAGCGGTCGGCAAGAAACAAGTTTGCTTTGTCAAGTGCAGTTTCTGCCGGGCACCGCAACTGGAACTGCCCCACCACTACAAATGAAATTCGCTCGTTTCCTTCCCTATAAGCAAAGACCCGGTGGATTTTCCGCCGGGTCTTTGCTATGCCTTCCTCCGGGGAAGGGTGGCAAAAATCTCCGATTTTGGACGGATGAGGGAACCCCTGATGGAAAGTAGGGCAGCTTAAGACAGAATTGATTTTTTATAAAAAATATGATATGGTATAACCCAAAGGAGTGAATGTTATGTTATATGTTGGTTGCCACTTATCTGCCTCCGGAGGCAATGTGGCTATGATAGAAACGGCTAAGTCCATTGGGGCAAATACTTTTGCTTTTTTTACCCGCAATCCCCGGGGAAGTCAGGCAAAGCCCATTGATCCAGAAGATTGTGCAAAAGCGGTGAAAATGCTGGAGGCGGAAGGCTTTGCTAAGCTGGTTGCCCACGCCCCCTATACGATGAACCTGTGTACAGCCGAGCCGGGCGCAAGAGCTTTTGCTGCCAGTGTTCTGGCAGATGACCTGTACCGGATGTCTTTCCTGCCCGGTAATTTCTATAATTTCCATCCGGGCAGTCACGTGGGACAGGGAACGGAAACCGGAATCAGCCAGATCTGTGATGCCCTGAAGCAGGCTTTGGCACCGGGCTACCCGGTAACCGTGCTGCTGGAAACGATGGCAGGCAAGGGCAGTGAGGTAGGCGGAAAATTTCAGGAACTCAAAGATATTATCGACGGCGTTGGCAGCGATCAGGTGGGTGTATGTCTGGATACCTGCCACATCTATGACGGCGGCTATGATATCGTAAACGATTTAGACGGTGTTCTGGCGGAATTTGACCGGATCATTGGCATTGATAAACTCAAAGCCCTTCACTTAAATGACTCTAAAAACCCCTATGCCAGCCACAAGGACCGGCACGAATGTCTGGGGGACGGATCTCTGGGACTGGAGACTTTCCGGGCAGTGGTGAACCATCCGCTGCTTAAGGATAAGCCGATGATTTTAGAAACCCCCAATGAACTAAGCGGCTACGCAAAGGAAATTGCAATGCTGCGGCAAATGGAGAATGCTTAAAACCGGAACAGGAGGTGAAGTGCAGTGCTGAACCCTGCTTTTTACAATGTATATATCAGCATTTTGCGCTATGTTGCGCCAATTATGGCAGTTATTTTGCTGTTTCGGTGCATTAAGCCCCTGGTAAGTTTTCGCAGGGAACCGGAGATCTGGGGTTGGCTGTGCCTTCCGAACAATACAAAACTTCCCATAACCCACTGGGAAAATGTGATCGGACGCAGTAAGCGCAGTGATATTGTGGTGGACTTTCCCACAGTGTCCAGAACCCACGGCGTCTTGACCCGTTACGATGACGGAAGTTGGACCATTACGGATACCGATTCTTCCGGTGGCATTCAGGTCAATGGACAAAAGATCGAGATCCGGGCATTGCAGCCGGAAGATGTGATCACCATTGGCGGTATTGAGATGACATTGCAGCCCATTTCTGCCCGACAGGAGGCAAGACTTGCTCAGCACAGGGCAAGAGGCTCTTCCTTCCTGACAGGACTTTCCAATGTGCTGCTGCTGACTTTGTTGCAGATATTCTGTTGTCTGGCCTATGTGCTGGGTGGACAGGCAGAAACCGCCCAGTCTGTATTGCTGGGCTTTGGCGGCATTATGGTGAGCCAGTGGCTTCTTTTGCTGTTTTATGTATGCATCCGCAGAGTTTCCTTTGAAGTGGAGACCATTGCCTTTTTCCTGTGCACAATGGGAATGGCTGCCATTGCGGCGGTATGTCCGGAAGAGTCAGTGAAACAACTTGTGGCAATGGGAATGGGACTTGTTACATTTTTGGTAATCGGCTGGATGTTTCGTGATTTGGAACGGGCAAAGAAAATGCGCTACTTTGCAGCCGCTGCCGGCATCGGTTTTTTGTTGATCACCCTTCTGTTCGGACAGGAGTACTATGGCGCAAAAAACTGGCTGGTGATCGGTTCGTTCTCCATCCAGCCTTCGGAACTGAGTAAAGTCTGCTTTATTATTGTGGGTGCATCCCCCCTGGACCGTTTGGTGAAAAAACGCAACCTGTTGCTGTTCATCGCCTATTCTGTGGCGGTTTGCGGCTGCTTGGCACTGATGAATGATTTTGGTACGGCACTCATCTTTTTCTGTGCCTTTCTGGTGATCGCTTATTTGCGCTCCGGCAGTGTGGGCACAGTAGGTCTTGCAGTGACGGCGCTGGTGTTTGCAGGCGTGGTGGCATTAAAGATCGCCCCCCACGCACTCCAGCGGTTTGCCTCATGGCGGCATATTTGGGAAGATCCTTTTGACACAGGCTACCAGCAAACAAGAGCCCTGATGTGTATAGCATCCGGCGGCTTCTTTGGAATTGGCGCAGGCAGAGGCTGGATGAAAAATGTGTTTGCTGCGGATTCTGATATGGTGGTTGCTACCGTTAGCGAGGAATGGGGTTTGATTATGCTGATCCTGATCGTCCTGAGTGTGGTGGCGCTGGCTGTGTTTGCTGTCCGATCTGCAATTTTAGGTCGCAGCAGTTTTTACACCATCGGCGCTTGCAGTGCAGCCAGTATTTTGGTGGTGCAAGTGATTTTGAATGCTTTGGGTACGGTGGATGTGTTACCCCTGACCGGTGTAACTTTCCCGTTTTTGTCCAACGGTGGTTCCAGTATGATCTGCGCCTGGGGACTTTTGGCCTTTATCAAGGCGGCAGATACCCGACAGAATGCCAGTTTCGCGGTGCGTCTGGCCAGCAATGGAGGGGAAGAAGAGGATGAATAGAATTGCAGGCCGTTCAATAATCACATTGATTTTGGCACTGGTACTGGTTGCCGGACTTGTGTTTTTCATTGTGGAGTATTCCACCCGGGCAGATAATTGGGTGGTCTCTTCCGGCTCTCCCCACGTTTACAGCGGAGATAACATCAATTGCGGTGTGATCGTGGATCGGGACAATCTCCTGCTGGCAGATCTGCAGGGGGAGCGGAAGTATTCCCAATGGGAAAGTTTGCGCAAATCCACAGTCCACTGGCTGGGTGACCGGTACGGAAATATCAGTGCTCCGGCCATTTCCCATTATGCCCAGCAGATCGCCGGATTTGACCTGGTGAGCGGTGTGTATAGTTATGGGGACTCTGCAGGCATAGTGGAACTGACCCTTTCTGCAAAGGTTCAGCAGGCTGCACTGGAGGCAATGGGGAATTATAAGGGAACGGTGGCGGTCTATAATTATAAGACCGGACAGATCCTTTGCGCGGTCACCACACCGACTTATGATCCTGACAATCCACCGGATATTACCCAGGACACATCCGGAATGTATGAAGGCCTGTATTTGAATCGGTTTACCCAGTCCACATACATCCCCGGCTCCATTTATAAGATCGTAACGCTGGCAGCGGCGCTGGAAACTATTGCGGATATTCAGGACAGAACCTTTACCTGCAACGGAAGTTACGAAGTGCAGGGGGAAAAGATCACCTGCGAAGTCACCCACGGTCAGCAGAGCCTGAAAAACGCCTTTTCCAATTCCTGCAACTGTGCTTTTGCCCAGATCGCCATTGAATTGGGAGGGGAAACCCTGGGCGCATTTGCAAAGAAATTTGGCATTACAGAACCGATCACCTTTGATGGCATTACCACTGCCGCCGGTAACTTTGAGGCGGCAAATGCGGCGGTGAATGTGGCTTGGAGCGGCGTGGGCCAGTATAATGACCAGATCAATCCTTGTGCCTATCTGACCTTTATGAGTGCGGTTGCCGGAAACGGACAGCCGGTAAACCCCTATCTGGTGGAACGAATTGCTGTTGGAAATTCACAGACCTATCAGGCACAGATAAGCACCGGAGAAAAAATTCTGTCCGATGCCACCGTACAGGTCCTTCAGGAATATTTGCGCAATAATGTGTCTTCTGTCTATGGGGATTGGAACTTCCCCGGCCTGACAGTCTGCGCAAAGACCGGAACGGCACAGGTGGGTGGCGAGCAAAAGCCCAACGCAATGCTGTCTGGTTTTTGCTTAGATGAAAAGTATCCGCTGGCATTTATTATCTGTGTGGAAGATGCTGGTTACGGAAGTACCGTCTGCATTCCCATCGCATCGAAAGTTCTTGCCGCTTGTAAAGAAACCCTGGATAGTTAAATTAGCAGTTGACAAATCCTGAACATATAAATATAATGGTATCGATATGATTATACCAATTGTAAATATGGGAGGGATTTTCTTGAGTAAAATTAGTGTAATTGGTGCCGGTAATGTGGGCGCCACCGTAGCCAACGATTTGATGATACAAGGCATTGCGTCCGAAATCGTTTTGATCGATGTAAACAAGAAAAAGGCGATCGGTGAAGCGCTGGATGTGTATCAGGGTGCGCCCTTTTGTTCTCCTGCCATTGTGCGGGCCGGTGATTATGAGGATGCAGAAAATTCTGACATTGTGGTAATCACTTGCGGAATGGCAAGAAAGCCCGGCATGTCCCGGCTGGACCTGGCACAGACCAATGTGGATATCTTAAAGAGTGTGGCACAGAACGTAGTTCCTTACGCCAAGGATGCGGTATATGTGATCGTGTCAAACCCCGTGGATATTCTGACCTATGTGTTTACCAAGGTTTCCGGCATCCCGGAAAGCCGGATCATCGGTTCCGGTACGATTCTCGATACAAGTCGTTTGCAGTCTGAACTTGCCAAGCGTTTTTATATCAGCCCTAAAAATGTGCACGCCCACGTATACGGTGAGCACGGAGACAGTTCTTTTGTTCCCTGGTCCCTGGTTCATATCGCCAATAATCACGTGGATGATTACAAAGCCAGTTCTCCGGATAAGGACCGTATTAAATGGGATCGGAATTATGCAGAGGTAGAGCAGTTTGTAAAACAGTCCGGAGCGAAGATCATTGAGAATAAAGGCGCAACATTTTATGCGGTTGCAATGTCTGTGTGCCATATTTGCAAATGCATTTTCGCAGATGCAGGAACGGCGCTGACCGTGTCTTCTATGATGCACGGAGAATACGGCGTGGAGGATGTATGCCTGTCAACTCTGGCACTGGTAGACAGAAACGGTATCCGGGGCAAGATTATCAATAAACTGACAGATGAGGAAATTGAAAAACTACACAATAGCGCCCAAAAACTCAAGTCTGTGATTGAACAGATCAAAATTTAATAAGATAGATTGTAGCGGGGAATGGATACATTCCCCGCTGTTTTCATCCATATTCCCCGCACTTACTGCATACAGTAAAAGCAGGGGGTGTTTTTTATGTGTCACAAGAATATCCTTTGGGGCGGCGTGTTGATTGCTTTCGGAGCCGGGCTCCTGATCGGTCTTTGGCTGGATGGCGGCTTCTTCTGCCATTGTTTTTCTCTGGCTGTGATCATTGCCGGCGGATGTATGTGCAAAAGAAGATAATTTAGTCATAAACTTGTCCGGATGGGCATATAGTTAGGTAGAAGGAGTGATTTGCTTGCAATTACAGTTTCGTAAAACAGTATGCCCCTGTTTGCAGAGCATAAAGAGGGAAGTGCAAAATCAGGAGCAGACCCAGGAAATTCGCCTGGGGGACGATATGCCGGATATTGGCAGAGTGCTTGGCACATGGGGTCAGGTGTTGCTGCGGGGGAAAGAATGGAGAAATGGCAGTATGAGTATTTCCGGCGGCGTAATGGCGTGGGTACTGTATGCCCCGGAGGAAGGAGAACAAGTTCGCTGGGTGGATACCTGGATTCCCTTCCAGATGAAGTGGGAACTGCCTGAGACCCAGCACGACGGCATAATCCGCGCCCAGTGCCTGCTGCGCAGTCTGGATGCCAGAAGCACTTCCGCAAGGCGGCTGATGGTGCGCGTATCGGTGGGCGCAATAGGGGAGGCGCTTCTGCCGGGAGAATTTGCGCAGTATACGCCGGAAGACTTGCCGGAGGATGTGCAATTGCTGAAAAATACTTATCCATTCCAACTGCCCCAGGAGGCAGGCGAAAAACCTTTCCAACTGGAAGACATTCTGACTTTGCCGCCTGCCGCACCGAAAATGCAGAAACTGATTCGCTATGAAATGACACCCCAGATTTTGGATAAAAAAGTAATGGGAAGCAAAGTGGTATTCCGGGGAACGGCTATTTTGCATATTTTGTATCTGACCGAGGACGGGGCATTGCAAAACTGGGATTTTGAACTGCCTTTTTCCCAGTATGCAGAGTTGGAGGGAGATTATGATCCGGATGCCACCGGAGAAATTACCCCGGTAGTTACCGGACTGGAAATGGATATGGACGAACAGGGAAATCTGCATTTCAAAGCAGGGCTGACCGGACAGTATGTAATCAGCAACCGAAATATGGTAACGGTTGTGGAAGATGCGTACAGTCCCAAACGGGAGGTGACGGTGCAGACCCAGCAACAGCAAGTGCCGGCAATTTTGGAGCAGTTTACCCAAACTGTCCACGCCCAGCAGCCGTTCGATCAGGAGGTAAGCCGTATTGTAGATGTGGCCTTTTACCCGGATCATCCCCATATTACACAACAGGAAACCGGTATGGAAGCGGTGCTTCCGGGGCAGTTTTCGGTACTTTATTATGACACAGAAGGCACTTTACAGGGGGCAACATCCCGTTGGGAGGGTAGTGTGAGCCTGAGCGCCGGACCGGAAGTGCAAATGGCAGGGGAAGTCTGCCTTAGCGGGAAAGTTTCGACAGAGTCCGGCAGTAAGCCACAATTGCAGGCGGATATGCTTCTGGGAATTACCGGCAGTGCCCGCCAGGGATTATCTATGGTAACGGCACTGGAGCTGACAGACCAGAGCCAATCAGATCCCAATCGTCCCAGCCTGATCCTGCGCCGGGTAGGAAATGAAAAACTGTGGGAGATCGCAAAAAGCACCGGCTCTACAGTTTCTGCAATCAGCGATGCCAATAAACTAACCGGAGAACCGGAAAAAAATCGGATCCTGCTTATTCCGATCACATAATCAGGAAAACCGCCGCTATGTGGGAGAAACATAGCGGCGGTTTGGCGGTTTTGTCGCATTTATTCTATTCGGGGAGAATATCCGCCGGAATATAAGATAAACCGCAGGCAGGATAAAATACAAGGGAACAATGTCGAACACACTTCTTTTGTCGCTTGTAAAATTGAGGAAATGGTGCTATAATAAATAGAAACAACAAATGAGAAGGTGTGTAACTATGACAACAATCGATATTTACTCCGGCTTTTTAGGCGCAGGTAAAACCACTTTGATTAAAAAGATGATTTCTGAGGCTTATGCCGGACAGAAACTGGTGCTGATCGAAAATGAATTCGGTGAGATCGGCATTGACGGCGGCTTTTTACAGGAAGCCGGAATTAACATCACAGAAATGAATTCCGGCTGTATCTGCTGCTCCTTGGTGGGTGATTTCGGCAAGGCACTGACCCAGGTGATCGAAACGTATCACCCGGATCGTATTTTGATCGAGCCCTCCGGTGTAGGTAAACTTTCCGATGTGATCGCCGCTGTGGAGAAGGTCACTGGCAGCGATGTGCAGTTGGGAAGCGCAACGGCAGTTGTGGATGCAAGCAAAGTAAAGGTCTATATGAAAAACTTTGGCGAATTCTATAATAACCAGATCGAAACGGCCGGCACGATCATTTTGTCCCGTACCGATTCCATTCCTCAGGAAAAATTGGAAACTGCAGTGGCACTGCTCCGGGAGCATAATGAAAATGCCGCAATCGTCACAACGCCCTGGGGAGAACTGACCGGCAGTCAACTGCTGGAGGCAATGGATGGAAAAGCATCAGTGGCAGAAGAATTAAAGCAGATGGAAGAAGAACATCACCACCATCATCACCACGATGAGGATCACGAGTGCTGCTGCGGTCACCACGACCACGAGCACCACCATCATCACGGTGAGGATCACGAATGCTGCTGCGGTCACCACGACCACGAACATAATCACCATCACCACGCAGACGAGGTGTTTGCCTCCTGGGGCGTGGAAACTGCCAAGAAATTCACGCAGGAAGCAATCAGTACGGCACTGCATTGCCTGGATACCGGCAGATACGGTATCGTCTTGCGGGCTAAGGGCATCGTAGCCGACAGTAATGGTGGCTGGATCCACTTTGACTATGTGCCTGGGGAGTATAATGTGCGTGCCGGCGGTGCAGATGTCACCGGTAAATTGTGCGTGATCGGCGCCCAGTTGGATGCAGATGGCGTTGCAAAACTCTTTGGGGTGTAATTATGGCACAAATTCCTGTTTATGTATTTACCGGTTTTCTGGACTCAGGAAAGACCAAATTTATTCAGGAAACCCTGGAAGATCCCCGGTTTAATGCTGGCGAGCGGACACTGCTGCTGGTGTTTGAAGAAGGGGAGGAAGAATACGATTTTTCCACCTATCCCCATCAAAATGTCTATATGGAAGTATTGGAACAGCAAACGGTCACTACCAAGCAACTGCTATCGCTGGCTAAAAAGCACAGAGCCCAGCGGGTGGTGGCAGAACTGAACGGAATGCTGTTGGTAGGTGATCTGTACAGCCGCCTGCCGGAAGACTGGGTCATTGCCCAGGAAGTGATGTTTGCAGATGCCACCACCTTTATGGCGTACAATGCCAATATGCGCAATCTGGTAATGGACAAACTGGTGGGTGGACAAATGGTGGTATTTAACCGCCTGACACCCGGTGCAGACACAATGCCCCTGCACAAATTGGTACGGGCGGCCAACCGTCGGATGGATATTTTGTACGACTATACCGACGGAACAACGGCTTTCGATGAGATCGAAGACCCGCTGCCTTTCGATATCAATGCCCCGGTTATTGAAGTAAAGGATGAAGATTACGCCCTGTGGTATCGGGATGTTACCGAAGAAGCGGCAAAATACGACAAAAAGACAGTCCGTTTTAAGGGTCAGGTAGCAATGCTGCGCCGGGATAAGAATAATATGTTCGCCCCCGGTCGTTTTGTAATGACCTGTTGTGCAGACGATATCCAGTTTTGCGGTGTGCCTTGTAAATATCCGGGCAGTAAAGACTTAAAACCCAGATCCTGGGTAACCGTTACGGCAAAGATCACCGCAGAAAAGCACCCGTTGTATCAGGGAGAAGTTGGACCGGTGCTGACAGCAATCAGTGTTGTGCCTGCAACCCCTGCAGAGCCCGATGTAGCAACCTTTTAATACTGGCCTCCCTCTTTGAGGGAGGGGGACCGCGTTAGCGGTGGAGGGAGTGTCCTATCTTAAAAGCACACTCCCCCTGTCACCTTGCGGTGACATCCCCCTCAGAGAGGGGGACAAGATAAGGAATTGTTTGAAATGCTAGAGAGAAAGGAGCGGCTTATGTATCAGCCTTTAGCAGAGATCCTGCGTCCGACGGAATTGGATCAGGTTTTTGGACAGGAGCATATTTTGGGTAAGGGCGCGGTGCTGCGCCGCTTGATCGAATCGGGAAACATTCCCAATATGATCTTCTACGGTCCCAGCGGAACCGGCAAAACTACCGTTGCCAATGTTATTGCAAAGCAAACCAATCGCACCCTTTATCAGCTCAACGCCACCACAGCATCCACTGCGGACATAAAAAACATCGTATCCCAGCTGGACACCTTTATGGCACCAAACGGGGTACTGCTGTATCTGGATGAGATCCAGTCCTTTAATAAAAAGCAGCAGCAGTCCTTGCTGGAATACATTGAAAATGGAAAGATTACCCTGATTGCCTCCACCACGGAAAATCCATATTTCTATGTGTTTAATGCTATTTTGAGCCGTTCCACCATTTTTGAATTTAAGCAGATATCCGCCGCCGCCGCCTTGCAAGCGGTTGAGCGGGCTGTGGCGTACTTGGAGGAACGGACGGCGCTGACGGCACAGCCGGAAGAGGGGGCGCTGGAGTATATTGCCGGCGCTTGCGGCGGTGACTTGCGAAAGGCACTCAATGCAGTGGAAGTTCTCTTTTCTGCCGGTGTACCGGAAAATGGCAAATTGATCCTTACTTTGCAGGATGCCAAGGAAGTGACCCAGAAAAGTGCGATGCGGGCAGACCGGGACGGGGATAACCATTATGACCTTTTATCTGCACTGCAAAAATCCATCCGGGGTTCTGACCCGGATGCCGCCTGCCATTACCTTGCCCGACTTCTGGAAGCAGGGCAAATGCAGTCTGCCTGCCGGCGGCTGATGGTCATTGCGGCAGAGGATATTGGTCTTGCATACCCGATGATTTTGCCCATTGTAAAATCCTGTGTGGATATGGCGCTGATGACCGGTATGCCCGAGGCACGAATTCCTCTGGGAGATGCGGCAGTGCTGATGGCCACAGCGCCCAAATCCAATTCCGGATATCTGGCACTGGATGCGGCAATTGCAGATATCCGCAAGGGGAAAGGCGGCGATTTTCCCAGACACCTGCAAAATGTCCACGCAGATACCTATACGATGGAGCGGGAACAAGGGTATAAATATCCCCATAATTACCCCGGTCATTGGGTGCAACAGCAGTATCTTCCGGATGATCTTAAGGATACAAAGTATTATGAGTACGGGCCCAATAAGGTAGAGCAGGCGGCAAAACAGTATTGGGACGCAATCAAGGGGTTATAATATGGATATCAGACTGGGAGATATTTTAGTTATGAAAAAAGCTCACCCCTGCGGGGAAAAACGCTGGAAAGTGTTGCGAACCGGCGCGGATTTTCGCCTGCGGTGCTTAGGATGTAGCCACGAGGTTATGACACCCCGGTTCAAGGCAGAGAAAAATATCCGTCAAGTGATCCGCCAGGAAAAACCTTCGACAGATAATAGCGGCAGTTGCTAAGTCAACTGCCGCTTTTTCTATCCCCAACAGGAATACCCATACCAGACAGGAAACCGACAGCGCCTTGCGACGGCATTTTTTCAAACGCCATTATATACTTAGAGTACAAAATAAATTTCTGTTTGACGACTGGACGCACGGTAGGGCGGGGGTTTACTCCCGCCGTTGAAAACGCTCAGTTATTGGTGGCGGGAGCAAGCCCCCGCCCTACATATATCGGCGCGGACAACAGAAGCCAATAGGAGGGATATGTATGCAAATCTACTTGGACCTGGTTATGGCGCTTAATTTCTTGGTGGATTTTTTGCTGATATTGGGGACAAACCGTCTGTGCGGGTATCCTCTTAGCATTAAGCGTGCCTCTTTGGGGGCATTGTTGGGCGGCGTGTATGCGGGGATATGTATGCTGCCTGGGTTTTCCTTTTTGGGAAACATTCTGTGGAGGATCGTAAGCCTGGGGCTGATGTCCTGTATTGCCTTTGGTATTAGTAAAAGCAGTCTGCGACGCGGTGTGGTGTTTTCCCTTTTAAGTATGGCAATGGGGGGGATGGCACTGCTTATGAGCAGTCACGGATTCTGGTCTGTGGTACTGTCGGCTGCAGGAGTAAGTCTTTTGTGTGTGCTGGGCTTTCGGAATAAAATCGGCGGACAAAGTTTTGTCCCGGTGGAACTGACATACGGAGAACAGAAAATCCGGGTGACAGCACTGCAGGACACAGGTAATACCCTTCGGGATCCGGTCACAGGGTCACAGGTGTTGATTGTTGGCGCAGATGTGGCACAAAAACTCACAGGGCTGACACAATCCCAATTGCGTGCGCCGATAGACTTTTTGGATGCGATCCCCGGCTTGCGGCTGATTCCTTACCGGACGGTTGGGCAGGGAAGTGGCTTTTTATTGGCACTAAAAATATCTGATGTGCGAATTGGAAACCGAAAAGGAAATACATTGGTGGCATTTGCTCCGGAGGGGTTGCATCCGGAAGGGGCGTATCAAGCATTGACCGGAGGTGTGGTATGAAGATATTCCTGAAAATTTTAATGAAAATTCGTTGCCAAAAGCCGGAGTGTATTTACTACATAGGCGGTGCGGATATTCTGCCGCCGCCCTTAAAAGGGGTGGAAGAACAGTCTGCGCTGGAGCGACTGGAAAATGGGGACGAGGATGCAAAGCAACTGCTGATTGAACGCAATTTGCGTCTGGTGGTGTTTATTGCCCGCCGCTTTGAAAACACAGGAGTCAATTTAGAGGACTTGATCTCCATTGGAACCATCGGTCTGATCAAAGCCATCAGTACTTACCGCAGAGACCGAAATATTAAGTTGGCAACCTATGCGTCCCGGTGTATTGAAAATGAGATCTTAATGCATATCCGGAAAATTGCCAATCAAAAGACAGAAGTTTCCCTGGACGAGCCTATCAATATGGATTACGATGGAAACGAACTGCTTCTTTCCGATATTCTGGGAACAGATGAGGATATGATCCTGCGGCCGCTGGAAGATGATGTGGACCTGCATCTTTTGCGGCAGGCAGTACAGGAACTGCCTCAAAGAGAACGGGAGATCGTGTATATGCGGTTTGGTCTGGAGGGCAGACAGGAACTGACCCAAAAGGAGGTTGCCCAGAAAATGGGCATCTCCCAATCCTATATTTCTCGCTTAGAGAAGCGAATAATGATGCGGTTACGCAAAGAAATTTTGCGTCAAACCACTTGCTTGTAAAAATTTCCTTGCAAAATTGAGCAATAGATGCTATAATCGATATGAAAATATATCGATAAGATGTTGTACCGAAAAGAGGATGTAGACAATGGAACGCAAGGAAATCTCAAAATCCGTACTCAAACGGTTGCCCGGCTATCTTTCCTACTTAAAAAGCCTGCCAGATGGCACAGCTACTTATATTTCTGCAACGACTCTGGCAAACGCGCTGGGTATGGGTGAGGTGCAGGTCCGGAAAGATCTGGCACAGGTCAGTGATGGCGGCAGGCCTAAGATCGGCTATTTGCGAGAGAAACTGATCGAGGATATCAGCCAGTTCTTAGGCTATGATAACACCACGGATGCAATTTTGGTGGGCGCAGGCAAACTGGGTCAGGCGCTCCTTGGCTATAGTGGCTTTGATGCCTACGGCCTGAATGTTCTGGCGGCCTTTGATACGGCACCGATGGCGGTGCAGACCCAGGAAGGAAAACCGATTTATTACATTTCCGAACTGGAAAATTTCTGCAGAACCCACAATGTGCTGATGGGCATTATTACCGTACCTGCCAAGTATGCCCAGTCGGTTTGCGACCGGCTGATCGAAAACGGCATTAAAGCCATTTGGAATTTTGCACCGGTCCACCTGGATGTACCGGATCATATTCTGGTCCAGAACGAAAATATGGCAACCTCCCTTGCGGTGCTTTCTATGCACCTGCAAGCACAGATCAAGAAATAAAAATGAGCGCGATGCAAGCCTATGCATCGCGCTATTTTTGTCATACATAGTAGGGAACGGCCTGCGTGCCACTCCTGCAAAAGCAAAGTAGTGCAGGGGCATGCACCCGCCGTTATCAAGTCGCCCTATGGATAGGTTAAAAAACGATTTTACGCCTATGAGACAAGGGTACAATAGCATATATACACGCTCTACTCCCAGTCGTATAGGAAATCCTCATATTCAGCATGCCGCTGTGCGGCAATTGCAACATCCGCTTCGGAAATTAAGTTTTTTTCATAAGCTTGGTGCAGCCAATAATGCTTTCCTTTGCAGTAGGCATAGAACATTGCGCTGTTGTGATGAAAGAAAGTAGAATTGGCAACTGTATATTCCGTTATTGCTTCGGCATTGCCGGTTACACACCAAACCACACAATCGTCAAAGGTTCCGTAATAGCGAAAGGCACCCCTTGTGTTGGAAGGATAATCTGCCCAATCCCAATCATAAACCTTTTTGGCGGCATTATCACCATGGGTTTCTACCTGCCATTCGTAGTATGCGGTTTCAATTGCATCCTGAAGTTCATCTGAACAGGTTAGTTCAAATACAGATAATTCCCGGTCATCTACAAGCTCCACTTCATCCTGCTGGCAACCAGAAAAAAGGGACAATAGCGATATAACCACCAGTAAGAAGCTTAAAAGTTTACGCATAGAAAACACCTCCTGTGTGCAACCAACCATATTTATTATATAATCTGGTGATATTTATTTCAATGCGTGATAATATACAAAACAGATTTTGCAATTCTATTCATTCTGTCCAAAGAAAAGTGCTGTCCTAAAATGATTTGCGCGAATTATATGATGCAGAACCTCCTTACCGAAATCATCAAATTCCTGTTTATCGAACAGATTCGTAGGGGACGCCGCCCTCGGCGTCCCATCAGGAAATCCGTCCTCGATGGGCGGATTTCCTGCAGTTTGCC
>JAZNDD010000049.1:0-16269 GCA_045587865.1 Faecousia sp.
CCTCGGCTTCTTCCATATAGTGTGTTGTAAGTATTATTGTTATTTTCCCTTTCAAAGAACGAATAGTATCCCATAGTTCGCTTCGAGCAATCACATCAAGACCTAGTGTAGGTTCATCAAGAAACAGTATTTGAGGTTCGCTTATAAGAGCCATTGCAATACTAACCCTTCGTTGCCAACCACCAGAAAGTTTGCCTGCCTTTTTGTTGTGAACACTTTCCAAGCCAAATTGTCCTAAAAGTTCTTGGACTTTCGCTTTGCTTTTCTCCTTTGAAAAGTTGTGAATACCGCATATGAGTTCCAAATTCTCCTTGACGGATAAATTTGGAGCAACCGCAGTTTCTTGTGGTGAAAACCCGATCATACTTTTAACATTTGCTTCTTTGTCCACGATGCTGCTGCCGCCGACAAACGCATCTCCGCTTGTAGGCTTTGTAAGACAAGAAAGCATTTTTATTGTCGTCGTTTTTCCCGCACCATTGACACCAAGTAAAGAGAATAATTCTCCTTGTTCGATTTGTAGATTCAAGTTATCGACTGCAGTTAAATCTTTGTATTTCTTTGTTAGGTTAATCGCTTTTATGGCTTTCATAGTCCATTTCCTCCGCATCAGAAATTTGCGATTCTAATTATAGCAGTTCGTATTGAGAAAATGTGACTTTGGGCCTAATCGGTTAGTTTTCGTAGCTAATCGGTATTCCTCTGTTTGAACTGTTTGCTTAATTATTACACATCATTGGCATAGAAATAATAAGCCGTTCTATCCCTTATTCCCGCCGCCCGCGGGCGACCAATGGTCGCCCCTACTTTTTGAGAGCCGATATGATATAAGAAACAAAAACGAGACCCGAAGAAGGTGCAAAAACGCCTTTCTCGGGTCTTGTTTTTGTTTGTCTGCCATTTTGACTGAAATGCATTTGGCGTGTATGTATAGGTCAATATTAGTCTCTCAATTTCTTACTTGCTATTTTAATTTAGTCAATTGATGAAAAATGACTAAATTAACTTGACGAATGGGTACAATAACTATATAATAAAAACAGACTTCTAAAGTGGGGTAAAACTATGCGTAATTTCAACTACGAAACAATATATGCCAAATTATTAACACCGGAAATCGTGCAGTTAGTTGCGCAAATCCATGAACACAAGGGCGAACACGCAAAAGTCCCGGAAGATGAGCTGACCCATCTGATTGAGATTACCCGGATTCAAAGTACCGAAGCATCCAACCGAATTGAGGGCATCTACACTTCCGATGAACGTTTGCAGAAGATCGTCAAGGATAAGACCACGCCCCGTAACCGCAGCGAGAAAGAGATCGCCGGTTACCGTGATGTGCTGGCTACTATCCACGAGAGTTACGAGTACATTCCGGTCAAACCCAGCATGATTCTGCAGTTTCACCGAGATCTGTACAAGTTCAGTGGTATGAGTATCGGTGGCAGTTATAAGACATCCGATAATGTGATCAGTGAAGAGGATGCGCAAGGCAACAAACATGTCCGATTCCATCCGGTATCCTCTTGGGAAACACCGATGGCAATGGAACGACTGTGCCAGGCCTATAACGATCTTTGCAATAATGGGCAGTATGATCCTTTGCTGATGATCCCGGTGTTTATCCTGGATTTCCTCTGCATCCACCCCTTCAACGATGGCAATGGCCGTATGAGTCGTCTGCTGACACTTCTGCTGTTGTACCGCGCCGGTTACCATGTAGGCAAGTACATCAGTATTGAGAAGCTGATTGAACGCACTAAGAGCGCTTATTACGATGATTTGCAGGAAAGTTCTGCAAACTGGCACGAGGAAGAAAACAACTACATTCCTTTCGTGACCTATCAGCTGGGTATCATTCTGGCAGCCTACCGGGAACTCTCTGACCGGGTCAAAATCGTCAGTGAGAACACCCGCAAACCCAACCGCATCCGTGACATTATCCACGACCACCTGGGCAAAATTACAAAGGCCGAGATTATGGCGCAATGTCCGGATATCAGCCAAACCACCATCCAGCGTGCGCTGAATGACCTAACTAAGAGCGGTGAGATCATCAAGATTGGCGGTGGTCGCTACACTTCTTATACTTGGAACAGGGAGATAGATTGATATGATTACAGGTGAACTGAAAAATAGAATTGACGGATTGTGGGACATTTTTGCCGCAGGCGGCTTGGTAAATCCTCTGGATGTGATTGAGCAGATCACTTACTTGATGTTCATCCACGACTTGGATACCACCGACAATCTCCGCGCCAAGGAAAGTGCTATGCTGGGCTTGCCCTTCAAGAGCATCTTTGCGGACGAAGTGCAGGTGGGCGAGCGAAAAATTGATGGCAAACAGCTGAAGTGGTCCGTGTTCCACGATTTTGATGCAGGCAGAATGTACTCTGTTATGCAGGAGTGGGTATTCCCCTTTATCAAGAACCTGGGGGGCGGTAAGGACAGCGCTTACTCCAAGTATATGAGCGACGCCATCTTCAAGCTGCCCACCCCTCTGCTGCTGAGCAAGGTGGTGGACAGCCTGGATCAGATCTATGACCAGATGGAGAAGATTAAGGACAGCGATATCCGTGGTGATGTCTATGAATATCTGCTCTCCAAAATTGCCCAGTCCGGTCTGAACGGCCAGTTCCGCACTCCCCGCCATATCATCAAAATGATGGTGGAACTGATGCAGCCCCAGCCCGATTTCACAATCTGTGACCCCGCCTGCGGTACTGCCGGCTTCCTGGTGGCTTCTGAAGAGTACTTAATGGAAAACCACAAGAAGGAGATATTCTTTGACCGGGTTAAGAAGGACCACTTCCTGAACCATATGTTCTTCGGCTACGATATGGACCGCACTATGCTCCGCCTCGGTGCTATGAATATGATGACCCACGGGGTGGACAGCCCCTTCATTGAGTACCGGGATAGCCTCAGTGACCAGAACCCGGATAAGGAAAAGTTTGATTTGATCCTTGCCAACCCTCCCTTCAAGGGCAGCCTGGATGCGGATACTGTGTCCGCTGACCTGCTGAAGGTCTGCAAGACCAAGAAGACGGAACTGCTATTTTTGGCGCTGTTTTTGCGGATGCTGAAGACCGGCGGACGGTGCGCCTGCATTGTTCCCGACGGCGTGCTGTTCGGCTCGAGTGCTGCCCACAAGGCCATCCGCAAGGAACTGGTGGAGGGCAACCGCTTAGAGGCTGTGATCTCTATGCCCAGCGGCGTGTTCAAGCCCTACGCAGGTGTGTCCACCGGTATTCTGATCTTCACTAAGACAAACCACGGCGGCACGGATAAGGTCTGGTTCTACGATATGACCGCCGACGGCTTCAGCCTGGACGATAAGCGCACCGAGATTAAGGACAACGATATTCCCGATATTATTGCCCGTTTCCGCTCTCTCGATTGTCATTGCGAAGCCAGTGCGCACACTGGCTGTGGCAATCTCCAGACTTACAATGAAGCAGAGAACCCCCGCACCGCAAAATCCTTCTTTGTCCCCAAGGACGAGATCGTGGAAAACGGCTATGACCTGTCCATAAACAAGTATAAAAAGACGGAGTACAAAGCCGTAGAATACCCCTCTACCACCGAGATCCTCGCCGACCTGCACGAACTGGAAATGCAAATCACCGCAGGCCTGGCCGAACTGGAGGGGATGCTGTGATGGCTGTGACTATTCCACTCAAAGATTTGTGTACGATGGATATTACTGATGGCACCCACAAAACACCAACTTATGTAGAAGAGGGATATATCTTCCTTTCGTCGAAAAATGTTACTTCTGGTGTTATCGACTGGGATAATGTCATGTATATCCCTGCATCTTTACACGATGAATTATATAAGCGTATTGCTCCGCAAAAAAATGATATTCTTTTAGCTAAGAACGGAACCACAGGTGTAGCAGCGATTGTTGACCGAGATGAGGTTTTTGATATCTATGTAAGCCTTGCTTTGATTCGACCCGATGAAACAAAGGTGTTGCCCCGTTATTTGCTGCACGCAATCAATAGCTATCCGACGAAGCAATTTTTTGATAGCCACCTAAAAGGAATCGGCGTGCCAAATTTGCATTTGACACATATCCGTGAAACACCAATAAGAGTACCGTCCTTTACTGAGCAGGAACAAATAACCGATGTATTGGATAAAGTTGACGAACTGATTGCCCTGCGAAAAGAGCAGCTTACAAAGCTCAATCAGTTGATCAAATCCCGATTTGTCGAACTGTTTGGTGACACAAGTTTAAATCCATTTGGTTGGGAAAAAGATACACTCGGAAAAGTGTGTGATGTTCGTGACGGCACACATGATTCTCCGCGGTATTATGAAGCGGGATATCCATTGGTTACATCGAAGAATGTAACAGGTGGTAAAATTGACCTTATGGATTGCTCTTTGATTTCTGAAGCAGACTTCAAAAAAATCAATGCACGGTCAAAAGTTGATATAGGCGATATCTTAATGCCAATGATTGGCACTGTTGGAAAGCCTGTAATCGTTGATATAGAACCTAATTTTGCCATCAAAAATGTAGCACTCATCAAATTTAGAGTCAACTCGAAAGTGTTGAATATTTATATTCGAGCTTTGCTTCAGTCGGACTATTTCGATGATGCTGTTTTGAGCAAGGTGAGAGGTGGAACACAAAAGTTTATTTCCTTGAGCGACATTAGGAAACTTGAGATTCTTGTACCGCCATTAAATGTGCAAGTGCAGTTCGCAGTTTTTGTCAAACAGACCGACAAATCAAAATTAGCAATCCAGCAGAGCCTTGATAAGCTAGAATTGCTGAAAAAATCTTTAATGCAAGAGTACTTTGGATAACTGCTGAGTTGATATGTTTTGCTATAAACCAAAGTAAAAGTATTTCTAAGATGATGCAAACCATTTGTGAGAAGTCATAACCTGTTTTGGACTTCCCCGTATTGATTTTCCTACAATACTACTGGTAAAATAGTTTTATTCAGATAAAGTATAATCGGCAATCTAGCAGAGCTTTGATAAACTGGAATTACTGAAAAACCGTAACGCAGAAATTCTTCGGATAGAGAAAAAGAGGTGAAAAGAGATAGATGAACATTACATTCTTATTAGGCAATGGTTTTGACCGTGCACTGGGACTAAGGACAAGCTATTCCCATTTTTATGAGGAATACTGCGGATTTGAGTCCGATGTTGAGGTAATCGACAAGTTCAGAAAAACAATTGACGATGACATCAAAAAGGAAGATGGGCAAGAGGAAAAACTGTGGTCTGATGCTGAACTTGGGTTAGCAAAAGTAACTGGTAACTATAGCCTTACGGACTTTGTCACTTGCTGCGAAGATATGCATGAAAGATTAACAGAGTATCTTGAAGCGCAAGATACACGATTTTCCGATGCAGATGAGCACTTTGGGGAAATAGTAAAGTTGTTTTCTTCCAATATTGTTGAGTTTCAGCAAGATTTAATGCCAACAGAGCAAAAGGTGTTTACTAAGATTCGTAATGATGACAAAGTAAATGATACCTTGGTTAATATCATCACATTAAACTACACGAGAACATGTGATAAAATCCACAAGGCGCTTTCCCAAAATACCCTTGCCGCATGGAATTCCAACCGTGGTGTGAAAACTATGAAAATGGGTCAGCTGGTACATGCCCATGGATATATTGATAGCTTTCCTATCTTAGGTGTTTGTAATCCGGATTTAATTGTGAATAAGGATTATCTAAATGATCCTGCGTTCCGTGCACTGATGATTAAGAAGGAAAGTATTAGAGCAGTAGGCCAAACTTGGAGAGAAGATACATATTCTCTTATCAATAACAGTAGTATTATTTGTGTCTTTGGTGCTTCTTTGGGAAAGTCGGATTCAGACTATTGGGAACAAATTGCAAAATGGTTAAAGGGCGCCGAAAGCCGTCGCCTTATCATTTTTAGCTTCGATCCAAAGATTAAGAAAACCAATGTTTCGTACTATCAGCAATATGTGAAACAACAAGAAGTTAGAGACAAGTTTCTTGACTTTACTGATTATGATGCGACAACACGCACAAAACTGTGCGAACGCATTCATGTAGTCATTAATGCACAACACATATTTGCGTTACCAGACGAACTCAAGGTCAAGTACCCTGAAAAGAAGAAAACAGGCGTGCTTTCTGTACCTAACTCAATCGTTAATAATACTGATGGTATGACGGTATTAGCAGAGGCGACAGCAAAGGTTCTTCAAACAGAGTTTGCAAAACCAGCAGCAATGATTACAGAAAAATTTGGTGAGTTAGCAAAATCGTTGCCATTAGATTAAATTAATTTGGAAGTGATATAATGTCCAACTTTAAATTCCTACTCTCTGAGCCGGGGTTTGCATCCTTTGCGGATGTGGCCATTGCGGCAGAGAAGATCTTACATATTGATCCGGCGGCATGTATTCTCAATTGCCGGCGGGCGATGGAGTTTGCCGTGAAATGGATGTACTCCGTGGACAAGGAACTGGAAATGCCCTATCAGGACAACCTCCAGAGTCTAATGGGCAGAGAAGAATTTCGTTCCATTGTAGGCATAGATATTTGGCGCCGTATGGATTATATCCGCACCAAGGGCAACACGGTTGCCCATAACTCGGCAAAGGCATCTGAAGCGGCAGCAATGCTGTGCCTGGAGAATTTGCACATCTTCCTGGACTTCGTAGCCTACTGCTATGCGGATACCTATGAGGAAACAAAGTTTGATCCGAAGATTGTACTAGAGATTGCCACGTCGCCTTCGGCTCCTCGCAATGACAGCGTTGATGAGATGGATTTGGCGGCACTGATCGAGGAGAATAAGAAGCTGAAAGAGCAGCTGACTGCCCGCCGGACCGAACAGCAGCAGACCTATGTGCCCAAGCCTTTGGATATTTCCGAGTACGAGACCCGGAAGTTCTACATCGATGCTATGCTGGAAGATGCCGGATGGGTAGAGGGCAAGGACTGGATCAACGAGGTGGAGCTGCCCGGTATGCCCAACAAGAGCGAGGTTGGCTTTGCGGACTATGTACTCTATGACGATGCCCATAGGCCTCTTGCCATCATCGAAGCCAAGCGCACCTGTGTGGATGTTTCCAAGGGCCGTCAGCAGGCGGAACTCTATGCGGACATTCTGGAGAAGAAGTATAAGCGCCGCCCCGCTATCTTCCTGACCAACGGTTTTGAGACCCACATCATTGACGGTCAGTACCCGGAACGCAAATGCGCCACCATCTACTCTAAGCGGGACTTGGAGAAAATGTTCAATCTGCGCACTATGCGGGTATCCCTCAAAAATGTGATGGTAAAAAAGAATATTGCAGGCCGTTACTACCAGGAGGGTGCTATTAAGGCCGTCTGTGATGCATTTGATAAGAAGAATCGCCGCAAAGCACTGCTGGTTATGGCTACCGGTTCCGGCAAGACCAGAACGGTCATTGCCCTGTGTGATGTACTGCTGCAGCACGGCTGGGTAAAAAACATCCTGTTCCTGGCTGACCGCAACTCCCTGGTCACCCAGGCAAAGCGCAGCTTTGTGAACTTGCTGCCCGATCTCTCCTGCACCAACCTATGCGAGGAGAAGGACAACTACACCGCCCACTGCGTGTTCTCTACCTATCAGACCATGATGAACTGCATCGACAATGTGAAGGACGAGCAGGGCAAGCTCTTCACCTGCGGTCATTTTGATCTGGTGATCTGTGACGAGGCCCACCGGTCCATCTATAACAAGTACCGGGATATCTTCAACTATTTCGATGCGCCGTTGGTTGGTCTGACCGCTACCCCTAAGGACGAGATTGACAAGAACACCTATGAGGTTTTTGAGTTAGAAAACGGTGTGCCGACGTACGGATATGAACTGGCGCAAGCGGTTAAGGATGGCTATTTGGTGGACTTTATGTCTGTGGAGACCAAGCTGAAGTTCATTGAGCAAGGCATTGCCTACGATGAACTGAGCGAAGCTGATCGGGAAGCCTATGAAGCTACCTTTGAGGACGAGAACGGCGAACTGCCAGAGAAGATCGTTTCCTCTGCGCTGAATGAGTGGGTGTTCAATGAGGATACTATTCGGCAGGTGCTGCATATCTTGATGACCGAGGGCATCAAGATCAATTACGGCCAGAAACTGGGCAAGACAATTATCTTTGCCAAGAACCATAGCCATGCGGAGAAGATCTATGAGGTATTCAACAAGGAATATCCCCATCTGCCCGGCTTTGCAAAGGTGATCGACAACAAAATCAATTATGCCCAGAGCCTTATTGACGAGTTCTCCGATCCTAAGAAGCTGCCGCAGATCGCTATTTCTGTGGATATGCTGGATACCGGCATTGATGTGCCGGAATGCCTGAACCTGGTCTTTTTCAAGAAGGTTATGAGTAAGGCAAAGTTCTGGCAGATGATCGGTCGTGGTACCCGTCTGTGTCCCGGCTTGAAAGACGGAGAAGATAAGGATAAATTCTATATCTTCGACTTCTGCGGAAACTTTGAATTTTTCCGTATGAATAGTGGCAAGCCTACTGCCATTCAATTTGCTCTGCAAGGCGCTATTTTCAGTTTAAAAGCACAGATTGCTTTCAAGCTGCAGGATATTGCCTATCAGACACCGGAATTGATTGTGTTCCGTAAGACCTTGGTGGACGATATGGTTCGCAAGGTGCAAGAGCTGAATAAGGAAAACTTTGCGGTTCGGCAGCATTTGAAGTTTGTAGAACTGTATTCTAACCAAGATAATTATACCGCACTGACCTATGAGAACACTTTGCAGATGCGGGATGAATTGGCTCCACTGATCACACCGGATGCGGATGATGCTAAGGCGGTGCGTTTTGATGCGTTGATGTATGGCATTGAACTGGCTTACCTTATGGGTAAAAAATATGCCAAGGCGAGGTCTGATCTGCTTAAAAAGGTCAGCGGAATTGCTTCCGTTGCCAATATTCCAGAGATTATGGTGCAGAGCGAGCTCATCAACAAGATTCTGCATACCACCTACCTGGAGGATGCCGGAATCAATGAGTTTGAGCATATTCGTGAGAACTTGCGTGATTTGATTAAGTATATCCCAGTCAACAAAGTGACCTACACCACAAACTTTAGCGATGAGATCCTGACCATGGACTGGAACGAATCCGAACTGGAAAATGACGATCTGAAGAATTACAAAATGAAAGCTGAATTCTATATCCGTCAGAACCAGGACAACGCAGTCATTGCAAAGTTGAAGACCAATAAGCCATTGACATCTGCTGATGTGAAAGCTTTGGAGGTGATCCTTTGGAGCGAAATCGGCACAAAGCAGGACTATGAAAATGAGTTTGGCAGCAAGCCTTTGGGTGAGCTTGTCCGTGAGATTGTAGGCCTGGATATGAATGCCGCCAAGGAAGCCTTTGCAGAGTTCTTGAATGATACATCCCTGGACAGCAATCAGATCTACTTTGTGAACCAAATTGTGGAGTATATTGTCCACAACGGTCTGATGAAAGATCTGTCCGTGCTGCAGGATGCGCCTTTTACGGATAATGGCAGCGTGGTTGAAGTCTTTACTGATCTAACGGTTTGGCTTGGTATCAAACGCGTGATCGATAGCATCAACGCAAATGCGATTGCCGCATAACCGCAAATAAAAGCTACGTGGGCAGTTTGGATATGTGAGAATAAAGAAAGAGGAAGCGCTATGACAAAGATATTATTCGTCTGCCATGGCAATATTTGCCGCAGTCCGATGGCAGAGTTTGTGATGAAGGATATGGTGAAGAAGGCGGGACTACAAGATCGGGTACAGCTCGCCTCGGCAGCCACCAGCACAGAGGAGCTGGGGAATCCGGTGTATCCCCCTGCCCGGCGGGAGCTTGCCAGACATAACATTTCCTGCGACGGTCATCGCGCCCGGCAGATCACCCGGGCAGATCTGCAAAAATATGACCGGATCTACTATATGGACAGGCGGAATGCCCGGAATTTACAGCGGATGTTCCCCGGCGAAACCTGCTTTCGTCCGTTCTTGGAAAGAGATGTGGCAGACCCTTACTACAGCGGCGATTTCACCCAGACCTGGGAGGACATTCAAGAAGGCTGCAGCCGTATTTTGGAGGAACTGAAATGATCGACAGAGAGAAGCTGGAAGCAGAGCTGGCAGATTTGCCTCTGTATGCCTATGCATTCATTGACCCAAACGCACTGGAATTTTCTCAGCGCATACGCCACATTTGCAAAACAGAATGCCCAATGTACGGCAAGACCTGGGCTTGCCCACCGGCGGTGGGGGAAGTGGATGAATGCGAGAAAAAATGCAAAAGTTATGTAAACTGCCTGCTGATCGGCACCATCACCGAGGTGGCGGATATTACAAATATCGAAGAAACACTGTCCACCCGTCCGGACCACGAGAAAATCACAAATCAGGTGCGGGACCGGATGCGGGAGCAGGGGGTACAGCCCTACATACTCTCTACAGAGGCCTGCGCTGTGTGTGAGCGGTGCGCATACTTAGACGGCCTGCCTTGCCGGATGCCCGGAAAAATGCATCCCTGTGTGGAAAGTCACGGCATCAATCTGATTCCGGTGCTGGAGGAAAATGGGCTGGAATTTCAGTACGGCGGCAATTATGTTACTTGGTATTCGCTGCTGTTTTATTAGAAAGAAAACGGCGGGAGCTTGTGCTCCCGCCGAAATTTTTATCCTTTTGTTAAATTCTGGATCCAGCTGCCGCCAACGAGCATCCGGTAACCGATTGCGCATTTGATCAGCTCCATACTGTTACAAATGGCATACAGCCACAAAATGGATATGGAAGTATACCGGCTGAGGAAATATGCCAGCGGAACCATTGTCAGCCACAAAAAGCCGCTGTCGAACATCATTGTAATGAAGGTCTTTCCCCCTGCCCGGATGGCAAAATAGACCGGGTGGATAAAGGCACGCATTGGCAGCCAGATCAGTGCTGTCAGCCAGATAAGTTTTGTGGCAAGTGCGCGCACATCCTGGGTGGTGTTGTAAAGTTGCGGGAACAGATTTGCCACTGCCAGCATCAGTCCGCCGAACACAAAACCGGAGAGAACACCGGTCCACAGGCATTTTTTACTGGCAGAAAGTACTTCCTCCCGGCTATTGCCTGCGCCAAGCATTTGCCCTATGATGATCGAAACAGATGTACCGATGGCGAAGCATACCACGGCTGCCAGATTTGCCAGGGTCGTGGCAATGTTCAGGGCAGGCACAACATTCAAGCCGCAGGTGGAATAGCACTGATTCAAAAATGCCATACCGGTGGACCACAGCAGCTCGTTAAGTAGCAGAGGAACACTTTTGATACCGATTTGCCGGAGCAGCTTTGCCGGAATATGGAAGCTGCGGTAGAAGCCTTCAATAAAGGGATTTTCTTTGTGATGCAGATGGGTCCATACCGCAACGATGGCAAGTTCCACATACCGGGCGATGACCGTAGCCACTGCTGCGCCGGTCACACCCATTGCCGGAAAACCGAATTTTCCGTAAATGAGCAGGTAGTTGAGCACCAGATTGGTCAGCACAGAGCAGATGCTTGCAACCATCGGCGGTACAGTTTTGCCGCATTCGCGCAGGGTGCTTGCATAGGTATTTGCCACTGTAAAGGGAATAAGACCCCAAAGCATACAGCGCAGATAAACCTTGCCGTGGGCAAGGATCTGCTGTGCGTCCTGCACACTGCCTTCACCCTTGAGAAACAGCCGGATCAGCCCGTCTCCCTGCCAGATAAACAGGACACCGGCGATGGCGGTGAGCAGCAGGCAGAAATACAGCTTGAAACGGGTGGCGTAGCGAACACCTTTTGTGTCATCGGAGCCGTAAAACTGGGATGTGAAAATGGTAGCGCCGGAGGCGGCGCCGTAAATGGTGATGTAAAAAACGGTCATCAGCTGGTTGACCACGGAAACGCCACTCATTTCCAGGGTGCCAAGTCTGCCCACCATAATGTTATCCAGCAGAGATACAAAGGTGGAAATACCGTTTTGCAGAATGATGGGAAGGGTAATGATCAAAAGCCGGCGAAAAAACGCCCTGGAATTTTGGGAATGATTTTGCATAAGAACCTCTGTTTGTAAGAATATTGCAATCATATACCAGCAGGCAGCTTTTGTCAACTTTTCAAACTTCTGTTTGACAGCTTGTTCGTAGGGGACGCCGCCCTCGGCATCCCATCTGTATTTTAGGGGTTCGATGCCCCAAAAATACAGAAATATTGGCAAACTGCAGGAAATCCGCCCATCGAGGTTGGATTTCCTGATGGGACGCCGAGGGCGGCGTCCCCTACGAATTAACCGCTAAACAGGAATTTGACAGCAAATAGATTTGAGCAGGCAAACATTCGTTTGCCTGCTCATTTTTTGTAATTACATTATTTGGTAAAGGGCAAAGATCAGGGGGATGGTGATACAGCCGAGCAAATGGGAAACCAGCGCCATACCGGAGGCGATGGTGGTATCTTTGCCGTAGGCACTGGGAATGACGATGGTGTTCAGGCCCAAAGGCATTGCCAGAGCGCAAAGGGTGCAGATATAGAAGGTTTCCCCAAAGGAAAACAGTCCTGTAATTTTTGCCAGCAGACCGATTCCCAGAAACAGTGCCGGATATACGATCAGCCGGAGGAAAGTAACCATATACACACTTTTAATGCGGATGATCTTGCTCAGATCGCTTTTGGCAAGGGTCATACCGGTCAGAAGCATAGCCACCGGGGACATACAACTGCCGGCTGCTGAGACAGCCGAACCTACAAAGTCGGGCAGATTTATATTCAAAAGACCGATTCCCATACCGATGAACATACAGATGACCATTGGATTGAAGAAGTTTTTCAGCCGCTGGGAAAACTTTGCATTTTTGCTGCCGTCACCGATCAGCAGGACCGGCGCGCCCCACAGATAGATCAGCGTCCACAAAGGCAGGGTGAAGATGATGTACTCCAGAAAAATTTCCGGAAACAATGCGCTGACAATGGCATTGCCCATAAAGCCAAAATTGGAAAACACAAGTCCGTACAGGAAAATATTGCGCTCATATTTATCCTTGGAACAAAGGCGGCACATAGGGATTGAGAAAAGGATCACCACAAGAACAAAGGCAAGACTGGAAAGGAGCATCTGCCAGGCGGTGGACAGGGTGCTGACTGTAAAATTATCAATAAATGTTCCCAGAACCAAAGCAGGGATAAACAGATAGTTTTCCAGCTTGGAGAGGGTGGTCTGAGCATTGTCAGGAACCAGACCGAATTTTGAGAGTATGTAGCCGAGCAGAATGAAGGAGAATAAAAATGCCATTTGATTGAGAGTTGGTCCGAAAATTTCCATAATAAAATCCTTTCTGTTGGGAATGTTGTTTCAGGTATCCATACACTGGAGATTGCCACACCGGTGACAGGAATCATTTGTATCTGAGAGATTGCAGAACACGGTTTCTCTCAGAAATGTGTTTTTCCATTGCCTCCGGGTCTAAAGATGCCAGACAGAGCATGAGTGCATCGATGATGCACATATGGGCCATTCTGGCAGAAACCGCTTCCACTGGGTAATTTTTCTCGTCGGAAAAGACAATCAGCCGCTTTTCACATTCCCGAGCAAGGTGGCTATGGGCAAAACTGGAGATGGCAACGGTGGATGCGCCAGCATTTTTTGCCCGGCGCAGGGCATCTACGGTGGCTTTCGTGTTGCCACTGTGGGAAATTCCGATTGCCACATCCCGTGCCCCTAAATTGGAAGCGGTCACATTCATAAACAGACTGTCGGTACAGGCGGAAGTGGCTTTTCCCAGTTGCGCCAGTCGGTACTGGGCATCAATGGCGATCACCGAGGAAGTGCCAACCCCAAAGAAAACGATCCGTTCAGCCTGCTTTAAAATTTGGCAGATCGCCTCCACTTCGTTAAAATCCAGCATCCCGTAGGTGTCTTCCAGGGTGCGGCTTCCGGAGCGAAACACGTTGTGAAAAATTTGTCGGAAGGAATCTCCTTTTTCAATGGGCAGGGCTTTGCCGGCGCCGATCTGGGCAGAAAGGCGGATCTTCAGGTCTGTAAACCCCTTTGCGCCGATGCTTTTGCAGAACCGGATCACCGCAGAAGGGACGGTGCCGGAACAGTTTGCCAGTTCCTGCACGGTCATATTGACCACGGCTTCCGGACTTCCCAGAACCACATCTGCAATCTTCTTTTCCGTGGCCGTCAGGTGGAGATAATTGTTGTGAATTTTAGAAATCATAATATCACCAAATGGAAAAAAATTCTAAAATATTTCGGATAATTGGAATGATATTCTAAAGCATATTTGCAGGAAAGTCAAGGAAAAAATCCCCCGGTCCGGATTTGGACAGGGGGATATGGTTTAAGCGAAAAATTCAATGGTCCCGGAGACACTCATAAACCAGATGACGGCAAGTGCAGTTGCAGTAACCAAAGTGTCAATGGTGACACCGTAGAACATGGGTGCAAGACCGGCTTTCTTAAAGTCCGCAAGGCTGGTGCTCAGGCCGATGGCTGCCAGCGCGGTTACCATCAGGGGATACAGGGCAATCATTACCATATCAAACAGGAATTTGACAACGCGATAACAAGCAAGGGCGCGCTGCAGCTGCAGCGCGCCTGCAATTATCAGGTTTTTTGAAATTCCTCCGGATGGGCGTATTTATAGGTGAGCTTTTTGACTGTGGGGAAGAAGAAACACAAAATAGTGCTGATAGACAGGATCCAGCCAATGGGCCAGATCAGATACAGGAAGGTGAAGTTGGGATACAGGGGGAACACCCACCATACCCAGGGGAAGCGGATCAGGCACATAAACACCAGGGTCGCAACCGTGGGGACCATAGGTTTGCCCATACCCTTCATAGACTCGCCCAGAGTGGCGTTGATGCCCTGCATAAAGTACAGGCTGGAGATCAGGATCATCTTTTCCCGGGCATATTCGATTACCACCGGGTCACTGGACATCAGCGATGCCAGCTGACGGGAGAAAATGGCAGAAAGGGCGCCAAAGCCACCGCCTAAAATGGCTGTAATCAGGACACCCCGAACCACTGCCTGCTTTGCCCGCTTCACATTTCCTTTACCGATATTTTGGCTCACGTAGGGCAGCACTGCCAGAGAGGGGGCGATGGAAATATTATAAAGAAGCCCATCGAAATTATTTGCAATGGAGATGCCGGTAGTCGCCTGCGCGCCATAGCTGTTGACAGTGGCGGCGATCACCAGATTGGCAACGGAATACATTGCCTGCTGCAAGCCGGAGGGAATGCCTACGCGCAGGATCGAGCGAAGTTCGTGGCTGTAAAAACGGAGCATTCTGGGCTTCAGGTGGACCATACCTTCGTTGGTGAGCAGTGCGCGCAGAGCCAGAACCATAGGTACTGCCCAGGAAACAATGGTGGAAACTGCTACGCCAACAACACCCCAGTTGCAAGCAGCAACAAATACAAAATTCAAAATAACCTTCAAAATGCCGCCGATGATCAGATACACCATAGGCCGTTTGGAGTCGCCTGCGGCGCGCAGGGCTGCGGCACAGAAATTATATACCATCAAAAGAGGCGTGCCGGCAAAATACAGCCGGAAATACAGTACCGCCTGATCCATCAGTTTCTTATCGCAGTTTGCCAGATTCAGAAAACCTCTTGCAAATACGATGCCAACCACAAGCAGAATGAGACCGCCGGCAATGGCGGTGGCAATGGCTGTTCCCACAGACCGTTCTACTGCCTGCTTATCACCTCTGCCGATGTTTCTGGCAATCAGGACATTTGCACCTACGGAAAGACCGATCACAAGGCTGGTGATCAGGGAGATCAGCACACCGCAGGCACCTACTGCACCTACAGCAAGACCGCCACTGGCAGTGTCGTAGGTCTTCAGCACAGTCATATCGATGATGTTGAACAGGCTTTGCAGCACATTCATCACCATAATGGGAAGGGAGATCGCCAAAAGTCCCTTCGTGATATTACCGGACAACATATTTACGTCTTTTCTTCTCACGAAAATCACCTCGTTAAAAAGAAGCCCCAGTGGTTGTTTCTTGATTGTCCGGTAATGATACCTCTTTTCGTTCAGAAAATCAACCCCTTTTGTGCCATTTTGAAAAATTTTTAATTGAAATATGCAAAAGCCGAAAATTTTGAAACTTCCTGTGTGACGGTTACACCCATCGTAGGGCGGGGGTTCTACTCCCGCCGCTGCCGCACCATCAAATGATGATCATTCTGGGATGTTGGGGCATCGAACCCCAACATCACAGACCGGGGGAGCA
>JAZNDD010000050.1:0-3645 GCA_045587865.1 Faecousia sp.
CTTGAAATGAGCAAGAAAAAATTTATCAAAGGCTTCAGCGGTAAGGGCTACTACATAGCCCTGATCCTGTGTGCTGCGGCCATTGGGATTTCCGGCTATTTGTATTACCGAAACGCAAAAGATGATGCGAGTCTGCAAAAGGATCCGGCATCCACCGTAAGCGGTGACAGCCAGGACGGTGTGGAGGCTGTGGCGACCCAGCCCGGGGACATTCCCGGAACCGATGCTGCCACCGAGCCTACCAAAGGAAAACTGCCCGGCAAGATCACAAAACCGGTTAACGGCGATGTGGTGGCAGAGTATGCAATGGACTGCCTGAGTTATAACCAGACCACCCGGGACTGGCGTGTCCACAGCGGCATTGACTATGCCACAGAACCGGGTACCGTGGTAATGGCGGCGGCAGACGGTCAGGTCTATACGGTCTATGAGGATGAAACAATGGGCACAACAGTAGTCATCAGCCACGAGGGAGGCTATATGACCCAGTACAGCAGTCTTTCCGAAGACCTGAAGGTTTCTGCCGGCGATCAGGTAACTGCCGGTCAAACCATCGGCTATGCAGGCAATACTGCCCTTCTGGAAAATGCAATTGGCGACCATTTGCACTTTAGTGTAACTTGTAACGACCAGTATGTGGACCCGGAAGAGTTCTTAAATTGATTGTTTCTTCATTTTCTTTCCTCTTTGTAAAGGGCGTGGTGCAAAATGCACCACGGCCAACTTTTATACCCTTGTAGGGAACGCCCTGTGTGGCGTTCCTTTTAACTAGCCATCCTACCTATGTGTCATTGCGAGGGCATTTATGCCCGTGGCAATCTCCAAAATGTAAAACCGTAGGGCGGGGGTTTACTCCCGCCGCTACCGCACCTTCCAATTGTAATGCTGCTGTTTCGGGGCATCGAACCCCAAAACAGCAGACGGCGGCAGCAAAGCCACCGCCCTACGAGCCAACTGTCAACTCATCACAGGCTGCTGGGGAACAATCTTGCATCTGTGTGGGGGATAAAGCAAGCCGCCACGAAGGAATCCATATAACCAGGATAGGTAGACAGCTCCAGATAGGTCATATTGGCTGCCACTTCGGCACATTTGGCGATGGCTTCATCGCTGAGCACCAATGCATACGCGCCGGTCAGGGAAGAATTTCCGATGTAGTGGTATTTTTCCAGTTCCACATCCGGGAACATACCGATCCGCACCGCATTTTGCATATTGATGCCTGAGCCGATACCGCCGGCTACATATACTTTGTCGATGCACTCCGGTGTCATATCCACAGATTGCAAAAGTGTATCCACAGCGGAGAAGATCGCACCCTTCGCCCGGATGAAGTTGTCGATATCCACCTCGTTGATGGAGACCTCTCTGCCGGTTTCTGACTCTTCGGCGGCAGCAATCACATATCTGCCCATTCCGTGAGCATCCCGCTGCACTCTTGCACCCTCCCGGACAAACAGACCCTTGGGGTTAATGATCTTGCAGCGATATAGTTCTGCAATAATATCGATAATGCCCGAACCGCAGATACCCACCGGCTTTTGTCCGGCTTCGCCTACGATGGTTAAGGTTGGTTCCATTGTATCGGCGTCAATGGTGCAGGCTTCAATCGCGCCGTCGGTGGCACGCATACCGCAGGAAATGTCGCCGCCCTCAAAGGCAGGACCGGCGGAGCAGGCGCAGGACATCAGAAAGTCCCGGCTGCCGAATACGATCTCACCGTTTGTACCCAGATCGATAAACAGGCTCATTTCGTCCTTATCCCAAATTCGGGAGGCCAGCGTACCGGCGGTAATGTCGCCACCTACATAAGAGCCGATATTGGGCGCGATCACCACAGGGGCAAGGGGATTGGCAGGCAGATGCAGGTCGCCGGCTTTTAAGCCCACCCAGGAAAAGAAGCTGGGGATATAGGGATCCATACGCACCGGATCGGTGTCCACCCCTAAAAGCAGATGGTTCATTGTGGTGTTTGCACCGATAGAAAGCCGCAAAATACTCCGGGCAGAAATGCCGGCAGTTTTGCACAGGTTTGCGATAATGGGGGTCAGGGTGTCCTTAACAATGGCATCCTGCAATTTTTTCTTACCGCCGGGACGGCTTTGCTCAATGATGCGGTTGATCACATCTGCGCCGTAACGAATCTGTCCGTTGCCGGAAGAGCCTTTGGCAAGGAGTTTTCCGCTTGCCAGATCGGTCAGCACCATCGTGACAGTGGTGGTACCGATATCAATAGCACAGCCGACGATAGCGGTATCATCGGCACTGCAAATATCCATACACAGGAAGGTGTTGCCCTGCAATTGTCCCTTGATACATACATAAAAGTCATTTTCCCGAAGGGTGCTTGCCAGTTTCATCATCACCGGGAAGGGAATATGTACCGTTTCTACGCCCAGTTCAGCCTGGAGTGCCCAGGTCAGCCGCTCGTTATCGGGCATTGTATCGTCCTCGCAGGGGGCGGACATTGCAAACACCACTGCCCGGAAATTGTTTTGGAAGGAAATACCACTTTCCACCAGCCCATTTTGGGCGGCTTCAAAAATTGCCAATTCCTCCGGGGAGGACAAGTCTGCGGTTTTCATACGGCTCTGGTAAGCGGAAGCAATGTCCGGCACAAGGACGGTGCAGTCCCCCACAACTTTGGCGTTGCAACTTAAGCGCCAGCCGTCTTCCCATTCTTCGTCGCGAATGTGACGGCTTTTGATGCAATCCAGTTCTCCTTCCAGGAGTTTTACCCGGCACTTGCCGCAAGAACCGTTGCCGGAGCAGGGGGCATCGATTGCCACATTTGCCCGGCGGGCAGCCTCCAGAAGATTATCCCCGGGATTGCAGTCAATGCTAACCGGTGCGCCGCCTTCGATTTGAAAAATCACTTTACTCATAATTTACCTCTTATCAACGGTATATGCCTTGATTATAATGTGACCGCAGAAAAAAGTCAATTATAATGCCCGATTGTCTGTGATATAATGTAGCCAATTATAAAAGGAGTGAAGGTTATGCTAAGACTAATGACCCACAATGTATGGAATCGGGATGAGAATTTGCCTGCCTGGGAAGAAATGGGGGAAAACTGCTCCGCAGAAGCCCGGGTAGACGGTCTGGTTCAGGTTTATTTGGACACCCAGCCGGATATCATCGGCGGTCAGGAAGTTTCCAGCCTGATGGCGGACCTGCTGAAGGAACATTGCCACAGATTTTGCAGAAACAAAGGAAGGCTACCACGCCTGCACCAACACCGGCTATGATAAAAAATACAGCGATAAGCCCTTTGCGTATTCCATCGACCATATTTATCTGCTGGGAGCGCGGGAAGGGGCAGTCAAGAACTTTGTGCGCTACAGCCCGGAATACTATCTGCCCATTTCCGACCATTCTCCGGCATATATTGACATTGAAATATAAAACAGGATAGAAGTCTTCCTATGAAACTAAATTACAAACGCACCATTTTGGTAGGTTTGGCCTCAATTTATGATGCATCGCATCCAATCATTTCATCAATTTTCTGTTTGACGGTCTGTTGTACCGCCTCGCCACTTGCCTCCCCTCATAGGGGAGGTGCCCAGTGCGCACACTGGGCGGAGGGGTTGTCCTATCTTAAGAAGTACACTCCCCCAGTCACCTGCGGTGACAGCCCCC
>JAZNDD010000051.1:0-3712 GCA_045587865.1 Faecousia sp.
GGTTCGATACCCCAAAAATACAGAAATATTGGCAAACTGCAGGAAATCCGCCCATCGAGGTCGGATTTCCTGATGGGACGCCGAGGGCGGCGTCCCCTACGAATTAACCGATAAACATGAATTTGACGGTTTTGTTTGAAACGTTCTTACGAGAAATCTGCAGATAAGACCTCCGGCTAAGTTTCGCGCTTAGCCGGAGGTCTTTAATATTTATTTTCCCGGGCCGGCTGTATCCGAGCCGTCGCCGGTCAGGTTATAGCGTCTGGCAGCATCCTCACGCATTTTATACTTGAGGACCTTGCCGGCAGCATTCATTGGGAACGCATCCACAAACTCGATGTATTTGGGCACTTTATGCCGTGCCATACTGGCGCGGATAAAACTCAGCATTTCTTCTTCTGTCACAGAGCCCTTTTCTTTGAGGATGATACTTGCGAAGATCTCCTCGCCGTACTTCTTATCCGGCACACCGATCACCTGCACATCCTTGACTGCAGGGTGGGTATAGATAAATTCCTCAATTTCCTTGGGGTAGATATTCTCGCCGCCACGGATGATCATATCCTTCAATCTGCCGGTGATCCGGTAGTTGCCCTGCTCATCCTTGCAGGCAAGGTCGCCGGAGTGGAGCCAGCCCTCTGCATCGATGGTCTCGCTAGTGGCCTGGGGCATTTTGTAATAGCCCTTCATCGTATTGTAGCCACGGGCGCAGAACTCACCGTTCACGCCGGGTCCTACTTCCTCACCGGTCTCCGGATCGATGATCTTGCACTGCACGTGGGGGAAATCATAGCCAACGGTTTCCGTCCGAACTTCCAGCGAATCTGTCCAGGCGGACATGGTATTGCCGGGGGCACATTCCGTCTGTCCGTAAACAGAAACAATACCGTACATATTCATTTCATCCGGCTGGGCTGCCCGTTTCATCAGTTCCGGAGGACAGCCTGCACCCGCCATAATACCGGTACGCATATGGCTAAAATCGGTCTTACGGTAGTCCGGGTGATTGAACATTGCAATAAACATTGTGGGCACGCCGTTAAAGCAGGTGATCTTCTCCTGATTGATACAGGCAAGAGATGCCTTGGCAGAGAAATAAGGCATTGGACACATCGTTGCGCCGTGGGTCATTGATGAGGTCATAGACAGGGTCATACCAAAGCAGTGGAACATCGGCACCTGGATCATCATCCGGTCTGCGGTAGAAAGACCCATCCGGTCGCCGATACATTTACCGTTGTTGACCACATTGTAGTGGGTGAGCATAACGCCCTTGGGGAAGCCGGTAGTGCCGGAGGTGTACTGCATATTGCACACATCGTCCGGGCGCACATTTGCTGCCATCCGGTACACTTCCTCAATGGGGGTCAACTCTGCCCGGTCCATTGCCTCCTCAAAGGTCAGGCTGCCAGGCTGGCGGAAATCCACCGTAATCACATTTCGCAGGAAAGGCAGCCGCTTACAGTGCAGCGGATCGCCTGCTTTTGTCTTTGCGATCTCCGGACAGATCTCATTGATAATATTCTTATAGTTGGAGTCCAGGGCAGATTCGATCATCACCAGTGTATGAGTATCGGACTGGCGGAGCAGGTACTCTGCCTCGTGGATCTTATAGGCGGTATTGACTGTCACCAGCACTGCGCCAAGCTTGGTGGTTGCCCAGAAGGTGATGTACCAGGCAGGCACATTGGTTGCCCAGATGGCAACCTTCATACCGGGGCGCACGCCCAAAGACACCAACGCCCGGGCAAAATTATCCACATCCTCCCGGAACTGCTCGTAGGTACGGGTATAATCCAGGGTAGTGTACTTAAAAGCATACTGGTCCGGGAATTCCTCCACCATCCGGTCCAGCACCTGGGGGAAGGTCAGGTCGATCAGGTCGTCCTTTTTCCACACATACTGACCGGAGCCATCGTGGTTATAGTACAAAGATTTTTTCCGGCTGCGGGTGCTGCCGAACCGGCTCATATAGTTTACAAAATGGGGGAAGATCACTTCCTTGTCCTGCAATTCTTCCATCCACTCCGGCTTCCACTCCAAAGAAACAAAGCCATCGTAGTTAATAGAAGACAGGGCGCGGATCATTTCCTCCACAGGAAGCGTACCTTCGCCGATCAGGTTGTAGGAATTATCATCGTTAGAATCCCGCAGATGCACGTGCTTCACATAAGTGCCTAAGTTCTTAATGGTGGCATCGGCGCTTTCTCCGAAATCCCGATAGGTGTGGTGCATATCCCACAGTGCGCCCATATAGTCGCTGGCAAAGCTCTCCAGCATTTTCCGCAGTCTTGCAGTGTCCGCATAAATGCCGCTGGTCTTGATCAGCAGGCTTACACCCATTTTTTCTGCATAGGGCTCCAGAACAGCAAGGTTCTTCTGCACCTGTGCCTCGTTATCCTGCAGCGCCACTGCCACCACATAGTCTACGCGGGCGTTATGGGCAACCTCCATAAGTCCTTTCAGGCTCTCAATGCAGCTGTCATCCACAGACAGGTCGATGGATGTGTCGAAACAGGGAATGGTCAGCTTCTGATCCCGCAGCTGCCGGACAGTCGCCGCCACCTTGTGCTTATGGAACGGGCCGCCCTTTTCGGTCATCGGATCGAACTTGGGCAGATTATACACTTCAATACCTGTAAAGCCCATTTCCAGAGCTGTCATCACCATATCGTTCCAGCTCAGTTCAGGCCAGCCTCGGGTAGAAAAGGAGAGATTCATACAGTTTCCTCCTCGTAAACGATTTTATTGAGGGCATTGATATAGGCATAAATACTTGCGCCTACAATGTCCGTGGAAATGCCCTTGCCGGAGTAGAGCTTACCCTCGGCACGGAGTTTCACCACCGCCTGACCCATAGCCTCCCGGCCCTCGGTCACAGACTGGATCTGGAAATCGTCCAGCTCGTAGTGGCAGCCGGTGATGGATTCAATTGCGGTAAATGCGGCGTCGATGGGGCCATCGCCAATGCTAACGCCCTCCATAGGCATATCATTTTTATACAGCTTCAGGTGGGCAGTTGCCGCCACCGTATTGCCTGCATTGATCACATAGGTGTCCATCCGGTAGGTGGAAGGCACTTGCATTGCAGCGGAAGCAACGATGGCATCCAGTTCCTTGGCGCTGACCTGCTCCTTCTTGGCGGCGATCCGGGCAAAGGCATCGTAGACCTTCTGGGCATCTTCTTCGCTCAGGTCATAGCCCAGATTCTCCACAGCCTTGCTGACTGCTGCCATGTCGTCATGGGCGGTGAGGTAAATGTCGCTGTTGTCCCGGACGGTGACTGCGGTGGGGGCGGTCTTGCCGGACTGGCACATCCAGTTGATCTGGTCGATGACACGGCTCAACTGATTCACACGGACGGCGCACCCGGCATCGAAGGCATCCCCCTTGGCGCAGATCAGTTTTGCCACATTGGCAAGGCTGGCGTTATCGATGGGATAAGCGGCGGCTTTGAGTTCCGCTGTGCCTTCCGCCGCTGCGGCGATGACACAGGCATCCGCCATAGACAGGGTATCCACGCAGGAAACGCCCAGCGCCACACCCTGCAAAGCGGGCGCCGCCAGCAAATTCCGGATAAATTCCGCAAACTGGAAAGGCAGCATGGTGCCGGCAGTATCGCAAACGGTAACGGTGGCGGCGCCGGCGCTCACAGCGGCCTGCAGTACGTTCACAAGATACTCCGGGTCGGCGCGGGTGGCATCGTCTGCCA
>JAZNDD010000052.1:0-20953 GCA_045587865.1 Faecousia sp.
CCTTCAGTATGTATCTGATCCCGGCAAACACCCTCTACGCCACAGAGCGCACATCTGCAAGCGCACTTTCTGCCGCAATGACCGCAGAAAACCAACTGCTGGGAAAAACCCAGCTAAAGGCAGAAACCCAAATGACTGCCGGACAGTGGAATTTCCCTGCAGCCGGTGATTACATTGTGATCTTCAAGGCTGAGGGCGAAAATGCCAAGGGTATTAACTTCCGGAATATGACCTTGACACCTGTGGTAAATGCACAAACAGCAGTTGCAAAGGTGGGGGAAGAATATTTCCTCAGTCTGAATGATGCTTTTGCATATCAGGTGGAAAACGGCGCGGAAGCTGTCCTGCTGAACAAGAATTCTCAGGTTGGAGATGTGATTGTGCCTACCGATGCAGTTCTGGACTTAAACGGCTATACGCTGACTGCTGACTCTGTTCTCAGTTATAGCAGCAGCACAATCATCGATAATAGCGAAATGGACACCGGTGTGCTGGTGATCAATGACACAGACGGCAATATGATAAGCGAAGATAATGCACAGCTGCCCATTTATGACGCAGAGGCAGGTGGTTTGCGATTCTTTGAAATTTCCGTCCAGTCCGTTGCTGTTACTGGGAAGAAAAGCGATAATCCCAAGTACTGGTTTAAGGTATACTGTGTAAACTTCGCTGAGATTTATAAACTTATTCAAGCAGGCAGCGAGCTGAATATCACTGCCAAGATGACCTGGAACGGCGGACAAGCACAGGCTGTTGCCGGCGCAGACTTCCTGCAAAAATGGGCCGATGCATACACGAACAATGACAACATCTACATCACTGTAACAACGGTCAACGCAGAGGACCTTGCAGATTTCTCCCTGTTACCTTGCGTAACAGCAAATAATGTTGCCATTTACGGAAACGAACTATAATGATTCAATCGAAAAGCCAGATTGCTTCGGCAACCTGGCTTTTCGATTAGAGAATGGCTTATTTTTGTAATATAATTGTGCGTTTTGGTAATATATTTCTTGTTAAAGCCGCAAATTAGCACCACATAATAATGGGAGAAAATTACTGTTTTCCCATTACTTAGACAGTTTTTACAGGATTTTCAAGTTGTGAATTTTCTCCGGGGCGTTTAAAATAAAGGTCCTTTTGATAAAGAAAACGAATGTCCTAAATTTATAAAAATGTGTCTTCCCTTTATATTGTTTGCGTGTGCTATACAGGATATAATTTAACATAAAGAGAGAATATAAATTGACTTTCTTAGAATATGGACCGATATGGAGGTTGTTTATATGAAAAGTATAATGAAAAGATTGACAGCGGCATTGCTATTGCTATGCACCCTGATTTCTTTTGCTGTGCCTGCAACCTTTGCAGAAAATGGGGAAGGCACCATTACTTACGACTTTAAGCTCTATAACAATCAGGCATTGATTGCAGATAGCAATGCCGGAACGATCAGCGGGGTTAATTTTAACCCCTATTCCCAAAAGTATAACGGCACAAACCGTGTCTATGAATGGCTATTCCAGAATTACGGTGCAGCCATTAACTGGGGCATTGAGGATGCCGTTGGCTACAGCAGCAATGACGGCAGCTACGACCTGCGCGTAAAAAACTTTGAATTCCGTGGTGTCGGCGACCAAGGTCTGCGTATAAGACTGACGAATACAGCCGGAAAGTATGCGGCAATTCGTATTCATGTGCCTGCTGCAGGAAGTTATGAAGTGAGTGTGGCGGCTGGAGGCAAGAACTACCTTGCCAACAACCTGGATACATATATTCTCCCGGCGACCACCGAACCTACCAAGGCAACGGTTATGCACAACCCCTATACGGATAGTGATACGGTAGCAGTAGAAAATCAGATCTCTACCTACCTGACAAATGCCAATAAGATCGGCACTGTGACCACCTCCGCAGCAGACTTTAACTGCGAACTGGGTCGGTGGAACTTCCCGCAGGCTGGCGATTACATCGTTGTGTTCCAGGTGGGCACAGCGGGTATGGGCGGCGATTATGCATATCTGGGAAGTCTGACCCTGAGCGGTCATAACGCAAATACTCCGGCAGAAACTACAGAGACTTCTGTTACCACTACCGCAACCACGGAAGCACCCTCCGGTGGGCTGCAGGATCAGGTTTATGATTTTAAGATTTATAACAATGAAGCATTATTGGGTGTTAGCACTGCCGGTGCAGTCAGCGGTGCGGATATTACAGCCAAGGATAAGTATAATGGCACAAACGCCGTTTACGAATGGATTTTCCAAAATTATGGCACAGGTATTAACTGGGGCATTGAGGACTCCTTCGGACGGCCTGCCCACGAGGGTAATTATATCAACCGCAGTAAGAATTTTGGCATTCGCGGTAAAGGCGATCAGGGCTTGCGCCTGTGGCTGACCGATACAGCGGGCAACTATGCTGCGATTCGCATCTATGTGCCTGCGGCAGGCAGCTATGAAGTGGGTGTAGCTGCCACAAGCAAAAACTACCTTGCAAATAATCTGGATGTATATATTTTCCCGGCAACGACTGACTTTACTGCATCTACAGTGATGCATAACCCCTATAATGACAGCGAT
Organism: Faecousia sp.; assembly: GCA_045587865.1. Taxonomy (GTDB): domain Bacteria; phylum Bacillota; class Clostridia; order Oscillospirales; family Oscillospiraceae; genus Faecousia. The sequence goes on from JAZNDD010000052.1 coordinate 2,583, forward strand.
GCTGTAACAGAAGAAAATAAGATATCTACTTATTTGACTGAGAATAACAAGATCGGCACAGTCCGGACCACTGCAGCAGACTTTGAATGCCAGTTGGGGCGGTGGAGCTTCCCGCAGGCTGGCGATTATATCGTTGTGTTCCAGGTGAATGCAGCGGGTATGGGCAGCGACTATGCTTACCTGAGCAAGCTGACATTGTCTGTACCGACCGGTGAGGAAGTGCCTACGGAAGATACGGCCCAGGAAACCACCGAAGCGCCTACAGAAGAAACGACCAAACCTTTTGTAGAGGATGCAGAAGGCTTCTACAATCTGGCGCTTTACAACAGCAAAGCATTTGCAAATACCTTCAAAAAGGGCGGCGTATACCAGGATATCGACTACACAAAGAACTGTTATGAATGCAAAAAGCCCCTGCTGGAGTGCTTTGCAGAGAAATACGCAAAGGGTGAACTGAACTGGCTGCTTGAGGGTATGAGCTTTGCCCAAATGCGGTTTATGGCTGCCTCCGATCAAGGCATCCGTCTGCGCTACAATGCAGGAACAACAGAAGAAGGCACAGGCAACTGGGTCGCTTTCCGTTTGAAAGTTGACAAGGCGGGCGAATATACCATTTCCGTGGGTAGAATTTACCAGCAAGCCATGACAGGCAGTCTCTATATTTTCCCGGCAACTGCAGGAACTATGAACCAGGAAGCTTTGACGGCAGCTACCGTGGAAGGAAATCTGGCAGGTGCATTCCAGTTTGCAAAGGGCGAAAATTCTGCCAAGGCAGGTCAGTGGACCTTTGAAACTGCCGGTGAGTATATTTTCCTAATCAAGTGCACAGGAAACACCGAGCGTTTGTACTTGAGCAGCATTCAACTGACCCAGGTTCCTCAGGATCAGCCGATCACACCGAAGAAGGAAAATATTTACGATTTCGATATGGCAAGCAAGGACGCCGGTTTCCTGAACACCGGTCTGACCGGTCGTTACAATAACGATGCCGCAGTGCGTGCCTATATGGTGCTGGAGCAGTTGTTTAACGAAGATAAGCTCCAGTGGAAGTATGAAAATGTCAGCCCGGATGCGGTTATTGGTGCTTTTAAGTTTGAAGAAGGCCGTCTTCGCTATAAAAACTCCACGAATGTCCGGGAACTGAGCAACCAGTGGTATGCATTCCGGATCAAGAACCCCGGCACGGCTACCTATGACATTCGTCTGACAAGTGCAGATAAGAGTAAGGTAGTTGCCAATATTTATATGATCCCGGCTAACACCGGCATCCTGCTGACTCCGGAGCAGATCCAGTCCGGTATGACAGAAGAAAATCTGCTGGTTAAGGGTGCGATCATTAACGGCAAGGACACCTTCTACTTAGGCGAGTACACCTTCGGAATGAAGGAAGAATATGTTCTGGTCTTTGAATTTACCAAAGGTACGCTGCTGTACCTAAATGAGATCCGTATGACCCTGGACGACACGGTTGCCGACGGCACAGTGAAAAAAGAAAAGGTTATTAATGGAACCACTTATCAATTCGGTCTGGCAGATCCTCTGGATGGTTACCTTCCCAAATCCAAGTACACCCTCACAGAGGCTTATGCAGATATGCTGGATCTGTGGCGCAGTGGTAAGATCAACTGGCGCTATGAGAACGCTTGTGATTATCTGACAACGGTAGACGGCTCTGACCTGATCCGCTTCTACAGAGATACAGGCTTGCGTATTTACAACCAGCCGGATAACTGGAGCGCATACCGCATTAAGAGCCCCGGTAGCGGTACATTTACCCTGAGCCTGGAGCACTCTCTGCAGTATTCCAGCGGTACGATCGCAGTTTACATTCTGCCCGGTGACACGGAGAATGTTGAAAAGGCAATGGATCCGAAAAACCGCGTTGGCAAGGTGGAAATGCAAAACGATGGCAATGCCACCGAAACAGAAACCGGCATTACTACCTATGTTGGCTACTGGGATTTTGAAGCCGGCAAGGAATACATCGTTGTGTTGGAAGCATATAAGGAATCCCCCTATAAAACCGGCAGTTGCTATGTGGATGTGATGAAACTGATTGCCGAGCGTGGCAAGATCAACTACCAGAAGGCAGCGGAAGAAAAGAAAGTAAATCCCGTTGTCATTACAGAGCACGCAATTCCCATCGCAGATGCACTGCACACCGCACTTGTTACTGAGATCTACGGCCATGACTATTTCTTCCTGCCCACAGAAGGCGGCGTCTGTTTGGTTTATGATCTGGATACCGCAGAATTGGTAGACACCATTTCCACCGGCTATTCCCGTCCGTATCAAATACATATGGACGCAGAAGGCATCATCTGGATCGCCGGCAGTTCTAAGTATTTGGTCCGCTACGATCCCTATACCCAGCAGACATATAAAACCCCCAACTTCAAGCAAGCGGGCCTGGTTGGCACAGGTTGTCACGCTATGACCTCCACACCGGACGGCAAGATCTGGTTTGTAACCTTTGGCGGTGACTTGGGTTATTACGACTATGAACAGGATGCGTACACCGTTTATGAAGTGATCGAAGAGGGCGCACACCCTTCCGGAATGCTGTACCTGGATGGCTATCTGTACTTTAACGGCAATAATAACGCCGGTCAGTGGATCCTCAAGTATGATATAGAGACCATGAAGCGCGTTGCCTGCCTGGATATTACAGAGCAGATGAGCACAAGTACCAATAGCTACCTGAACAATATGTCTATTCTGGGTGATGGCGAGATGATCGTCGGTGGCACTACCGGCTCTCTGGGCGAGTTTGTTGCTTTCGATCCGGAAACGATGGAGTTGATCACGGATCACGGTATGTTTGCCGGTATCAATTGCGGTGTGTCTGAAATCATCGACGGTAAGCAGTATTTTCTGTGCCATGGCTTGGGCCTTTATCAGTACGATGTGGAAACCAAACTGTTTAGCAAGGCTCCCGGCTTTGGAACCTCCGGTGTCGGCTTAAAAAGTGCCGGAAACAGTCTGGTCACCTTAGATGGTGAAAGATATTTGCTTTCTTATTCCGGCGATGGCGGTCATCCCAGAATGTATAATCTGGAAACCAAGGAGATCAAGACCTGGGATTCTCTGGTGACCCACGCCAACGGTGCAGCAAATATCCACAGTCTGACTCCCGGTGAGGAGGGCGATGAGAGACTCTACATCGGCGGCTACAATACACCCCAGTATGCAATTTACGACATTAAGGAAGGCAAGATCGCAAACTATATTGAAACCGGCGGTCAGGGCGATAGCGGTTTGTGGTATGAAGGTCGGTTCTATACCGGCAACTATTCCTCCACCACCATCAACGAGATCCCGGTGGAGGAAGAAATGCCCTATCCGGCTGAAAACGAGATCACACAGCGCGTAAAACTGGATCACGAAGTGTCCAAGCAAAAGCGTATTCACACCCTGGCAGCCGGCGACGGCTATGTGTTTGCAGGTACCATTCCCGATACCGGTTACTATGGCGGCTCTTTGGTGGTGTATAACACCAAGGGCGGTAAGTGGTACTACGACCGGGAGGCTGTACCCAATCTGGCGGTTACCAAGGTGGCATATACCGACAAGGTGCTTTATGCGGCAACCAGTACAGAACCAGGCACCAATACCACGATCCCCGAACCGGAAGGACTGTCCTCTGTGATCGTTGCCTACGATTACGAGAACAAGCAGGTCCTTGGAAAACTGGATCCCAGAGATTATATCAAGGGTATGGCTTCGAAGGTTCCCTTTATTTGTGGCTTAGAGGTTGACCCGGTAGTAGAAGGCCGTCTTTGGGCGGTTGTAGCAGAAACTCTGATCTGCTTCACCTTCGATAAGGAAACCGGAAAGTTCGATGTTCAGGAGGTTCTTTCCTTCTCCACAACCAATTTCGTTGCCAGCTCCAGTAGAAACTGGTGGAACAGAGCAATCTTGTTCGATACGCAAAGAAACTGCCTGTACTTCTCCTTCGATACCAACGGTGGCTTCCAGTGCATTACAATCGCAGACTGGAGCGCTCCTGTTGGCAAGTTGAAGGCGGCAAGCACCAATCGGTTGATGGGCGATACACCGGTTCACTACACAATGGGACATGACGGTGAAATTTACTACGGCAGCAACGCAATGCTGAAAATGCTGCCTCTGAATATTACCGATGCCGACTGGGCAATCGCAGAGGAAGTCGACAAGATGATCACCTCCCTGGGCGAAATCACCGCAGAGAGCGAAGCGGCTGTAAAGTCTGCCCGCTCTGCCTACGAAAACCTGAGTTGGCGGTATAAGGCACTGGTTCAGAATCTGGATCTGCTGAAAGAGGCAGAGGCAGACCTGCTTGAGTGCCAGATCGACACCATCGTGATCGAGAATGTCACAGCAGACAGCCTGCCTGATCTGCAGATATATCAGGACACCTACAAGGGTTTTGAGAGCCGTTATCAGACCTATGTGAAGAACTATGATTTCTTCCTGGAAGCATACAACAAGGCAACAAACCTGAATAACGAGCGGGTGGCAAAGGCGTTGCAGGACCGCATCAATGCACTGAAAGAAGAGTTCCCCCTGACACTCAACGAGGAAGAGAAAGTAAAGGCTATCCGTGCAGATTATGATGCGATGACAGGTCCTCAGAGAATGCTTGTGGACATTTCTCTTCTGGAGGAGGCAGAGGCACAGATCAAGGTGCTCAGAACTGAGCTTGTAAAGCGGGCGGAAGAGCTGATTCAGGCAATTCCTGATGAGATCACTCTGGATGCAGAGCCTGCCATCGAGGCGGCAAGAGAAGTGGTGGAAAAACTCTACACCAATGAACTTAAGCAGATCTCTTATGCAAAGTTCGATAGTGCAGGCGCAGCGCTCCGTTCCCTGAAAAATGCCAAGGCTGCGGCAGAAAATGTGGACGCACTGATCGATGCCATCGGCATTGTTACCCTGGGCGATAAGAATCGGATTAACGAGGCAAGAAAAGCCTATAATGCCCTGAATGAAGCAGGCCGTGGCTTTGCAACCAAGGAAGGCAAACTCAAGCGTGCAGAATTCGTTCTGAAGGCCCTGCAGACTTGGGGCATTCCTGTAATTACGGTTGTCAATGCTGCATTGGTAGTTTTACTTGTTCCCAGCCTGCGCAAGAAACTTTTCAAAGCAAAGAAGAAGGAAGAAGAGCCTGCCGAGACTGAAAACGAATAATTAAAATTGTAGGGAACGACCTACGCACCCCTTGCCTCCCTCCTTGAGGGAGGGGGACCGCGTTAGCGGTGGAGGGAGTGTAGTTCTTAGGATAGACACTCCCCCTGTCACCTGCGGTGACATCCCCCTCAGAGAGGGGGACAAGATGTTGTGCTTTTGTTCATAGTGATGCATTTATGCGTATTGATTGCGAGGGCGCAATGCGTCCGTGGCAATCTCCAATCATTTTGCACATTGCATTATGCATTTTGCGCTTAAATTGTTGTCTCCTTCCTTAAATAGCAAAGGTCCGGCGGACCCCTCTTCCGGGCCTTTGCCCTCCAAGCCTCTTTGCGTTTTTCGTTCTATACTTCAACGCAGAGAGGAGGCGAAGGTGAAACAGCCGGTTATTTCTACCGGTTGTATTGTAGAATCGCAATTTTATAAAACATTAGAAATGAGGGTTATTATGTTCAAGAAACTTTTAGCATTGCTTCTGGCACTGGCTTGCTCTGTTACACTGCTGGCAGGCTGTGGCGGTGGCAACGAGGAAACAGGAAATGATTTCAATCCCGATCTGGAAAATTATGTTGCACCTGACCTGACCGGTGTTACCATTGAGCTGTTCACCACTAACAACACCGATATGGATTACGAAGGTAGCTGGATGGATGGCGTCATCGAAGAAAAGCTGGGCGTTTCCGTCAGATATAATGAGCTGGATAGCTGGAACGAGCAGTATTTGACAATGATGTCAGAAGGCAATCCTCCGGATCTGACCTTCGGCAACACCTATCAGAACACCTACTTCCAGTTTGGCGACGACGGTGCCTATGTGAACCTGATGAACTATCTGGATGTGATGCCCAACCTGAAGGCATTTATTGAAGATCCCGAACATGTGGCACTGGTGGAGCGTTTCACCTCCGACGATGGCGCGCTGTATTTCCTGCCTGCCTATGTGGAGGCAAAGCACGATCCCTATGTATTCCTGTACCGCAAGGACATTTTTGATGCAAATAACCTGACCTTCCCCACCAATCAGGAAGAGTTTGTGGCAACGCTCCGCAAGCTGAAGGAAATTTACCCTGACAGCTTCCCCTTTGTCATTCGTAATATGACCGGCAATATGCACACCATTCAGAGCATGGGCAACCTGTGGGGCGCAAGCCATGTAAATGTGGGTATTGCAAACACCATTTTCACCCAGGATGCAAACGGCAATTTCTTCAGCGCACAGACAAGCGATGCTTACACAGAAATGGCACTGTTCCTGCAGGAGCTGACGCAGGAAGGTTTGATGCATCCCTCCTGCGCCACAATGGACAACGCAACCTGGCAGGAAGCACTTGCAAGCTCCGCTTCCTTCATCACTTTCGATAAGACCGACCGTATTCCCCAGCTTACCAAGGTTGGAACCTCTCTGGATGAGAACTTCGAGCTGGCAGCAGGCGCACCCTTCAATTTCGGCACCTATGCAGAAACTGCCGAAACCGTTACCACCTCTTTCGAAATTGGTATCGACGGCGGTGACAGTATGTGGTTTGCCATCGGCAACAACAAGAACAAGGAAAACACCATGGCTTACCTGGACTGGATCTGCTCCGAAGAAGGTCAGATCGTTACCAACTGGGGTGTTGAGGGCGAGAGCTACACCGTTGACGAAAACGGCAACAAGCAGTTTATTCGCTCCTTCCTGGATGAGCACGGTGGATTGATGGCTGCCGGTCTGTACATTCCCGGCTTTAGCTGCATCCGTCTGATCGATGCTTACAAGGCATCCCAGACAGAAAAGGAAGCTGAGTACCTAGCAATGGGTCTTGAGTATGTAGAAAAGGCAGCTCCCCAGCACCTGCTGCACTACACCGAGGACGAGCAGTTCCTGTGGGATACCTACGCAACTGCACTGTATAACTACCAGAACGAGCAGTGGCTCAAGCTGTACCTGAATAAGATCGATCTGACCCAGTGGGAAAGCGTTCCGGAAACAATGAATACAAAATACCATGCTGATGAGCTGATGAAGATCCACGAGGATGCACTGGCTCGCTTGCTGGAAGAAAAAGGTCAATAATGTTGGTGCGGCAACCTGCCGCCCGTCTCACCCCCCCTTACGAATAAAGGAGAAACAATGAAAATACTGATCGGTTGGAATTACAAGCGCGAGTCCTTTCTGACAAAGGAAAATCTGGCACTTTTGGAAAGTCTGGGCGAGGTGGTTTACCTTCCGGACAGACAGTCAAAGCGCATAGAACCGGAAATGCTCCGCCAGGCGCTGGTGGATGTGGATGTTCTGGTATGTGGCTGGGCAGTCTGCAGACTGGATGCGTATGTGCTTGAGAAGGCAAATAAACTGAAGCTGGTTGCTTATACTGCCGGTTCTGTTGCCGGTGTCATTAGTGATGCAATGTACGAAAAGGGAATCCGAATCGTTGCCGGCAACGAGGGCTTTGCCCGTGTGGTTGCAGAAGCCACCGTTGCACAAATGATGTACTCCCTGCGCAAGTTTGCTGAGTGCGATATGCGTGTTTGTACCTGGCAGACCAACCTGGGCGACTGGTATACAGAATCTCTGTGGGATCAGCGTGTTGGTATCGTTGGCTACGGCGCAACCAGCCGTTATCTGATCAATATGCTCAAACTTTTCAATGCAAAGATCAAACTGTTCTCCCGCCATATGACCGAGGAGCAGGCAGCCGAGTTGGGTGTGCAGAAGGCATCTCTGGAGGAAATTTTCTCCACCTGCCGTGTCGTTACCCTGAACACCTCTAAAACGCCCGAGAACCACCACCTGGTAAACGACGAACTGCTGAGCCTGATGGAGCAGGATGCATTGATCGTCAATACTGCCCGTGGTGATATTATTGATGAAGAGGCTTTGGCAAAGCACTTGCTTAGCGGTCATATCCGTGCGGCATTGGATGTTTACCAAAAAGAACCCCTTGTAAAGGAAAGCCCTCTGTGGACTGTCCCTGCAAGCCGTTTGTTTATGCTGCCCCATATGGCAGGCCCTACCCCCGATCAGCGCCCGGCGTGTGCCCGGCTGGTCATTGAGGACATTGCCCGCTTCCAAAAGGGCGAGCCTCTGCAAAATGAGATCACAGCCTCCCGCGCAGGCAAAATGACACGTTGATAAAATTAAATTGTGTACCATAGCAAATTACCTCTGTAATCTTCGCCTATCTGCGAAATAGGTGAAAATATAAATACCCCGCGCCGGCGGACCGGTGCAAAAATATTTTATGTTCAGGAGGAAAAAAGACTATGAAGACAAACTTCAAACGCCTGTTTGCATTGGCATTGACCCTGTGCATGCTGGCATCCCTGATGGTTCCCGTCGCTTTCGCAGAAGACGAGACTGTCGAAGCCCCCGCAGCCTCTGTAACCGTTGCAGAGACTTACCCCATCCGTTTGGTGGATATGACCAATCCCGACCACACCACTGCCACCGGTTATAGCAAGTGGTTTAAGGGCAGTTCCGGTTGGAAGAACGTCGCTATGTCCGCTATTGTTGAAGGCAAGTTGGACACAGAGTATGCAGCCGGCAATCTGAACTGGCGCTACATTGGCACCAACGACAGCAAGTATATGTATTATCCCACTGTGATGATGCAGCCCCGCTTGACCGATAAGAACACCTGGGCAGCTCTGCAGATCAGAGTTTCCGATGCTGGTCGTTATGCCCTGAACCTGCACACCGACAAAACCGCAGACAGCGAGACCGAGACTTCTGCCTGGACCAATGTGGTTTCTGAGTGGAAGGGCGATGTGACTGCTTATATTTTCCCTCTTGCTGATTTGAATGCAGCCATTGCAGACGGTGCGGAAACCAATGCTGCTGTGGAAGGCCTGATGACCGAGGCAAACTGCGTTGGTACCCAGGCACTGGCTGCTGATGCAACCGATGTTACCTTCAATAAGGTCCGTATGGAAGAAGGCGAGTATGTGGTTGTTTATTCCGCAACTGCTGCTACTTATTCCATCAGCGAAATGACCCTGCTGGAAGATGCTGACGATGCTGCTATGTATGAGACCGAGCAGGTCGTTACATACCCCATTCGTTTCATTGACCCCACTGTGGATCCCACTAAGGCTACCTATCCTGCAACCAGATTTGTTACCGGTGGTACAGCTTACACCAATAGAGCATACAGTGCCATTACTGCACTCGTGGACGAACTGTACGAAACTGGCGATCTGAATTGGAAGTTCCTGGCTCAAGATTCCACTGCTGCTGCTCAGTACCGCGTAAATACAGCTATGCAGCTTCGTTCCGCTCAGAACGGTCTGGTTGCTCTGCAGATCGATGTTCCCCAGGCTGGCTATTACAGCCTGACCGTGGGTGTTGACAGAAATACGGATTATGCGTATGTTACCCAGACTTATGCAGCTACCGCATTTGATGTTTCTGCTTACCTGATCAAGGCAAGTGCTGATGTTGCTGTTACTGCAGACAACATTGCTTCTTTGGCTGTTGCAGCAAACAGTGTTGGCGTTGCTTCTCTGGCTGCGGATGCTAGTTCTGCTATGTTCGACAGAACTTATATGGAAGCAGGCAGCTATGTGCTGATTTACTCCCTGTCCACGCAGGCTAATATCAGCCAGTTTGGTCTGGCACAGCGGAAGATCGATATGCCTTTGACTGGAGAAGGCGCAACAGTAACACAGCACATTGAGCTCAATGCTTTTGAGTCTGACGATTCCACCCTGGCTGCCGCTGCTGCTGGCACCTACGCTGACATCAGCGAGTATGTAAATACCGCTTATGCTGCCGGTTCTATGGACTGGAAGATCGAAAACTATGCTGACGCATTTACCGATGGAAACTTCAACTTTGTTGCCGGTAAGGGTCTGAAGGCTGTTTCCCCTGCAAACAGCAACGGCGACTGGTTCGCACTGCGTATTCGTGTTGCCCAGAGCGGCAATTACAGCCTGAACCTGGTAAGTGCCGGTGACTCTATGCAGTTTGCTGTGTATATGTTCCCTGCAACTGCTGAAACAATGACTGCTGATGCAATTGCAGCACAGATGACAAGCGAAAACGGTCTTTACTTCCAGGAGTATGATGCTACATCCACAGATGCAAAGATCTCTGCCGGTTACCTGGAAGGCGAGTATATTCTGGTATTCCTGTCCCAGCACGCTTCCAAATCCAGAACTGTGTACCTTGACGACATCATTCTGGAAAGTGAGAGCCTCACCGCTGAGGATGTTCAGTTCTATAACTTCAATGTCTTCGATGAGAGCAACACCGGCTACTACGAGATGTTTAATCAGACTCGTTATGATGCAACGAAAGTAGATGGCGTAACTACCTACGCAGAAGTAAGTGCTGACACTGGCGCATTTGATAACTATATCAAAAATGAGGACGATACCTATACTGCTATTTATAATCTGATTTATCAGAATGGCTATCCCAAGACCCTGAACTGGCGTCCTGATGCAGTGAACCAGGCTGCAACTGACGCTTCCAGCCTCAGTGAGTCCAAGTACTATGTCGTTAACAATGTAGATCCCACTGCAGGCAATGTAATGAAGGTAGATCTGAACAACAATAAATCTGTTGGCACTACCCAGTACGGTTCCTTTATGCTTCGCGTGGATAAGGCAGGTACTTATAATCTGAACATTACCGGCGGTGCTAATAGCAGCCTTGTGAAGATCTACTTTGTAGATTCCTTTGTGCATAATGCAGCCAATGGTACGATCTATATGACCAACAATGCTGTTTTGAGTGATATCCTGACAAATGGCACAGGTCTGGTGACCGAGGACTATGTCACCCTGTCCAAGACAATGACCAATGTAGGCCAGGTTACAGTTGACGCAGCAGGCGACTACCTGATCGTTTTCGAAACCAAGGATGAGCCTATCAACCAGGACAATGACGAAAAGGATAAGACTACAGTTGATGATATCTTCCTGACCAGCATTACACTGGAGCCTGTCATTGAGGAAGCGGCTGCCCGTATTGGCAACGAAAACTATACTTCCTTCGACGCTGCACTTTCTGCCGTAGAGGCTGGCGATACCATCACGCTGCTGGACAATGCAGTTGCTGCTGAAGTTTCCCTGGGCGAAAATGTTACCCTGAACCTGAACGGCTATGCCCTGACTGCGGATGCTGTGGACGCAATTGCTCCCGGCGCACAGATCGTGGACGCCGGTGACGGTATCGGTAAGCTCCGTGCTTCTGCCCTTGAGCTGAACGAGGATAATGCACAGCTGCCTCTGTACAACGGCCTTGGCGACTATTATTGCTTCTACAATGTGGATGTACAGGCTGTGGCTACTACCGGTAGTGGCAATGCTTCCAAGTACTGGTTCAAGGTCAATTTCTCCAACTCCGACGCACTGGCTTTGATTGGTGAAGACACCGAACTGCGCATTCAGGCACAGTTGTCCGGTGTTTACTCAAATAAGAACGAAGAACTGGCAGGTACGAACTTTGCTGCTATTGCTTCCGCGGATGCTGCATTCTCTTATATGTGGGCGGCAAAGAGCAATTCCTACATTACTGTTTCCACTGTAGGTTCCTCCGGCATTGACAGTTTTGAATTAAAGCCTGCAGTTACTGCAAATGGTGTTGTCATTTCTGGCGACGCTTTGACTCGAAACGCTTGATCCTTTTGAACAATATGGAAATCCCTCCGGTTCTTCGCACCGGGGGGATTTCCGGGCTCTATTTCAACGGATGAAATAGAGCCGATTTATTAATGGGCGCATTGCAAAATACTGCAATGCGCCCTTAAACTATATGTAGACTTACAGTTCTGCGTGAATTTTAAGCAGTCTGTACGCACGAGGGGTTCTTCCGGTATGTTCCCGAAACAGTTTTATAAAATAGGCAGCGGAAGAAAAACCGGATCTCCAGGCAATTTCGGAGATATCATACTGCGTTGTCACCAATAAGTTTTTAGCCATTTGGATTCGGTAATGGATCAGATATTGATGGAGTGTTCTTCCGGTTTCCTGGTTGATTAGTTGGCTCAGGTGTTCCGGATTATAACCGAATTTGCGTGCAATCTCCATATTTGTCAAACCGGCATTATGATAGTGCTTGTGAATGTAAGAGATTACTGGCTCGCAAATTTTGGAACGGCTGCTTTGCTGATTGGCTTGAATCATTTCCAGCAGACACATTTTCAGCAGCGCAGAGGATTTTTCCCGATAGAATGGGTTTTGAAGTAAAAAGTGATCGGTACATTGGGTTAGGGGCGGATTTAACTGTGGCATAGTCCGGACAATAGGGTTGGATAATTGGTCGGGCAGGGAATAGGGCGGAACATTTTTGGGGTTGAATGTTGTTAGGGTAGCCGTGCCCAGGGAAGATTTCAGATCGGCATTTGCCGATGTTAAATCAAAATCCGTTACAATGACATTTGCGTCCGTATTAAAATGCACCCGAAAAAAATATTTGGTTTCCGGTGGGAGGTAGATTGCGGTTTTATCAGAAATATCGTAATCCGCTCCGTTGATCGTTATATTTCCGCTGATGTTGTTAAAGAGAAAAATCCTGCAGTCGTAGCAAATGCGCGTTTCTTGTTTCATACTAACCGCAGTTTGGTGGATTCTTGCATATCGGATATGAGGATTTAATTCATATAGATTCATAATACCTGTTCATCTCTGTTTTGTTATATTTTTTGCAGTTTCCGTTATACATTATAACAACAACTTTTGGTATAGTCAATAAAGATAAATGAGGGAGGAGTTGCAATGAAATTCACGGTTGGATATCAACTGTTTTCTGATACAAATTATATTGATGAGATCATAAAACGAAAGCAGTATATTGAAGAAGTATATTTTGCCTGGGGAGATATTCCCAACGGTCGAAACAGTCAGGTTGATCTGGCAAATCTGTTTCCCTGGGATGCACAGGCAAAACAGATTGCGGATCTGGATGCAATTACGCAGGCAGGAATATCTGTCAATTTGCTTCTCAACGCAACTTGTTACGGAAAGGACAGTCAGTCCAGAAGATTCTTTGAGAAAATAGGGGATACAGTAGATTACCTGTCCAATCGGTATATGCTATCCTCTGTCACCACAACCTCTCCCTTAATTGCCGGCTTTATTCATAGCAATTTCCCGCAAATTGATGTGCGCGCCTCCGTGAATATGGGGATTGGAACGGTGGAAGGAATGGACTATGTAAGGGATTGCTTCGACAGCTTCTATCTAAAAAGGGAACTTAACCGTAGTTTTACTGCGATCCGCACATTAAAAGCCTGGTGTGACGATCATGGGAAAAAGTTATATGCACTGGCAAACAGCGGATGCTTAAATAACTGTTCTGCCCACACATTCCACGATAATCTGGTTTCTCACGAACAGGAAATTGCGGGGATGGACAATGCTTTTGCATTTGAGGGTGTGTGCCGGAAGTACTTAACAAAAGAAGAAAACCTTCACGCACTATTAGACTATACAGGGTTTATCCGGCCGGAGGATGTGCACTTGTTTGAAGGCTTGTTCCCGGCAATGAAACTGGCAACCCGGGTTAGTGCAGATCCGGTTCGGATTTTACAGGCGTATATTGACAGAAAGCAGCATATTGGCAGCACCTTGGATCTTTTAGAACCAAATCATACAGGCACGATATATCCCTATTTTTTGGAAAACAGTGATATGAAAGCAACGGTAATGAATGATTGTTTAACATATAGCAATATGGAAAAAGCACTGATAAAACTGGAGGAGGATGTGTATGTTAACCAGTGAGATGATCAAAAAAGCGGCGCTGGAGGCAGGTGCTGATAAATGTGGCATTGCCCCGATGTCCCGATTTGAGGGCGCACCAAAGGAAATGGACCCCCGCTACTTATTTCCCAATGCCAAAAGTGTCATTGGATTTGTATTCCGTATTCCCCGGGGCGTTCAAAGAGGCATTGAGGAGGGTACACAGTTTTATCAGTATCCCTCAATGGCGTACGGTGGTATCAATGAGATATTTGCTCCGGCTGTATTGCATCATGTTGGTCGTGTGATCGAAGATGAAGGCTATGAGGCGGTTGTTTACCGCAATACCGGTGCCCGTGGCGTTGTTTCCGATATGGATGGCAGTCCCGGAAATACCCTTTCTCCGGAGGAACAGATCGAGGTCAGCAAACACGCAAAGGGTAAGACTGCCCACCATCGCAGTGTTCAGTTTACCCGACCTGTATCTGACGATAAAGTGCCGCCGGATCTGCAATTCCAGTTCCGTATCGCAGCAGTCGCTTGCGGTTTGGGTGAAATTGGTTGGAGCAAGATGCTGCTGACACCGGAATTTGGACCTTTGCAGAGAGTTGCTTTCCTATTTACCGATGCAGAATTGGAATATGACGAAATGTATTCCGGTGAGCCGTTGTGCCGTCGATGCGGTGCTTGTGTCAGAGAATGTCCCGGCGGTTGTATTCCACCGATTAAAGACGGTGCAAAGAAGGTTATCAATCTGGCAGGAAAACAGATTGAATGGGGCGATATTGATATGTGGCGCTGCTATGCGTTCTATACCCATGGCGGCCGCTATTATAACCCCTTTGTACCAAAGGAAGTGTTCGATAAGAACGAAAACGGCATGCTGGATCTTTTGGAAGGCATTACCGATGAAGCCAACGAAAAGGAAGTTATGAAGGTCTACACAGCCCTTGAGAAGTATTTCCCCAGTTGGGTGGGCTACAATATGGCAAAGTGTGGCGGTTGTATCCGTGGCTGCGTCAGCGTGCTTGAAAAGAAGGGTGGCTGTATGCACGATCGATTCCATTCACCGCTGCGTACAAAGAAAGCCTGGAAAATGGACAGATAATGGGGTGATGGTATGAATGCAGAATTTATAAAGCAAAAAGCGAAAGAATTGGGTGCATCCATTTGCGGTATTGGCAATCCTGAAATGTTCCGGGGAGACGACCCCCAGCACAATCCTTTTTCCATCCTGCCTGGCGCAAAGAGCATCATTGGTTTTGGCATTAAGATCCCCCGGGGATTGTATCGTGCAATGGAAAATCAGCGCCAGTACTATAATTATGTGAATTTAGGCATTAAGTATATCGACGAAACATTTGCAGAGATATTCCTGCTGAAAATGGGACAACTGATCGAAAACGAAGGCTACGATGCTTGCTTGCAGAGAACGGTTCCCGGCTTCAAGGTCAAAGGCGACAAAACCACAAATCCCGAAGTTAACCGGATTTATGAGCTGCAGTTTGCCAGTGCCGTGGAAGAAGGAAAGCCTGCTCCGGATGTGATTGTCGACTATAATAAAGCGGCAATGGTTTGCGGATTGGGAAAAGCAGGCCTTCATAATAAGGTGATCGTTCCTAAGTATGGTACATATATGCGCTTTGTTTACATTATTACCGATATGGAACTGGAGTTTGACCAACCCTTTACAGAGAATTTGTGTGATCAATGTGGCTTGTGCTTGCAAGCCTGTCCCGGTAAAGCAATTGACGAAAATGGTGTTGACACCTGGCAGTGTAGTGTATACTATCGGGGCGCCCATAAGTCCAATCCCTTTATTACGGAAGAATTCCTGAAGGATCATCCCCAGCGGGAGGCAATTCTCAATGGTCAGGTGCACTTTGATAAAGACAGTGCGATGGAAATTTATGACAGTTTGAAGATCCTGCCCAACACCCATTTTGGATATGTTCCCTGTCTGTGCGGAAAATCCTGTGAAACTGTTTGTTATCAGCACTTGAAGGAGGTGGGCAAACTATGAAAAATGCAATCATTGAACTGGCAAAAAAATACGATGCCGATGTGATCGGGTTTGCGCCTGCCAGCAGATTTTCTGAGGACGATCCGATTTTTAAGGTATTTCCCGGCGTGAAGACTGTGATTGGTTTGGGATTTCGTGTTCTGCGCGGTATTTACAGAGGTGTGGAAGAGGGAACTACCTATTATCAGTACACCACAATGGGCGTAGAGAATCTGGAAGAGACGGTTATGCCCCTGGCGCTGATCAATGTTTCTAATCTGATTGAAGAAGAAGGCTATGAGGCGATTCCCCAGAGAAGAAATCAACTGATTAGAAATGATGTTGGCAATACCAATCCTGAAGTGGACTATACAGATGTTGTTCACGGAATTTCTGCAGAAAACCAGATCGATTTTCTCAATTGCGCTGTGCAGTGCGGTTTGGGTGAAAAAAGCCTGATCGGCTCCCTGCTTAATGAGGAATACGGCCCCTTTATCCGTTACTGCTTTATTCTGACGGACGCTGAAATTGAACCGACCCAGTTGGTCACACCCAGCCTGTGTGATCAGTGCGGTGAATGCATCCAGGCTTGTCCCGGTAAGGCAATCAGCGAAGATGGTGCAGTTGACTGCTGGAAATGTACAGTGTATTATAATGGTGCAAACGGTACAAAAAATCCCTTTATGCCCCCGGACGCCTATCTGGATTTTGAGAACAGACTGGAAATTATTGCCGGTGAAGCGGAGATCGACATAGAACTGGCAAAAAAGATTATCAACGCAACCTATTTCTATCCGCCTGCAAAGCATTTCTACCGCACATCCATTTGTGGCCGTGCCTGCGACAGAGCCTGCTACATTCATTTGGAAGAAAAGGGCGTTTTGAAAAAGAAATTCCACAAGAAGTTCCGTGAGGGTGAGGACTGGAAACTGAGCACCAAACAGTTTGAAACCTTGAAGCGGGAAAAAGAATGGGAGTTTACAAAATAACAGCGAAAAGCATTGTGTTTTGGTGAAAAAAAGGAATATAAAAACATAAAATGAGCCGGAGGCAAATGACTATGGCACAGAATAAACAATGGACACTGTTGGTGCAGTTGTCTACAAATATGTGGGGTAAAAGATCTTCCACATTGCGCTTTTTTGATGACAGAATGTGGGATTGGATCTTGGAGGAAGCGCCAAAGTATGGTTTTAACCATATTCTTCTGGATGTGGGCGATGGAATTCAATACCACTCCCATCCGGAGATCAGTATGGAAGATGCCTGGAGCCATCGGCGGGTACACAAGGAACTTGCCCGATGCCGGGAAAAGGGAATCACCGTGATCCCTAAGTTGAATTTCTCCACCTTCCACTGCCTGTGGCTGAATCCGTATGCCCGGATGATCTCCTCGGATATTTACTACCAGGTTTGTGCCGATTTGATCCGAGAGGTTTATGAGGTTTTCGAGCATCCGGATTACATCCATCTGGGTATGGACGAAGAAGATGCCAGCCGGGCAAAGGAACGGGAATATGCTGTTTGCCGCCATGGCGAACTCTACTGGCACGATCTGCGCTATCTCTGCGACTGTGTGTCTGACACCGGAGCAAAGCCGGCTATCTGGTATGATATGGCATTTATAAAGCCGGAGGAGTACCGGGAGCGGTTTGATATTGACGAAGTGCTTTTGTGCCCTTGGTACTACTGGAGCCTGAAACCGGAAAATTTCACCAAAATGGAAGACTTCCCCTGGCCCGAGCATTTCAGCCATCTGAAATTACAGTACATTGAGGATCTGCCCCGGCTGAAGAATTTCCGGGAGCAAGGCATCGACTACTGTAAGGCTGGACAGACATACCTGCCCACCAGCTGGCCCTCCAGACCCAATAACACCTGGAATCTGATGGAGTTTCTCATGGATGCTCCCGACGAAAATATCCTGGGTCATATCGTTGCTCCCTGGAAGGATACCCTGCCAGAAAATAAAGTACATTTTGAAAAAGCTTTTGCCGATTTTCAGGCTGCAAAAGCGGAATTCTATCCGGAATAATGTAACAGCAAACAGGAGTCGCTATGCAAAACGACTCCTGTTATGCTTCTTAACGAGATTGTACTTACTATCCGAAAGCATCCTGCGATATCCTACTTAGTAATTTCCATTGTTCCGCTTATCCCCGGTGCCGGCGTTTACTATACGACCAACCACCTTGTACGTGGTGATATGCAAAAATTTTTATCCCAGGGCATTCCTACAATTGCCATTGCCGGTGCGTTTGCCGTCGGTATCCTGATGGTTTCCACACTTGTCCACCTTTGGACAGTACGGCGAACACACAAAAAGTAAACAAAAGGGGCTGTAAAGAAACCTGAAATTTTATTGAGAGTATACATTCCTGTCAAAACCGTCAAATTCCTGTTTATCGGTCTGTTGTACCGCCTCGCCACTTGCCTCCCCTCATAGGGGAGGTGCCCAGTGCGCACACTGGGCGGAGGGGTTGTCCTATCTTAAGAAGTACACTCCCCCAGTCACCTGCGGTGACAGCCCCCT
>JAZNDD010000053.1:0-6917 GCA_045587865.1 Faecousia sp.
GGGAGTGTAGTTCTTAGGATAGACACTCCCCCTGTCACCTGCGGTGACATCCCCCTCAGAGAGGGGGACAAGATGTTGTGCTTTTGTTCATAGTGATGCATTTATGCGTATTGATTGCGTATGCAGTGACAGGGAAAACCTAATAGATCAATGTCACTAAGTTAGTGTCATTGCGAACCAGTGACCGATGTCACTGGTGTGGCAATCTCCTGCAAAGGGACGGAAAACCCACCGAAGAAAATGTAGGGGCGGCAAACTGCCGCCCGCAATGACACACCGATGTAGTTCGTCATTTATCAATTCACAACTTTTACAGAATGATCGGCTGAAGCTGTTTGCCCTCCAGTGCCGCTTCCAGCGCCTGGGGGATCAGCGTGAAATCCGCAACCATACTGGTTGGCTTTTTTACCGGATCGTCCTGACCAAAGGGAACGAAATAATAATTTTTCCTGCTTAACAGTCTGCCAATATTTTCTGCCGCACCGGAAAGGGCATCGTTGGTGGAAACGGCAACCAAAACCGGACGCCCATTACGCAAATGGCTTTTTGCAGCCATTGTGACAGGACCGTCAGCAATGCTGTGGGCAAGCTTTGCCAATGTGTTTCCGGTGCAGGGGGCAATGATCAGAGCATCGAGAAGTTTTTTGGGGCCTATGGGCTCTACCTGCTCAATGGTAAAAAGAGGCGCTTTGCCGCAAATTGCTTCTGCCCGACGGATGTGAGATTGGGCAGTGCCAAAGCGGCTGTCAATGGTATAGGCACTATGAGAAAAAATCGGGATTATAGTGTGCTGTTTGGCTACGGCTTCCATTGCGGGAAACACGGCTTTGTAGGTACAAAACGATCCGCAAAGAGCAAATCCGATGGTCATATTAAAACTCCTTTCCGGAAGCAAATCTGATAGCGGTGCGGGCAATCAATCGGCCAGAACTTTCCGGAGCATCCTTGTTTGGAAGCCCTCTTGCCCAGATCACATCACTGCCGCCCAATCCCAATGAAGAAGCCAGATCAATTTTTACGGCATCTCCCGGGGTGTTGGGAGAAATCATTACCGGCACAGTGTTGAAGATCAGCCGATACAAAGTTGTATCTATGCATTCGGTATGGATAGCCCGGTACCCAAGTGCAGTGAGCATTGCCCGGTCAGATGCTTTTCTGGCAGCAACGGTCACTTCTGCGCCCACCTGATGCAAAAGGGCAGCCAGACACTTACCGATCCGCCCCCAACCAATCACCAGCACAGGCAGGCTTTGTAAAGTCACAGGTAATTTTTCCATAGCCAACTTCAAAGCACAGTGGGCAGTGATGGATGCATTTTCCGCTAAGTACAAAGGATCTTGCAGGAAATCGGTAACGAAATATCCTGAAAGTTCCGGACGATTCAAATTGCCGCCCAGGATTGTAATATTGTCGGGCATCGTATCTAAAATTTCTCGGAAAATACCTCCGCCCTTGACACTGCCGTCCGGCTCAAAACTGGGAACAGGGAGGAGCAGATGCGTTGCATATTCCGGTTGGGAGACAAAGGTGATATTTTTGCTTTTGAGAAAATGAATCCCATAGTTTAGTGCGTCGGAGTAACCGGCGGTGTAAAATTTGCAGCAAGTCATAGCAAAACATCCTTTCGTGACAGAATATGATGTTGTGCATCTGGTTGTGCTTGATTTTTTTTCTGGTATTTGTATAATAAATACAAGAGGTGATGTAAATGCAAAGATTGGGTTTTATTCACGATATGATGGATGTAAAGGTGCTGATCCTGTTTGTGGCAGCACGCTCCAGTTACCCGATGACAATGCAGGAGATTTATGAACTTTGCTATCAGGATGATTGCTTAAGTTATTTTGATGTGTGTACGGCGATTCCGCAGATGGTTGACACCGGCCACCTGAAGGCGGTGGATGATCAGCGGTATGAGATCACAGAAAAGGGAAGAAGCGATGGTGCACTCATTGAAGACTCAATCGCTTATTCTGTAAAACAGCGGGCAGAAAATGCGGTCGACCGGTTTAACCGGCAACTTCGCCGCAGCAGTTTTATTAAAACAAAACTGATCCAGCGGGAAAATGGAGACTATTGCGTACTGATGTCCTTAGATGATGAGGCCGGCAATTTGATGACGCTGGAATTGGCGGCGCCCAATCAGCGGCAGGCATCCCGACTGGGTCGCTTGTTTGAAAAGAAGGCGGAGATGATCTACAACCTGACAATGACAGAACTTCTGGAAGATGAAGAGGTCGCTGACGAATAAAAATCCTTGTGTTATGGACATTTGTGTGTTATAATATAAACACACCGGATGATCGGTGATACGAAAGGAGTTGCAGTCTATGAAATTTCAATTCAGTGAGAAGAAAGTCAAGTTGCCCAAGAATGTTCACGCCTACGCTGAGAAAAAAGTAATGAAGTTGGCGCGGTACTTTGAAGAGAACGCGGAGGCACTGATTGTATTTTCTGTGGAGAAGAACCGCAATAATGTGGAATTGACAGTCCACGGTGCGGGTACTTGGTTCCGGGCAAAAGAAAGCACCTCCGATATGTTCGCTTCCATTGATGCTGCAGTGGGCACCATCGAGGGTCAGATTCGTAAGAATAAGACCCGGCTTGCTCGCCGTCTGCGTCAGGATGCATTCAGCCGCTCGGTTGATGAAACATCCTTTGTAGAAGAAGGGCCGGAAGAAGAACTGAACATTGTCCGCATCAAGCAGTTCCGGTTTAAGCCTATGACCCGTGAGGAGGCGGTGCTGCAGATGAACCTGCTTGAGCATAGTTTCTT
This sequence comes from Faecousia sp., assembly GCA_045587865.1. Taxonomy (GTDB): domain Bacteria; phylum Bacillota; class Clostridia; order Oscillospirales; family Oscillospiraceae; genus Faecousia. The sequence continues at coordinate 2,777 of JAZNDD010000053.1, forward strand.
CGCTTTCCGGGATGAGGACAACGGCGGAACATTCGCGGTGGTCTACCGCAGAAATGACGGAGGCTACGGCCTGATCGATGATATTGACTGATACAAAGAACCGTTGTCGGGGCTTCTTCGGAAGCCCCGATTTTTTATCTTGCAAATTTTTGGTGACAACGCTCGGATGCTGTGCTATACTGACCAAATAAAGCACAGAAAGAAGGCGTAAAGATGATGAAAACAGCAAAGAAAATACTGGCAAGCATCCTTATGGTGGCGATGGTTGCCAATTGTCTCACGGCGATTACGATCAAGGCAGAAGCTACAGAAACAGGTACTTGCGGAGATAATATATTTTGGGAAATATATGATTCCGGTGAACTTAGTATTTATGGCAGTGGCGATATGCCGGATTTTAGTCCGGAAGAACCTGCACCCTGGTCTGAATATTTACCCGGTGATATGCTGTCTGTAGTTATACAAGGGGATATAACCTCTGTAGGTGCGTATGCTTTTTACAATTACACCGGTCCAATGACCGTGCATATGGAAGACTCGGCGGTAATGTCCGTTGGTGAGTACGCCTTTTACAATTGCTCAAATCTATACGAATTGTATTTTTCTGAAGGCTTAATGTCTATTGGAAATTATGCCTTTTGCTATTGTGGCAGCCTACAGGAATTGCAACAACAGGATATTCTGATAAGTATTGGCGACTTTGCTTTTTATAATTGCTATAATCTTCTCACACTGCCCTTTGGCAGCAGTCTTTCCACAATAGGCGAATATGCGTTTGCAGACTGCTACAGCCTTGATGTTATGACGGTACCTGCGTCAGTGACCTTTATTGGTGCTTATGCATTTTCTTGTTCAACGCTTCAAACAGTGACCTTTGAAGGCGATGCACCTGAGATTTGCTTGGATGCATTTAATGGCACAACCATAAATGCCTATTATGACCCCAATATGGAAGGATGGTCTGATTTCCCGTTTGCGGATATTTCCGGTGTGAGCTGGTATGCCATTGGCGATAGCGAGAGCCCCTTGCTGGGGACCGGTACCTGCGGCGATGCTTTGCAATGGAGTTTGAAGCAGGATGGAGCAATGACGATATCCGGCACAGGCAGAATGACAGAATTTTTGGGAATAGACCCGCCCTGGCTCGCACTGGCTGACCAGATCACATCTGTAAAGATCGAGGAGGGTGTGGAATATATCGGTCGAGAGGCGTTTTCAGGATGTACTGCTCTTTCGGAAGTTACAGTCGCAGATAGCGTTCAGTGCATTGGTATTCACGCATTCGATAACACGGCTTGGCTGAATAATCAGCCTGACGGTGTAGTTTACATCGGCAAAGTTGTCTATACATACAAAGGAACTTGCCCCCAGACAGTTACTTTGGCTGATGACACCATCGGCATTGCCGGTATGGCGTTTGATAGTGTACAAACGCTGGAACAGATCAATTTCCCCTCCAGTCTTCGGGAAATCGGTGCGTGGGCATTTCGAGACTGTACAAGCCTTATGGAGATCGATCTGAATAAAGGACTTACAATTATTGGACAAAATGCCTTTGCCGGATGTGATAGCTTAAAAGAAATCATTATTCCTGACTCTGTCGTTGTAATGGATTCTGGTGCCTTTGGCTCTTGTGCCGGGGTGGAACGGATCGTGATCGGTGAGGGCTTAACAGAATTGAGCTATTCTGCTTTTTCCTATAGCGAATCCCTGAAGGAAATCGTATTCGGTAGCAATCTTCGTTCCATCAGCATCGGTGCATTTCGGGGCTGCACCGCGTTGGAGTATGTAGAATTGCCTGCAAACATTACGGTAATTTCCGACAGTGCGTTCCGAAGCTGTACCGCACTGAGAAGCATCACGATGCCCAATGTAACCAAAATCGCCTATTACGCCTTCGCTGGTTGTAGCGCATTGGAGGAACTGGACCTTCCGGAAACATTGCAAACCATTGAAGAATGTGCTTTCGGCTACTGTTCTTCGCTGACAAAGGTCACAATCCCGGATAGTGTGACAATTATGGACTTAGACTGCTTCGAGGGTTGTACCTCTTTGAAGGAAGTATACATTGGCAAAGGCGTTTCCGATCTTGACAGCCAAGCCTTTCTGAATTGTACAGCATTGGAAAAAATTACAGTTGCTCCGGAAAATGCATTCTATATGAGCGACGAATACGGCGTTCTGCACACAAAGGATCAAAAAACCTTACTGACCTATCCGGTTGGCAGAGTGGGTGCATACACCGTAGCGGATACCGTTACAAAGATCGGCAGGAACGCATTCACAAATTGTTCTGGTTTGACTGCTGTGACGTTACCGGAAGGCTTGCAGACATTGGAATATGAAGCCTTCGGTGGGTGTACAGCCCTAATGGAAGTAAGACTTCCGGATTCCTTAACCAAAACCTGGGGTGGTACCTTTGCCCGGTGTACAGCCCTTGAAACGGTTTGGTTTGGCGACGGCCTGAAGGAGCTTTCTTCCACAATGTTCCTGGACTGCACCGTTTTGAAGGAAGTGCATTTACCCGCTGCTCTGGAAAGTATGGGTAGTGAAACATTCAAGAATTGTACAGCCTTGACGGCAATCGCACTTCCGGATAGCCTGGCAGAGATCGGTTATTGCGCATTTAGCGGTTGCACAAATCTCAAGGATATCGTACTTCCCAAGAATCTCCAAAGCATTGATGGCTTGGCATTTTATGAATGTAAAAGCATTCAGCAGCTCCATATTCCTGATTCGGTAACCAGTATTGGATACGGTGCGTTTAATTCCTGCCGTATGCTTAACACTGTGACCCTCCCAAAAAATCTGACTACGATCAATGATAGTGTGTTTTACGTTTGCAGTGCATTGACCTCTGTTGTGATCCCGGAATCGGTGCTGGAAATTAATGCAAATGCTTTTGATGGATGTCGGAATTTGGAAACCGTGAAATACACCGGAACACAGGAGCAGTGGAATGCAATCAGTATTGCGAGCGGCAATGATTACCTGAAAAATGCACCGATCCAGTTTGAATACTGTATGCACGAGGTTGTTGAAAACGGTATTTGCCAGGACTGTAGTGAAGAAGCGATTGCAATTGCAGTTGATGGCGAAAACAATGTAGCGGGATATTATTTCTCCTTGGGGGATTTAGGAGAAACTGCTGCGCCTGGTCAAAAAATCCGACTAATGAAGGATGCCTCAGAGGAAGTGGATGTTGTTGTAGGTCCGGACGTGGTGCTTGACCTGAACGGACATACGCTGATAGCTAACTCTGTGCAGACTTACAGTAGCGGCGCAATCATTGACACCAGTGCGGATGTCAGTGGCTTGTTGATAATCAGCGAATCTGATGGCAATATGATCAGCAAGGATAATGCCCAGCTGCCTGTATATGATAATGAAGCCGGTGGCTATCGGTTCTTTGCAATAGATGTGCAGCCCTGTGCGGTTACTGGCGGTAACAAGTACTGGTTCAGGATCCAGGCAGAAAAGTTTGCGCCGCTGTACGATTTGATCAATGCAGATGCCGATGTGCAGATCAAAGTCAAAATGACCTGGGACGGTCAGGCAGAAGATACCTATGGAGCAGCCGGACTGTCCTTTACAAAGACCTGGGCAGATCACTATAATACAAACGAGGATATTTATGTTACTGTTACAGTAACGGAATGTGAGAGCGTGGAGAACTTCAGGCTGATCCCAATAATCGCTTCCGGTGGCGTAGAGATTTTGGGCGAAGAAATGTGAAATGATCAACCAAGGCGCGGTCAAATGACCGCGCCTTAAGAATGCACTGACATTTTGCCTAAAATGGAGCAATCAAAAATTGTCAAAAAAGTGAAAAATAACGACTTGACTTTTTGATAATGGTTTGATATTATACTCGGGCGCTTTTCAGTGAAGGCGAATAAACACAGATTTGAAAAAAATGTTGAGAAAAGTGAAAAAAGTTCTTGACAAAGGGAAGAAGCTGTGCTAAATTAAACAGGCTCACCCCAAACGGGGCGTGCGGACTGTACCTTGTAAATTGAATAACGCAAAGACGAACTATAACACCTTGGACAATTTATTAAAAATGGATTGTTTAAGATTATTCGTGTACGAATAAATAACAGCCAACGAAAATTCTTGAGTAAAATTTGCTAGACGAATT
>JAZNDD010000054.1:0-5567 GCA_045587865.1 Faecousia sp.
AGTAGGGATAGATCCCCGTCATCAGCATCAAAAACATGCATACGCCAAGGGTGCGCACCACGCGGGTTACATTCCGCCGATTGCGGATGGCAAGTATGACAGCAACTGCCGCAATGATCAGCGTCAGCACCCCACAAATCGCCAATATCCCCTCACGATTCATACCTTCACCTTCTCCTCAATGCTTTGTAAATTTATCTGTCAGGAATACTCTGCGTGCCAGACCACATCCGTAAAGCCTTCCTGATCCCCGCCAAAGAAGAAATAGGCAACGCCGTCCATTTCGGAAAGGAAGGAGGATTCGGTGTCCAGCGGGTCATACTGCAGCAGAAGCTGGGGTGGAGTTTCCGCATAGCACCAATCATAGGGTTCACCCAGCAGCTTCATACCGTCAGAATCCGCATCCACCAAGGCGAACTCCACCAGATAAGGGTTGTTCAATCCCTCAGGAATGGGAGATTGCTCGTTGAACTCATCGATGATCATCTCCGGCTCATCCTTGCTGTAACGAACCACGGCTTCCTTGGGTGTCCAGGCGGAGCCATCCTCTGCCTTGATGAAGAAATAGAGCCAACCCTCATGGGGCAGGATGTTTTCCGTGTCCAACTCAGCGATGTCGGAGAGTCGAATCTGCGCCAGGAATACCTCGTCGGCTTCGATCTCGGCTTCCATCCAGGCAGGGATTGCCGGGTTGCCGAAAAATCTGCTGGCGGTAAGGTCATACTCACCCGTTGCTTTTACCAATCTCATACCAATTGCCATTTTTGTTTCCTCCTTAATCAGTCAAAGCGGAAGCCAGGATTCATAACACCCTGGGAGCGCCAATGGATTCCTTTTTCTTCCAGATATTCGCTGGTCAGTGACCAACGCTCATGGCAGGAGCCTCTGCCGTGGGTGGTCATATTCTCCGCGACCTTCTTTTCCACCTCGTCAATGACCGCCAAATACTCAGGGGTCATCTCCACCGGGTCACGCTTCAAGGTGCGCTTGCAGCTTTCAGCGATGATCGTTTCCGCCTTCACCGCATCCATAACCTTGAAGGCCGCCTGCTTCAAGTCTTCGCAGTCATCATCAACGTACCAGTTTCTCGTTTTTACTGCACCGCGCAACAAGTCTTCATCCCCATTGCCGATTTTTGCAGCGGCAAGAAATGCAGCGGTAAAGAATTCCGCAGCATAGGAACCGCGGAGCATTTCCTGATAGCTTTCGCCCAGGAAGCGGCAGACAGCGACTAAATCAACCAAAGTATCCGCATCCGCTTCATCCATCTTCACAATATAGGGACGGATCAGGTCGGCCATTTCATGAAGTGCAGGGGCATCTTTATAGTTGGTATGCTCCTGCTCCTGTTCCTGCCGGGTACGGATCTGCTGAAAAAGTTCAATGATCCGGGCATTTTCTTTTTCCGATATCTTCATACGCTGACCTCCTTATGGTCACTTATTGGTTTTCCGGGCGGAATCGATCGTGAAAAGACGGGTCCAGCGAGCCGCGGTTTTCCGGCAGATCCCGGGAGCAGCTGCGACTATTGGTGTAAAAAACCAAATCCCGGCGGGATTTCATCATCCGCTTACAGGCGCACTCAAAATTGTCCAGTTCCGCCTGCTCAAGGGGGTCCCCGGTCAGTGCCAGATATTTTTCCAGCCAGTATTTCGCCTTCACACTGTCGTGGTACACCTGCCAGAAATAGCCGAAATAGGCTTCAAACAGGAATCTGATCGCTTCCAGATACCCCAGATCCGCTGCCTTTTTCAGCAGTGCGATGCCCTCCAATGCCTTGGAATGTCCCTCATTGCGAAACCCCGAAAGGGGGCAATCAAAGAATTTCAGCTGACCGGCAAGGCACAAAAGAGGAGCGTTTTCTGTTTCCAAAGTAACGGATTCCAGCAGTTCCCGGGTGATGGGTTTGCCGAATGTCCGGTAAAAGTCCAAGAATTCATCCGCGACTTTGTAGCCCATGGTGGCAGCCTTTTCAAGCCACCGAATACCGATAGCGGCATCGGCTTCATTTTTACTCCATAGCAATAGGATCTTACCCAGCATAAACGTGCCTCTGGCTTCCCCTGCTTCGGCGGATTCTTCAAAATTCTTTAAGGCGCTTTCGTAATGGTTGTGCCAAATGGGTGGCTCCAGCATTCTGTATTTGGCGTATTGATAATCCGCATATTCCAATTCCATAGCGTTCTCTCCTTACACTTTATCCGGCAGGTCCGGCAGTGGAAACCCGTCTCTGGGGAACACCTCGTCGCAATCCAAACACCGGTATAAATAGGGATGTACTTCAAGGTCGACGCGGTAACCCGAAGCCTTCGAACAAGCAATACCGGTCGAAATATGCTCAGTACACTTGCTCCCGCACTTGGGGCAAAGAATATTTTCCATACTCAATCCCTGCCGAAGCCGCCCAAAAAGCGATAGTATGCGGCCTTTTTCGGGTCGGGAGCCAAGCCTTCGGCGCCGTCCTGATAGAGTTCTACCAAGCGGCCGATGGCCATCAAAACACCTCTCCGCGCAGCGGCATCGTAGTGTTCCACCGCCTTCAGGATGTTCTTTTCGCAGCCTTCGCCGGTTTCGTATAGGATACCCAGCAGGTTATGGCATTCACTGCGGCCCTCTTCTGCGCCCCGCTTCGCCCAGATAAAGGCCTGGATATCGTCCTTCTCGCAGGGGTAGCCATAGTGGTAGGCCATCGCCACCTGATACATGGAGAAAGGATCGCCGGCTTCCGCTGCCAGCAACGCCCAGCCCATCTCTTTCTTGTGGCGCTCGGTCAATGCCGCATCTGAGGGTGCTTCCTCCTGGTGCATAGCAGCAAGGAAGAACAGCGGATCTTCCTTATTTCTGTCCCGACGGGCCAGAGCCTTAATGGCCTCCACAGAACCCATTTCCGCAGCCTTGCGGTAGAGGTATTCGCCCTCTTCCTGACGCTCTGCCAGCATATAGATTTCAGCCAAATCCACCATAGCAGGAACAATACCGGCAGCGGCCGCCTTTTCCAGCCACTCCAGGCACTCTTCACTGCCCTGGTTGCGCAGGTAGCAGGCAAGGATGTACAGCGCATCCTTATTCCCCTTTTCGATCTGCTCCCGGCAGATCTCCTCATTAGAGCGCAGGTCAAAACCAGCTTCCAGACGGATCTGTGCTTTCTTTACACCGGCATCGGCCGCTTTTTTGCAAAGCTCATAAGCTTCCACGCCTTCCACATCCCACAAGCCGCCATCGTGAAGTTCTACGATTGTCATGCAGGCATCATAGGAAGGATACAGCACATCCTTGGCCGCGCCGCGCAGTAGCTGCAAGCCTTCTTCTGTATCCTTGGGGACACCAAGGCCATATACATACTGGTGACCCAGCATGGCAGCGGCCTCCCGGCTGGGAGCAACGAACTCGATATCCTTCGCTTCCACCAGAGGATACCAGGCCGATTTCCAGTCACCCTCGGAAAGGTGCTTGTGCGCCTGCTCCATCAGTTCGTTATACTTGGCGAGGGCGATCTTTTTACATGCATAGCCCCGTTTATTGGCGCTGGGACTGGGAACGCCGTCGTAACAAACATACGCATTGGCATAATCGCCGGACAGCTCATGCAGAATTCCTTTGCGGACAAGTACATCGTAGGCAGGCTCCACATAGTGCCCGGCCTGCACTAAATGGGGTGCGCCCAGCTGCAGCAGGACCAGCTGGTCAATGCGGAACATGGGAACCATGAACTCCGCATCCTCGGTCTTGCCCAGGGGAAAATCGCCGTCCAAAGAAGGATCGTCCTCCAGTTTGCCGGCGACAACCAGATCATAGGCCTTTAAAAGTCGTTCTTTCAGCTGTGCTGTCAGTTCGCCATCGCTGGGATCATCTTCGTATTTTGCGTATTCTTTCAGCCATTCGTCCCGCAGCTCGGCAGGATCCGAATATGACTTCATGCCTAAAACAAGTTCCGGCCTCATAGGATTGCCTCCTTAACTTTCTGTTCTGATGGTCAGTCTGTGAATCTGTTCGTAATCGTAATGCTCGTCATAGATTCTGGCATATTCCTCTGTGATACGCTCAAACACCTTTTCCTCACCGGAAAGCTTCAAGGTATGGACTGCACTCGCTTTGCCGTCCAGAAAATCCTTATCTACCACGAAGGAGACCGTCTCGTCCGTGATCTCCACGATTTCCAGCTTTTTATATCGGGGGTAATCGCCTTTGATCCAAGTCATATCTTCATCATAGGAAATCGTTCCGACGCGGATAGGAAACCGGTATGTGGTATTATCTCCTCCGTCAAAGGTTCTGTAATAATCCGTAAGGGTGATAAAAACCTGCTTCTTTTCTTCCATTTTAGTTGCCTCCCAAATCTTCGATTTTACTCAGGGTAATTGTGTAATACAGCGGATTGGGCACGATGCCCTTGTAATACATAAACTTAGCCTTTACCACAGCATCGCCGTTTTCCAGGCACAGCCACTGACCGTTGAAGATCACTTCATTGCCTTTGATAGTTATGTCCTTGATATTGTCGCCGCCAGCCACATTTCTGCCGAAGGGCTCGCCCTGCAAAGGATGGATACCCTCTTCAAACGGGACAAGTCTTTCACTGTCGGGGATATTATCATAGATATTATCGCAGTGCAGATGAATGCGGATATAGCGCTCAGCCATTGTCTTTCTTCTCCTGCAGTTTTTTAACAACCTGCGCCAGGACATCTGCATCCGAAGATCCCTTGTAACCGCACTGCTGACAAATATAGCGGAAATCATTTGTCTGATACAGGTCACCGGAAAAGCCGAATTGCTTTTCCATTGAGCCACCGCAAACAGGGCATCTCATTTCCGTGCCCCTCCCCTCAAAGTCCGAACATACCCTTTTTCAGGTCTATCAGATATTCATAGCCACCATCCATAGAAACGGGGCGGTAGTAGACACCCCGACCCTTTGTGACGGTCCAAGTCTTGTTATACTGTTCATTCTGATAATGCACGGTCACCACCGCGCTATCTTCCGCAACAGAATCAATAGTGAAGTACATACTGCCCCGTTCCATCTCCGGCACCCTGCCGGGGATAACGGGTGCTCTTACGATTTTTGTTGTCCTTGTGGGCGCATCCACAGCCCAAAACTGCTCCTTGATTACCAGCTTCATGTTCCTCGCCTCCCAGAGCATAACAGTCAGTCCGACCGTTTCGCTCTCCGGCACATAGGTGACCGTCAGGGTTTCCATCATCCCACCAGACCCGTCAGCGATCAAGCAGGGCAGCTCATCCACAAACTTCGTGGTTTCCCCTGGACGCAGCTGCACATCCCTGTTCTCGTCACCTTCAAAATGAAAGGTAACGGTGTCGTCCATGATTTCCGCAATATAGAGTGGCTCCGTCAAAACCTCGCAGAGCTGCCCCACCTTGGCATAAACATGGCAGTCATACATCACGCATCCATCTTCATCGTTATAATGATGCAAATGTAATACAGGAGTCATAATAAACCTCCTTAAGAATATGCCTGAACAGCTACGTCATCATCGAAGTCATGACCTCCGGCTAAGCCGGAGGCTTGATTAAGCCCTAGAAGGGCATTTTACTGGCGGGCA
>JAZNDD010000055.1:0-2547 GCA_045587865.1 Faecousia sp.
TTATTACATTGCAGATGTAACCATCAGCACGGAAAACCCCAACTTCATCCTCCACGAGGAATGCATCTACTCCCGGGATCTGACGGTCCTGTATGCCTGCCTGAGCAAAAAGGCAACGCTCAATGTGGCAGATACGGTAACCACCATTGCGGAAACCGCCTTTGCCCCCGCTACCGGCTACAATGATACCCTCACAAAGATCACACTGCCTGCAACGGTGGATTACCTGTCCGGTGAGATGTTCTCTAATTGCCGGGCGCTGGAAAATGTGGAAATTCAAACAGACAATCCAGACTACGCCTCCCACGACGGTATGATCTACACCAAAAACGGCGTCAGCCTGATTTTGTGTCCCCAGGGTAAAACCGGCACAGTATCTGTCAGGATCGGCACTACCACCATCTGGCGCAATGCCTTCGCTGGTCAGTTAAAAGCCAGCCGGATCGTAATTCCGGAGGGTGTGCAGAATATCCGCAAGGGTAACTTTGTGACCTACCGCGATGAAACACTTGACCTGCAATTACCCGGCACATTGGTCAACATCTACCCGGATATGTTCCGTTCTTCCGACGGTTACACCGTCACCTGCCCGGCAGGTTCTGCGGCGGAAACCTTTGCCAGTTCCCGTGGCGTTATAATCAAAAACTAACAAACCAAACAAGGGCGCATTGCAAAATGCGCCCTTGTTTGCCATCAAATTTCTGTTTGATGCACAGTATGGTATACGCACAATCCCTTGGCCCCCTCCCTGAGGGGCCTGTCACCGCAGGTGACTGGGGGAGTGTACTTCTTAAGATAGGACAACCCCTCCGCCCAGTGTGCGCACTGGGCACCTCCCCTATGAGGGGAGGCAAGTGGCGAGGCAGTACAACAGACCGTCAAACAGAAATTTGTCGGATTTTAACAAGAAAGGACGCGTTGCATTTGGCAATGCGCCCTTTCGGATCGTATGATTTAGTGAGATTCGATGTACATAAAGTGACGGGCAGAGAACCACTTGTGGATGCCCTCGTGAAGTACCTCAGGCTCCAACTCCTCGATTTCGCACAGCTCGCCAGCCAGATACTTGCGGATAACCTCAGCGGTGTATGCCAGCCGTTCCTTGGCTGCGGCGTAGCGGCACATAATGCGCTCGAAGCCGTGGGTCTTGTAGTCTGCGTGCCAGGAAGTGTGGTGCAGTTTTTGCAGCTGTACGAAGTGCTGGATCATTACAGGAATTTCCTTTTCTGCAAAGTCCTTCAGCCACTGCTTGTCACCGGCTTTGTACTTTGCTTGCAGGTTCATATGGATGTAGCACTTGTCAAGACAAGCCTGGAATACAGCCTTAAAGTAGGGAACATCGGGATGGTCTGCATACTTTTCAAATACCTTCAGACCGTTTTTCAGGTAGTTGACGCCTGCCTCCATATCAAAATCCTGGAACAGCAGATTGATCAGCGGATCGCTCCACATAATGTGCTTGCCGGCACGGACAGCACCGTCGTATCCCCAGTTAAAGCCGCTGACGGCGTCCGACAGCTCCTTGGTCATACCGGTCACAAAGTTGCTGATGCTCCAAATGTCTTCTTCAGTACACTTTTCACCCAGATAGCAATACTCAGAGAACAGGCTTAGCATCGGCAGACCCAGCATATGGCTGGTCTCTGTGCCGTCGTTGCTCCAGGAGGTGACGATCACTTCTTCCACACCGCCCCGCAGGCACTCTTCCATAGCGGGCTTCATTGTGTTGTAGGTGTGGGTGTGGTAGGGGACCATTCCGTCAAAGGTCCAGATGCCGCCGGCAAAGACAACAGGACGGTCAAAGGTCTTGTGCTTTTCAATGTTGATGCGGTAGAAGTCATTGTCCAGATTGTAGTAATCCCAGAAGCACATATCGCAGTCGGGCATAGCGTCGATTGCATACTGGGGAACGATCAGGGAAGGATCGTAGTCCTTTACACCGTGGGCATTGACCAGGGTGAAGTACATATCGCTCCACATCATCGGGCGGTAGTTGTATTTTGCGCAAATTTCTGTGACCCGCTGAATGTGGGAATTGAAAATGGTGAAACGGTCCTGATAGCCGTTGCGGTTTAAGTACTCGCCCAGACCCAGACCCCGGGTCTCGTCACAGCCAATGTGCAGGCGGTTGGAGCGGAATGCCTTCCGGCAGGTGGCAACACAGGCTTCGATCAGTTCGTAAGTTTTTTCCTCACCGGCAAGAAGCACGGAAGCGCTGTCTTTCACATCGGAACTGGAGGGATAACGCAGGAACTGTTCCATATGACCGAAGGTCTGGATGCAGGGGATGACTTCAACGCCCAGGGAATCTGCATAATCGTCAATCTCTTGCAACTCCTTCAGGGTGTAACGGCCCCGCTGGTAGCCAAAGTAGGGATAGCCCTCCACTTCGTACACATCCTCAGTGTACAGCATCAGCATATTCATACCGTGAGCGACCATATAGTCGATATACTTCTTCACAGAACTGACTTTCATAACGCCGCCCCGGGAAACGTCCAGCATCACGCCGATCAGTTTGAAATGGGCCTTCTGGCAGATGTCCAG
>JAZNDD010000056.1:0-5338 GCA_045587865.1 Faecousia sp.
ACAGATGGGACGCCGAGGGCGGCGTCCCCTACGAACAAGCTGTCAAACAGAAATTTGACAAAATGAGGGAGGTAGCTCGGTTTTTGAGCTGCCTCCCAAACTTGTTTTCATTTATCCTGGAAAATACGGGTTTCTTTACTGCCCTATGGTATTTACCTGGCGCTTTTATAAATGTTTTCCGCAAAGGCAAGGCCCATTGAATAGAACAGAACCGGGCCGATGTTGAAGAAGTGGCAGTCCACCAGACTGCAGCAAACCAGCACCAGCATAGAAAAACCGATAAAGTTATTCTCCTTCGTCCGGTTTTTCAGGAAAAACCGCACAGTCTGTACTCTGTGGACCAGGTATGCCAACATACCCACCACGCCGCAACTTGCCAAAAGTTGGATCACTGTATTGTGCCAGCGGGAGGGAATCAGTCCGGCAAGTTCCGTTGTTGACCAGCCATAGGGCGTGTATCCGGGTGAGAAAAAAGAATTGCCGAATACAGGACTTTGTCTAAACAGTTTCAGTCCCTCATAATAGATCGTATCCCGGCCGGAAGAATCTGTGCCTCTATTGAGAATATCGCTGAACAACTGCAAAAGTTGCTTGTGGAACAGCATAAACGCCACTATGATCATACCCACGATGGTTACGAAGGCAATAAAATTATTGCGCCGATTCTTGGCGTAATGGAGCATAAACAGCACACAAATCAAATAGATGATCACGCCCATCAAAATGGAGCCTCTGGAGCAGGTCATAAATACGCCTGTTAAAAATGCCGAGCCCGCCACTGTGCCAATCCAGCCACGATTATATTTTGTGGCAAGGTAGAAGGCGAAGGGAATCATCATTGCCATCAAACCACCCAGGTTGTTATGAATACCCCAGCCGGTATATACATATTTGCGCTGGATAATACCATCCACCACAACACCTCTGGTGGCATAGAGCCATATAATCTCCACCAGTAAAAGAGTGCCCATCCCAAAGCCTACCCAGGCAAAATAATCATTGCGGGCTTTTTCCCATTTCACACCGCCGGCAATCAAAAGGTAGGGCACAAGAAGCGCACAACCCTGTATCAGAGCAAAGCGCACATTGGGCCAGATGGCTGCCGGATAGGCATCGCTGCCGATGCCGCTGAGCAGGTAGGCTGCCGTCAGGACCAGCATACCGGAAAGCATCGCATATTTACGGGAGAAAAATACCTTGCGATCCCGGATCAGCCGGTAAACCAGTGACACAACAATAACCACTGCATATACAATAATCAGATTTCCACCGTGACCTGCAAAAAAAATAGAGGTCTCCTCCCGTCCCGGATTATTCTGGGCAGAAGGGATCACATAGCCACTGATCACGAGGGGAATAATCGGCAGTAAGTCTGTACCAAGCAGGCAGATATACACTGCCAAAACTGCATACAGTCCGTAAGCCACCAGTTCCAAAGAGAACATATTGGCCAGTGCCGACACCAGCATTGTAAGCATTATATACTTCGGGGTTCTCATAAACCGGTTGATCCGCTGAACAAGGGTACTGCCTTCCAGCACCGGTTCCTGCACCCGGGAATTGATATCTGACATATCCGTCACACATTCCTTATCTGTGTATTATCATTAGACCGCATACTATCATACTCTATTTTGTCGAAAAATACAAGACATATTTATCGGGGCTATCAAAGGAACAGAAATCTTCCCTGTATTTCAAGGTCTTCAAAACGCAGATATACGGAAACAATTCGCGCTCGGTGAGAGATTTTTTCGCAGAACAAGTTTTGAAGACCGCCGACATACTCCCGGTATTTCAAGGTCTTCAAAACGCAGATATGCGGAAAAAGATCCACCGAGAAAAGAAATGACCCTCAGCACGTTACCTAATCACTGTAACCGGCTGAGGGTCATTTCATTGAATTGTTGGGTTCCATTGATGATTAACCTCACTTTCTACAGGTTAGACGCGACTTTCTGTTTTGAATTTGAATTGCTTCCGTTTCAATTCCTTTATTGTGGTTTCTGAGAAATTTATGTTATCGGAAGATTGGGTGAAAGTCCGTCTTTCGATCCTTTTTTTCATTAGGATCTTAGGTGTATCAGATCATTGGTATCACCTCTTTGTGTCTATATAATAACCTACCTTTTTCCCTTTTTCAAGATGGGATATTTCACAACTTTTCACCCCTCAAATCATACAAAAAAGAGAATATAAGTTTGCCGTGCAAATCCTTATTGACTTTCTATATCCTTCTATGATATGATAATTGTGTTGGGGCGGTTCAAAAGAACCGCCTAAATTTATGTAAGGATGCACTTATGAAGCAGAAGATTATTACATTTTTCAGCATTCTGGCAGGCAATGCCCTGCTGGCATTTGCCGTATGTGCCTTTGTGGTGCCCAATCATTTTATGCTGGGCGGCTCCAACGGTATTGCTCTGGCGATCCATTCTGTATTCCAGTGGATACCTCTGTCCTTGCTCAACGCCGTCCTCAACGGTGCTCTGTTCTTTCTGGGACTGGCGTTTCTGGGTAAGAAATTTGCTGCCGGCACATTGCTTTCAACCATTATCTACCCGGTTTTTATGGCTGTTTTTGAGCATCTGCCCCTGGAAACACTGTTTACCGAAGATAAACTCACCTGCGCCATTTTCTGCGCAGTGATTGCAGGCTTCGGCATTGGCATCGTAGTCCGCGCTGGCGGTGCTACCGGCGGTATGGATATCCCGCCCTGTATTCTCAATAAGTACAAGGGCATCCCCATCGGCACTTCCTTGATGGTGTTCGACACGATCATTGTGCTATCACAGGTATGTGTCAACGGTCTGGACGGGATCTTACATAGTCTTATTATCATTTTCCTGGTGTCTGTCACCGTAAACCAAACGGTGGTTACCGGTGTTAAAAAGGTGCAACTGATCGTCATTTCGCCCCTTTACGAACAGATCCGCCACGAAATTCTGGAAGTACAGGACAGCGGCGTAACCATGCTGGACATTGAGACCGGTTACGAAGGCAAGGACCAAAAAGCGGTGCTTTGCATTCTCTATGCCAAGCGGTATCCTGCCATCCGGGATGCCATTTTAAAACTGGACCCCCATGCATTTATCGTCACCTCAGAAGTAAAAAATGTAAACGGCAAGGGCTACACCCTGGCCCGGAATCTGGAAGAAAAAGTTTAGAAAAGGGGCTGTAAAGAAACGCATATTTTTTCAGGATAAATGAAAACAATTTTGGGAGGTTGCTCATGTCTCGAGCCACCTCCCTCATTTTATCAAATTTCTGTTTGACAGCTTGTTCGTAGGGGACGCCGCCCTCGGCGTCCCATCTGTATTTTTGGGGTTCGATGCCCCAAAAATACAGAAATATTGGCAAGCATCAGGAAATCCGCCCATCGAGGTCGGATTTCCTGTTGGGACGCCGAGGGCGGCGTCCCCTACGAATCTATTCGATAAGCAGGAATTTGACAACCATCATAATATGCAAAGACGCGGTGTAAAACAAATTACACCACGTCTTTTTCGTATTATCTTATTTCTCCTCTTCGGGGGTAAAGTCCAGGGTCAATGTTTGGATCCCGGTACGAAGTTGGGTACATTTCACACCTGCCGCGGCAAGCATCCGTTTGGATGCCAGTGTTCCAGGGGTAGTGGCATACTTATCAGACAGATAGTAGATCTCTCTGACGCCGCTCTGGATAATCGCCTTTGCACATTCGTTACAGGGGAACAGCGCCACATACAGTTTACTGCCCCTTAAGTCCCGCCCATTGGCATTTAAAATAGCATTGAGTTCTGCGTGGACCACATAGGGATACTTGGTTTCTTCACCGGTACGGTCCCAGGGGAATTCATCATCGCTGCAACCCTTGGGCATACCGTTATAGCCGGTGGAAATGATGATGTTGTCCTCAGAGACGATACAGGCACCCACCTGGGTGCTGGGGTCCTTGCTGCGCTTTGCCGCCAGCATTGCAACGCCCATAAAGTATTCATCCCAACTGATGTAATCGGTTCTCTTCATATTTTTTACCTCCTTAAATTGGGGGATTGCCGCTTATCCGAAAAAGTCTTTCATTGTATCCAGAAACTTTTTCCGCTTGGGATTGGCTTTTCCATCCATTGTGGCATCCAACTGACGCAGAAGTTCTTTCTGCTCCCGGTTAAGTCTGGTGGGCGTTTCCACAACCACGGTAAAGTAGAGACTGCCCCGGCGTCTGGGATTATTCACATTGGGAACACCCTTGCCGCTGATGGAAAACTGTTTGCCGTTTTGTGTGCCTTCCGGAATGTCAAAGGATTGCATTCCTTCCAGGGTGGGCACTTCGATCTGAGCGCCCAAAGCCGCCTGGGTAAAGGTAATGGGCACCTCGCAGAAGATGTCCGTATTTTCTCTCTCAAAAATAGGATGACGCCGAACGGTGATCTCCACCAGCAGATCTCCGTCAGGACCGCCATTGGAGCCAACACAGCCTTCGCCCCGCATCCGTACGGTCTGTCCATCGTCCACGCCGGCAGGAATTTTCACCTTGATCCGCTTGGTTCTGCGGACTTTACCCTTTCCCCGACAGGCAGAACAGGGATTTTTTATAATCTTGCCTCTGCCGGAACAGGAAGGACAAGTGCTCTGGGACTGCATACGCATACCCATAATATTCTGCACAACGGTGACCTGACCGGTGCCGTGGCACTGGGAACAACTTTCCACTGCCCCATCTTCTGAACCACTGCCGCCGCAGGAGGCACAATGCTCAATACGGGGGGCAGAAACCTCTTTTTCACAGCCAAAGACGGCTTCCTCAAAAGTCAGATCCAAACGGGCGCCTACATTTTCACCCCGGCGGGGTGCATTTTGGGAAGTTCTGCGGCTGGTGCCGCCTCCAAAGAAGGACCCGAACAAATCCCCCAGATCGCCAAAATCTCCAAAGCCGCCGAAACCGCCAAAACCGCCGCCATAACCACCGGCACCGCCGCTGTAATTGGGGTCAACGCCGGCAAAACCGAACTGATCGTACCGGGCGCGCTTATCGTCATCGGACAGCACTTCATAGGCTTCGCCGATCTCTTTAAATTTTTCTTCTGCTGCCTTATCACCGGGATTGCGGTCCGGGTGATATTTCATTGCACTTTTGCGGTATGCTTTTTTTATTTCCTCGGCACTTGCGCCCTTTTCAACGCCCAGCACCTCATAATAATCGCGTTTATTTTCTGCCATATTCCTAATACCTCAATGTACAAAATACTCTGTAGGGCGGGGGCTTGCCCCCGCCGCTGAATACACATTGATTTTTTACGGCGGGAGCAACCCCCCGCCCTACATTCAAATTGAAACAGGTCGAAAAGGGGCGGCGGGA
>JAZNDD010000057.1:0-3614 GCA_045587865.1 Faecousia sp.
CTGACCGCCGGAAAGCTGACTGGGATAGGCATTGGCACGGTCTGCCAGTCCGACTCTCTGCAGAAGTCCCATAGCTCTTTGGGTCGCTGCGGATTTTGTTTTGCCCAGAAGCTTGCAGGGGGCAAGGATCATATTGTTCAGAATGGTCATATGTGGGAACAGGTTAAAGTGCTGAAACACCATACCCATTTTCTGACGGTGTAAGTTGATATTTGCACCTTTTTCGGTGATGTTTGTTTCATGGAACCAAATCGTTCCACTGGTGGGAACTTCCAGGAGATTCAAACAGCGCAGGAAAGTGGACTTACCGGAGCCGGAAGGACCGATTACCACCACAACTTCACCTTTTTTGATATCAGCACTGACACCGTCCAAGGCCTTGATTTTGCCTTTGTTATAGTGCTTTTTTAAGTCCTGTGCAGAAATAATGTAATTACCGTTCACTGTTTCTGAGTCTCCTTTCCAGTCTGCCTACCAGATAGGTAAAGAACATAACCATAACCAGATAAATAAGGGCTGTCAGCAACAGGGGGAACAGATACTCATAGGAATTGCCACCAACGGTGCTGCCGGCATAAGTAAGATCTGCGACGCCTACAAAGGCGGCAACAGATGTTTCTTTTAACAGAACAATGAATTCGTTGGCAAGGGTAGGCAGGACAGCCTTAAATGCCTGGGGCAGAATGATGTGACGCATCGTGGGAACATAACCAAAGCCCAGACTGCGACCGGCTTCCATTTGTCCGGCGTCAATTGCCATAATACCACTTCGGATGATCTCAGCCACATAAGCACCGGAGTTGATACCAAATGCAAAGGATGCAACCATCATACCGTTGCGGCTTTTTGCAAAGACAACAAAGTACCAGATCATTAGTTGAACCATTGCCGGTGTACCGCGGAATACTGTCAGGTAGGTCTTACAGATCCAGTTGAAGAACCCAAGAATCACCTTGGAAAAGCCCCGCATTTCGGAACTGTTTTTATCCCAGGAGGAACGGACAAGGGCAACAACCACACCCAGCACAATACCCATCAAAAGGGCAAGGAATGTCATCAGCAGGGTGTTTTTCACACCGGCTATGTACATTTCGTAACGGTCGTCATAAATGAAGCATTTATAGACCAAGTAGCAGATATTTTCAAGTTTATCCGGTAAATTTAAGATCCAGTCCGGAGCAAAGTCAGGCCATAGTGTGGCAGGACCCGGTCTCATAATATCTCTCCTTTCAGCCTAAACAAGGGGTTCGGTTTCCCGAACCCCTTGCCGGTATAAGAATTTGATTATTCAGCGACAATATACTTGTCGACGATCTTCTGAACAGAGCCGTCGTCGATCAGTTCCTGCAGAGCATTGTTAACAGCCTCATAAAGAGCGGTGTTTTCCTTGTTCATAGCAGCAGCATACTGCTCTTCAACATACTCAGTCTCCAGGATCTTCAGGCCTTCGTTCTGAGCAACAAATGCCTTAGCGGGCTCGTTGTCGATAACCACGCAGTCAACCTTACCGGTCTTCAGAGCCTGAACAGCGTCAGCGCCCTTGGAATAACGGTCGATGGTAGCCTTGCCGAAGTCTTCCAGATCCCAAGTGGTGTACAGGTCACCGGTGGTGTTACGCTGTACGCCGATGGTGGTGTTGGCACCCTCTGCAAACAGATCGTCAACGCTGGTGATGGGGGACTCTTCGGTAACGATGATTGCCTGAACGCCGGTAGCATAACTTGCGGTGAAGTTAACGGATTCCTTACGCTCGTCGGTGATGGTCATACCAGCCAGACCGATGTCAGCCTTGCCGCCCTTAACGGACTCAACGATGGAGTCAAACTCCATATCCACGATGACCAGTTCCAGACCCAACTTGTCAGCAATTGCCTTAGCGATCTCAGCGTCGATACCTACGATCTCTTCGCCCTCATAGAACTCATAGGGAGGGAACTGAGCGTTGGTAGCCATAATCAGTTTGCCTTCTTCAACAGTCTGCAGGGTATCTGCTTCAGTAGCAGCGGTGGTATCGGCAGCAGCGCCGGTAGTGTCAGCGGCAGCAGCGGTGGTGTCGTCGTTTGCACCCTTGTTGCCACAGGCAGCCAGCATACCGACGACCATCAGCATAGCCAGCATCAAAGCAAGAAACTTTTTCATAATGATAAACTCCTTTTCATAAATATCCCAGATTGGGAATTGGTCTATGTATTGTACCACGCATATTATTCAGGGTCAATTGACTAAAGATACAATAAATTTTCACAAATGTTGTATAGATAGTACGAAATATACAAAGTGACGAATATTTTGATTGTATATTTGAATGAGGATGTGTATAGATATACAGAAAGAAACGAATATTATACATCCAGCATACATATAATCCTTTAAGTGGTTGAAAGCGCCATGTATTTTTTGGGCAAAATACTAGTTGTAAATAGTTATGCAATATTGTATAATGTATAGGTTAAAAGAAAATAATTCGGGAGGAAAACCTGAATGGAAAATAGAATTCAAGAATTGAAGCGCTATCTTGTGCCCGGAAAGCGGGTACATTTGGTGGGAATCGGTGGTGTATCTATGCGACCCCTTGGTCTTGTACTTAAGGGAATGGGTATGCTGGTTACAGGTTCGGATATGAATTCATCCGTATCTACCGATGAACTGATTGCAAATGGAATTTCCGTTGCTATTGGACATAGCGAAAGCAATGTGGAGGGTGCAGATTGCGTTATCCGCACTGCTGCTGCCCATAATGATAATCCTGAGATTGCTGCAGCCCGCAGACTGGGCATCCCTATGTTTGAACGGGCGCAGGCCTGGGGTGTGATTATGCAGGCGTATCAGAATGCTGTCTGCATTGCAGGTACTCACGGCAAGACCACCACCACTTCTATGGTCACCCATATTTTAATGGAAGCCGACGTGGACCCCACAGTTATGATCGGTGGCTACTTACCGCTGCTGCGTGCCGGTCATCGGGTGGGAAATGGGGATACGATCGTGCTGGAAAGCTGCGAGTATTGCGATTCCTTCCTGAACTTCTTCCCCACACTGGCTGTGATATTAAATGTGGAAGCGGACCATCTGGATTACTTTAAGGATCTTGCGGATGTGCAGAAATCTTTCCGCAAATTTGCCCAGCTGTCAACCGGCGGTGTCCTTGCCAACGGCGATGATCCCCATACCCTGCAGGCAATGGAGGGAGTGGATTGCATCACCTTTGGTCTGAAGGCGCATAACCGGGTGCGTGCGGCAAATATCTGCCCGGATTGGCGGCATCTGGATGTGGTTTGCGATGATCAGTTTTATTGCCATCTGGACCTGCAGGTCCTGGGCAGACACAACGCCCTCAATGCGTTGGCAGCAGCAGGTACAGCCTGGATGCTGGGTATCCCCGGAGAGGCAGTAAGCAGAGGTCTTACAACCTTCTCCGGTGCGCAGCGCCGTATGCAGCTTAAGGGTAAGTATAATGGCGCAGAGATCTACGACGACTATGCCCACCATCCGGATGAACTGGCAGCCACGATCGAGGCAGTCCGCACAATGGAACCCAAACGGATCGTTGTGGCATTCCAGCCCCATACCTATACCCGCACCAAGGCGCTGTTTGATGAATTTGTGCGGGAACT
>JAZNDD010000058.1:0-3657 GCA_045587865.1 Faecousia sp.
CAATCTTTATGATAACAGAGTTTTCTTATTGTTTAAATTGTTGAAGGGGAAATATTTGCGCAAGTAGCATTATCTAATTTGTATCAAATTTTAAGTTAACCGTTGAAAACTGCATTGTCATTCAGTTGCAATTCTATTGACGCACACGACACTTCGTGTTATGATATATTGTACATAAGGAGGTATGGTATGGACATTCAATTAAAGCGCGGTCTTTTGGATATATGTGTACTGGCTGCCATAAAAGATGATGCGTCCTACGGATATAAGATCATCAAAGATATGAAGCCATACATCGAGCTTTCAGAATCTACCTTATACACCATTTTGAAACGACTGGAAAGCGCCCATATGCTTACTGTCCGCGCCGCAGAGCACGGGGGCAGGCTGCGAAAATATTATCACATTACAGATGCAGGTATGAAACGGATCGCAGATTTTAAGGATGAATGGAAGCAGATCCTGTCGATCTACCGGTTTGTAACCAAGGAGGACAGCAATGACCAAGCTTGAATTTATATTGGAGTTAAAAGAAAAAATATCTGCCCTTCCCCCAAAAGAACGGGAGGACCGGTTGAGCTTTTATGCCGAGATGATCGATGACCGGATGGAAGAGGGCCTTTCGGAAGCAGATGCAGTTGCCTCTGTGGGTTCTATTGACGAAATCGCCGGGCAGATCCTTGGAGATATCTCTCCTGCGCTGATCAATAGTAAGCCAAAACACAAACGAAAGGCGTGGGAAATCCTGCTGATTGCTTTGGGCTCCCCTATCTGGGTTTCTTTGCTGATCGCCGCCTTTGCTGTGGTATTTTCCCTTTATGTATCTTTGTGGGCAATCATCATCTGCCTGTGGGCAGTATTTGCCTGCTTTGCCGGTTGCGCCTTGGGCGGTATCGCCGGAGGGATTATACTTGCTTGCAGCGGTAACGGCTATGCAGGTATGGGATTGGTCGCAGCAGGGCTTGTGTGTGCGGGATTGGCGATTTTCCTGTTCTACGGCTGCAGGTCTGCCACCATTGGCGCTGCCCGTTTTACAAAATACTGCTTCAGGAGGCGTCACAATGACTAAGACAAAAATCTGGCTGATTGCCGCTACTGTACTTATTTTAATAGGCGCAATTCTTTTCGTTGGTATAATGACGGCATTAAAGTGGGACTTTGGTAAATTATCAACTACGCAGTTTGAAAGCAACAACTATTCCATTGAAGAAGCTTTCAAAAGCATATCCATTAACAGCACAACCGCAGACATTGTGCTTTCCGTCACGCAGGATGAAAAGCCCTCAGTCATTTGCTTTGAGGATGCCAACATAAAACACACAGTTTCCGTAAAAGACGGCACACTGGTCATTGCCCAGGTGGACAGCAGAAAGTGGTACGACCACATCGGTATTATTTCTCACGCGCCAAAAATTACGGTATGTTTGCCGGAGGGTGCATACAATACACTCAGCATCACGGAAAGCACCGGCGACATTGAGATCGGAAAAGAATTTTCCTTTGAAACGATGGATATTACCCTGACCACCGGTGATGTCACAAATTACGCAGCTGCATCCAATATTAAAATCAAAACCACCACCGGTGATATCAAAACAGAAAATATTTCTGTCGAAACAATAGAACTTTCTGTTTCCACCGGCGATATAACTGCTCGCTCCATAGCCTGCAAAGACAATTTGAACCTCTCAGTAGGCACCGGGGATGTAAAATTAACAGATGCAGTGTGCAACGAGTTTTTTTCAACAGGAAATACCGGAGACATCCTGCTTGAAAATGTCACCGCTGCAGAAAATCTTTCCATTACGAGAACCACAGGTGATGTAAAGTTTGAAAATTGCGATGCCGGTGCGCTTTCTATCCAAACGGATACCGGCGATGTTACCGGCAGCCTGCTCAGCGAGAAGATATTCATTACAGAAAGCCACACGGGGGATGTGGATGTTCCCAATACCGCAGCCGGTGGGATCTGTGAAATTACCACCTCCACAGGCGATATTTTGATCTCGGTCGAATAAGTGTTTACATTTTGTTTCGACATTTGGAAAATTATATGTTATAATACAAAAAATGGCTGAAAGACAGCCAGGAAAGGGTCGGTACATACAATGCACAATTTTTCTGAAATTACCCCTGTGTTGCATCAGCTTGCTGACCTTTGCTTACAAAACAGCAGCATCGACCCCCAGGACTATGTTCGCTACGATGTAAAGCGAGGTTTGCGTGATGTAAACGGCAACGGTGTGGTTGCCGGTCTGACTGAGATCAGTGAGATCAATTCCAAGCGAATGATCGACGGAAAGCTTACACCAATTGAAGGTGAACTGTTTTACCGGGGTTATGCCATTGAGGATATCGTTCGGGATTTTACCGAAAACCGCCGTTTCGGTTTTGAAGAAACAGCCTTTTTGCTGATGTTCGGTCAGCTTCCCAACGAGACGCAGCTAAAGGACTTTAATGAGCAGCTTGGCCATTACCGCTCTCTGCCTACCAACTTTATCCGGGATGTGATTATGAAGGCCCCCAGTAAGGATATTATGAATTCTCTGGCAAGAGGCGTCCTGACGATGGCAAGCTACGACACGGATCCGGATAACATCAGCTTGCCCAATGTGGTGCGCCAGTGTGTGGATCTGCTGTCTATTATGCCGCTGCTGGCTTCCTACAGTTATCAGGCATATGCCTACAAGGAAGGTCAGAGCCTGTATCTTCACGCCCCGCGACCGGACCTGTCCACCGCGGAAAACATCCTGACACTTCTGCGACCTGACGGAGATTATACAGACCTGGAAGCCCACGTGCTGGATCTGTGTCTGGTTCTTCACGCAGAACACGGCGGCGGTAACAACTCCACCTTCACCACCCACGTGGTCACCAGCTCCGGTACAGATACCTACAGCTGTATGGCTGCTGCTCTGGCAAGCCTGAAAGGCCCCAAGCACGGCGGCGCAAATATCAAGGTCTCCCAGATGTTTGCGGATATGAAGGAAAAGGTTAAAAACTGGCGTGATGAAGGTCAGGTGGCTGATTACTTAAGAGGTCTTCTTGGCAAGCAAAACTTCGATCGCAGCGGACTGATCTACGGTATGGGTCACGCGATCTATACTGTCAGCGATCCCCGTGCAAGAGTTCTTAAGGGCTTTGTGGAGCAGCTGAGTACAGAAAAGGGTCTGCACGATGAGTTTGACCTGTACTGCACTGTGGAGCGCCTTGCGCCCCATATCATTGCCGAGCAGCGCAACATCTACAAGGGTGTTTCTGCCAATGTAGACTTCTACTCCGGCTTTGTATACAGTATGCTGAATATTCCCGTGGAGCTGTATACGCCCCGGTTTGCCATTGCCCGTACTGCCGGCTGGAGCGCCCACCGGATGGAGGAGCTTGTAAATATGAACAAGATCATCCGTCCCGCCTATGTGGCAGTTCAGCCCAGAGGGGTCTATGTTCCCCTGTCCAAGCGGAAATAATTATGAAGGAGGTACCAATCAGGCACCTCCTTCTTTTGTTGTCAAGTTCCTGTTTGACAATGCCTTCCCCTGGGGGAAGGTGGATTCAAATCCGTGCACGCTTGCACGGATTTGAAGACGGATGAGGGTCTTACTTTTGCCTATTTAACATACATTTCTATATATTTTGCATTTTGGTTTTTCCCTCATC
>JAZNDD010000059.1:0-17734 GCA_045587865.1 Faecousia sp.
AAGCATAACGAGCCAATTTGGCGGGGAACGCACTTACGCGCTCCCCGCAATCTTTTCCAAATAAAAAACGCCACCGAAAATCGGTGGCGTTATAGATGCCGTTAATTAGACAGCCCGTTCAACCTTGTTGGAACGGAGGCATCTGGTACAAGCGTACACATGGCACGGAGTACCGTTCACAATGGCCTTAACCCGCTTCACATTGGGCTTCCAGGTCCGGTTGGAACGTCTGTGGGAGTGGGAAACCTTAATACCGAAGGTAACGCCCTTACCGCAATAATCACACTTTGCCATTCACTGCACCTCCTATCCGCTATGATGGCTCACTAAAATCACGCCCCAAAACAGGCGCTTAGATATGATAGCAGAGTTTTATCCAAAATGCAAGTGTTTTTTGCAAAAAAATTTTCTTTTTCAAAATATTATTGATATTCCACCTGCTTAAGGCTATAATATAAGGCAAGAAAGGGGCGGTATTATGTTTGATATGTATAGTGTTCCGCTGACGACGATCGTAAAAGAGTTTAATCTGGAAGTTGTATATGCGTCCACAGATTTTGAGTCTATTCAAATTACCGTTGAGGATGTGGGTCGACCTGGACTGCAACTGGCTGGATATTTTGATCATTTTGAGCCTATGCGCCTTCAGGTTATAGGCAATGTGGAAATCAGTTACCTGCAGAAACTGACACCGGCAGAGCGCGCCATTACCTTTGACCGTCTGCTGTCCTATAAAGTTCCTGCGCTGCTGATCGCACGAAACAGAACACCAGATCCCCAGTGCGTGGAAATGGCAAAGAAGCACGATGTAACTTTGCTGAAAAGTCAGGACGCCACATCCAGTGTGGTTTCAGCAATTATTACTTACTTAAAAGCAGCGCTTGCACCCCGTATTACCCAGCATGGCGTTTTGATGGAAGTTTACGGCGAGGGATTGCTGATCATTGGCGAAAGCGGTATGGGTAAAAGCGAAGCGGCAGTGGAGCTTCTCAAGCGCGGCCACCGCCTGATTGCGGATGATGCGGTTGAAATCCGAAAAATTTCCGGAAGTTCTCTGGTGGGCACGGCACCGGAACTGGTCCGCAATTATGTGGAACTGCGTGGCATCGGCATTGTAAATGTAGCAAAACTATTCGGTATGGGCTCAATTCGTACGGAAAATGAGATTGATCTTGTGGTCAATATTGTTCCCTGGAACACACAGAAAGTCTATGACCGCCTTGGACTTGAGGATCAGCACACGGAGATATTGGGAGTAAAAGTACCGATGTACACCATCCCCATTACCCCCGGACGGAACCTTGCTGTGATTTTGGAAGTTGCGGCTATGAATAACCGCCAGCGTAAAATGGGCTATAACCCTGCCCAGGAATTTACCGAGCAGATCGACAGACATTATCAGCAGAAGGTTGAGCAGCAAAAATTATGAAAGAATTTACCATAGGCCAAAATGATGCAGGCCAGCGACTGGACAGGTTCTTAAGTAAGGCTGTGCCGCTGTTGCCGGCATCTCTGGCGCAGAAATATATCCGCATCAAGCGGATTAAATGTAACGGCGCAAGGGCAGAACGGGATACACGCCTGCAGGCAGGGGATGTGCTCCAACTTTATATTAACGACGAGTTCTTTGAAACGCCCCGGGAAGACAACGCCTACCTGACTGTTGCTACACCTAAATTAAATATAGTGTACGAGGATGATCATATTCTCCTGGCGGACAAACGACCGGGAATTGCAGTGCACCCCTATGACGGTGCGGAGTATGGCAGAACACTGATCGACCACATTCAGGCTTATCTTTACCAGAAAAGACAGTGGAGTCCCAGAGGCGAGAATTCCTTTGCACCGGCGCTTTGCAACCGAATTGATCGCAATACCGGCGGTATCGTGATTGCGGCGAAAACTGCAGAAGCCTTGAGGATCCTCAATCAGAAGATCAAGGACCGGGAGCTGGAAAAACGCTACTTGGCGATCGTGGAGGGAACGCCGAAACCTGCATCCGGCAGTCTGAAAGGCTATCTGTTTAAGGACGCAAAAAAGAACCGGGTGTTTGTTACAGAGAAACCCCAACCGGGAGCAAAGACTTGCCAGACTAATTATGAAACACTGGCATCAAAAAACGGTTTGTCCCTGGTGGAATGTGATTTGATCACCGGAAGAACACACCAAATTCGTGCCCAGTTTGCCCACGCCGGACATCCTCTGCTGGGTGACGGAAAATACGGAAAACTAAATAAGAAATCAGACCGGAATTATCAGGCGCTTTATTCCTATAAACTGACATTTCAGTTTACTACCGATGCCGGCTGTCTTGCGTACCTGAATGGCAAGTCTTTTCAGGTAGAAAAAGTAGACTTTGTAGAAGAATATTTCCCCGGTATTACTATTCAATAAAGATGTGCGTTGCAGAAGAAAACTGCAACGCACATCTTTTATAATACTTCTGTAATGGTTCCGCCGCCAATAACCTGATCACCATCGTACAGCACTACGGCTTGGCCGGTGGTGATTGCCCGCTGAGGCGCATCAAATTCTACCCGGAAAAATCCATTATCTTCCGGATATACAGTTGCCGGTTGTTCTGCCATTCTGGAACGCGCCTTTGCCAAACATTTTATTGGCGCAGTTAAAGTATCGAAGGGGAAGAAGTTCCAGTCATTTGCTCGAAGAACACGGCTAAAAAGCGCATCGTTGCTGCCAACGGTGACAGTGTTGTTCTCCATATCCTTACTGCAAACATACACAGGTGTACCCATCGCAAGGCCCAAACCTTTTCGCTGTCCCCGGGTGTATGCCACAGCACCGTTGTGCTGTCCGATAACATTGCCGTTAAGATCCAGAAAATCGCCGGATGCATATTCTTTTCCGGTGTATTCTTTTAGAAAAGTAAAATAATCCCCATCCGGAACAAAGCAGATATCCTGACTGTCCCGCTTCCGGGCATTCACAAACCCTTGTTCCTGCGCAATTTCGCGGACCTGTTCCTTTGTCAGATCTCCCAGAGGGAATTGGGTGTGGGCAAGTTGCGCCTGGGTTAATGTATATAGGAAATAACTTTGGTCCTTACTTTTGTCAGCGGCTTTATATAATAGGTATCGTCCGGTTTCATTGCACAATCGGATGGAGGCATAATGTCCGGTAACAATGCAGTCACATTCCAGAAGCCTGGCCCGATCCAACAATTCTTGGAATTTTAGATACCGATTACAATCCACGCAAGGGTTAGGCGTTAAACCGCATTCATAGCAATGCACAAATTTGTCCATTACTTTCTCCCGAAAACGGTCCTTAAAATTAAATACATAGAAGGGGATACCCAAACGGTGTGCAACTGCCCGTGCATCTTCCACATCTTCCAAAGAACAGCACTGGCTGTCCGGTGCACTGTCGTAAAGACGCATCGTAGCGCCTATGCATTCAAAGCCGTTACTGCGCATCAAATGTGCAGCAACAGAACTGTCCACACCACCGCTCATAGCGATCAATACCTTAAGGTTCATTACTGCACCTCCTTTTACTGCGCTCATTCTACCATACGGCAATGAAAATTGCAATTGCCAATGAAAGGAATTGAATTATGTCAACTTGGACGCGCCAAAAGTTTTGAATATAGTGCAATTAACCACAAAAACAGACAAATATGGAAAATTTTGGTCGCATATAAAAGTAACAATCCTGTAATTTTTTTAGGAAAAGGGTTGCAAAGGGTAAAATAGTCTGTTATAATGACCATATATCGACTTGAAAGGGGTACGCATATATGGCGAAGAAACTTATCAGTTTTCTTTTGGCGGCAGTTATGTTGCTTACCATTCTGCCGATGGGCGCTTTCTGCGTAAATGCACAGGAGGAGCAGTCACAGCAGACGATAACTGAGGAAACAACAGTTCCTGAGGAGACGACGATTCCGGAAGATACGACCCCTCCGGTGGTAGATACGGGATATAACGGGCATAAAGCCAGTGATGCGTGTATTGCGATCCTGAAGCAGGAGGAAGGCTTCAGTGAAAGACCTTACTGGGATTATTCTCAGTGGACAGTTGGTTACGGCACGAAATGTCCCGATGATATGCGGGAATACTACACCGCAAACGGCATTACGGAAAAAGAAGCGGAGACCCTGCTGCGGAATCATCTTCTTTATGTCTATAAAGACCTTGTAGGCTATATGGAAAGAAATTCTGTGACACTGTCCCAAAATCAATTTGATGCGTTGGTTCTCTTCTCCTACAAATGCGGAACCGGTTGGTGTTTTGATAAAAGCGGTACATTATATAAAGCCGTTATTAACGGCGCAACCGGAAATGATATGATCCGTGCATTTGCCCTTTGGTGCATTGCCGGCGGTCAGATTCAGTCCTATCTGCTCAGACGGCGCTTGTCTGAAGCAAATATGTACTTAAATAATGTATACTCTCAAACACCCCCGGAGAACTACTGTTATGTTTATTACAATGCAAACGGCGGTTCTGTCAGTCCTAAGAGTCAGGGTTACGACTCTAACCTGACTGCAGCACCGTTCCCTGTGCCCACATATTCCGGCTATACATTTAAGGGCTGGTTCACACAGGCATCCGGCGGCAATCAGGTTACTGTTTTGAATGCCGGCACAAAAGGCATCACCTTGTATGCACAGTGGGAGGGCGCTCCTGAACAGAATCCGGGAAACAATGAACAGACTGTAAATGTTACAGTTACTGTTACGGACAATAATGTTAACTTGCGTAAGGGTCCCGGTACAAACTATACGATCGTGGGTACCGCTAATAAAGGAAAGCAGTTCGCGATCACAGCAGTTGCCACAGGCAGTGGCTATACCTGGGGCAAATACGATGGCGGCTGGATTTGCCTGAAGTATACCAATTATGATGCTGTTAAGGACGGAAACAGCACACCTGATACAGGGAAGCCCCCACAGGAGCCGGAACAGCAAAAACCTGCGGCACCGGTTGCAGTAAGTGGTAAAGTAAAAGCAAATGGTGGTTTGTGTGTCCGCAGTGGTCCCGGCACCGGTTACAGTGCGGTCCGCTATGCTGCCGATGGTAGTAAGGTTCAGATCCTGGAGCAGAAGACTGTGGGTTCTATGACCTGGGGCAAGATTTCTGATGGTTGGATCAGTATGAAATATGTCGTGCTGGATTCCAATGATGCCAGCACTCCCAGCACACCCAGCGAACCGAACACACCAAGTGCGCCAAGCACCCCCAGTGGCGGAAAGACCGGTACGATTACTGCAGTAGGCGGCTTGCGTGTGCGCAGCGGTCCTGGTATTGGATATTCTGTTGTCAGATACATTTATAAAGGTACGAAGGTACAGGTGACAGAAACCAAAACGGAAGGAAGTACTACCTGGGGTAAAATCTCCGATGGCTGGGTCAGTATGGAATATGTAAAACTGGACAGCAGCGGCGCTTCCGATCAGCCGACTGTGACCGTAAAAAACGGCACAGTAAAGGTAAATGGTAATTTGCGCGTGCGCAGTGGCCCTGGCACTTCTTATGCTGTGTGCGGTTATCTGTATAACGGAAATACCGTCCAGATCACAGAAACCAAAACAGTGGGTTCTACAGTCTGGGGCAAGATCGCAAATGGCTGGGTCAGTATGGATTACATTGTTGTTGGTGGCAACCACAATGGAGGCTCTGCAAATACCGCAACGAAAACGGTCGTTGCCAGTTGCTTGTGCGTTCGTAGCGGCGCAGGCACTTCCAATAAGATTGTCAGTTATTTGTATAGTGGCAGTAAAGTTGAAATACTGGAAACAAAATCTGTGGCTGGTACGACTTGGGGAAGGATTTCTTCCGGCTGGATCTGTATGGACTATGTGAAGTAATTTAGTAATATTATAATGTAGAGGATGGGCTTCCGTTCTCTACATTATTTATATTTGTATAAAAAGTTCACTTTGAGTTATGAAATGTGGAGCAACACAATATCTTGTGTAGGGATTATTGCCTTTTACCAAAATCTGTATATCAAATTTTAGAAATTAGTGAAAAAAATCCAAACTTTTTCCAAATTAGTACTTGCAAAATTAGAAAAGTAGTGCTAGAATGATAGTACCCATTGATAGCAGTGTAACTATAGCCATTTAATGGGTCGTAAGTTTGCACCCTGAAAGGAGACGACTCCTGATGAAAAGTAAAAGAATTACAGTACTGCTGCTGGCGCTTTGCCTTGCTTTTGGCTTGTGTGCCTGTGGCGGCAATTCGGATAATACGGATGCAGCACCCGCTGGCTCCACGGCAGCAACAACCCTTCCGGTTGTGACTACGGAACCCACGGAAGCACCGGATCCCTCCCACACCGTCAAGATCGTTGACGAGGGCGGCAATCCCATCGCCGGTGTGTTTGTTCAGATCTGCCTGGATACCTGCACACCTGCGCAAACCGATGCAAACGGCATTGCCTCTTATTTCGATATGCCGGAAGCTGATTATGAAGTAAAATTGATGGCTATGCCGGAAGGTTATAGTTACATCTCCGAGGAACAGGTGTTCCATTTCCCGGAAGGCTCTACTGAGCTGACCATCACACTGCAGGCGATCGCCTGAGTTAATATTTAAAAACTCCCGATGTTCTGAAGAACGGAAGGGAAGTGCAGGGCGGGGGCTTGCTCCCGCCGCATAGCGGGAACTGTGTACCGCCGCCGCCCACGGCTGGTACCTCTCTCCACCCCTTAAAAGGCGGTGGTGAGCCCTCATCCTGTACTTGCTGGAAGAACGAAAGACCATCTTGGGTTTTTATAGGTCGAAAGACCAAATTATAAATCAGGAGGAAAAAACGAATGAAGAGAGCATTATCTCTGATCATTGTTCTCGCAATGGTCCTTTGCATGATCCCCTTTAGTTCTTTTGCAGCTGACTTCGGTATCGCTGGCGATTTTGTTGATGGCGTTATCACTCTGCCTGCAAATGAAGAGGTTACCTACCTCTACACTGCTACTGAAGACGGTACTGTTGAAGTTTTTGCTGAAGCAGTAGTTCCTGAAGTTGCAGAAGGCGAAGAGGTCCCGGCACTTGCTCAGCCCTACATCAAGATCGATGGTGCTGACTACACCGAGGCTTTCGCTGTTACTGCTGGTCAGTCCTACGAAATCACCTTTTATGATGACGCTATGATCGGCGGCGATGTTAACGTGTATGCCGTATTCAAGGGTCTGCCCGGTACTGAGACCAATCCCTATGAAATCTATAACCCCGCTTCCGGCATGGGCGACGGCAACACCACTACTGTGGCTGTTGAGCCCAATACTTCCGTGTACTACAACCTGTACAACTATGCAGGTAGCGAAGTTACATTCACCGGTAACGGCGTTAAGATCAGCGCACTTGGCCAGACTATCGACGGCACTGAGGCTGGTTATGTTACTATGACCTTCGGTGCTAACGACAGATTCGTTCTGGTTAAGTTCACCAACAAAGCTGCTGAGGCTGCTACATACACCATTACAGCTGTTGCTCCTAACAGCAACACCAACCCTGAGGTTGTTTTCGATGGTGAGTACACTGCAAACCTGACTGCTGGTGATGATGGCTATTACTATGCTTACACTGCCGAGGGCGACGGCACTGTTACCATCACTGTGAATGCAGCCGATGCAGAGGGCAATGCAGTTGGCTGGATGTTCCAGGCAAACAATGTTACTGCAGGTACTTATGGTGATATTCAGTTCTCCGATGTTGAGCCTGTTGTGAATACTGTTGCTGTATCTGCTGGCGATGTTGTTGAGCTGATGGTCAATACCTACAACCCCGCAGATATGTGGGGCAACCCCGCAGCAACTGTTACCACCACCTTTGCTTTCGAGGAAGTTACTGAAGAGCCTCCCGTAGTTGAGCCTACCATCATCGCAATCGAGTCCCTGCCTTACACTCACGCTGAGGCTTTCTCCGGTGAGTATAGCCAGGAGTTTAGTTATACAAACAACACAGAAGAAACCTTCTATCTGTTCGTTAAGGCTGACAACGGTGGCCAAGCTTCTACAAATCCCTGGTGGGGTATGAAGGAATACAACGGCGGTATTGTATATCAGTTAGAGCCTGGTGCTTCTGTGACTGTTATGGCATACAGCTATGATTCTGAAATGCCTGCCAATGTTTATACCTTTGATAAGATTACTGAGATTGAGCCCGATGGTTCTCAGGACTTCCCCTATGCTTGGGGTTCTTTGTTGAATGGTCCTGTGTCTCATAACAATGACGGTGATACAACTGTATTCTATGTCTACGAAGTAGAAGAGGATGGCAAGATTTATCACGGTCAGTGGGACTCTGTTTACACTATGGGTGCAGGCGAAACACTGAATGTTTCTATTGAACCCGGTGAGACTGTAGAACTGTACTATATTTATCCTGTTGCTGAACTCAATGGTGTTGAGTACTACACTGTTGCTGAGGCACTGGCTGATGCAGTCTCCGGCGACACTGTTACTATGCTTGCTGATTCTCACGAGGAGTCTGCTAACTTGATCATTGATGAAGGCGTAACCTTGAACATCGGTGCACATAATCTGTACGCTAAGGGCGTTATTGCCTTTACTGGTGGTCAGTTGCTCATTGATGAGTATAGAACTTCAATCGCTTATGGTAGCTTGTATGTTTCTAGTGAATCTCGTTTGGTTCTTACAGACTCTGTAGTGGAAAGCGATGGTTCTACTTCTAATGTTAATCTGCTGCCTAGCTGGGATTCTGCTAACAATCGGTATGTTTTTGCCGGTTTTATGTTGCAGAAGGTCAGATATGATTACTTTATGAACGACACTGATATTTCCTTCAAGTTCCGTGTTGCATATAGAGGCGATGCAAAGTCTGCATTCTTTACTGATGGTCTTGCAGACAACGGTTTGAAGATCGTTATTAGACTTACTTGGAAGAGCGGTGACCATCTTGCTCAGCAGGACTTTGTCTACTCTGATGATTTTGCTAAGCAGTCTGCAAACGCTACTGTTAACTTTGTGTTTGGCTTGAGTGGATATCCTGCGATGTACATCAATCGGGAAGATTTGACAATTACACCTATGGTTGTTTCCGATACAGGCGTTGAGCTTACGGGTGTCACTGTCTATGGACCCGAAATGCCTACTGAATAATTACCCAATATCAATATTATCATTACAATATGGTAATTGCGATCAATTTTATGAGGAAGGAGATGCTATATTATGAAGTTTACTACACCTGAGATTGAGCGCATTGTTCTGGTGTCTGAGGCTGTTATGAGTAACCTTGACATCGAAGTCGTTAGTGGCGAAAGCGACGATTTCTAATTAGTGATAATTCGTTTCAAGCTTGTTAACAAAAAAACAACCCGGCTAACCGGGTTGTTTTTTTGTGGTTCTATGTCAATAGTTGGGGTAGAGCCAAAATAAAAAAAGGATCTATGTCAATAGTTGGGGTGGAGCAAAATAGATTCTTTTAATAACCGTGCTTGGATGTAGCATAAATGTGATTTTATAAAAATTAACAATATAGTATTGTATTTTTTGCTTATTTATGTTAATATGATAATATAAACATTATTGGAGGAGTTATGGATAAGTATTATAACATTGCAGGACTCAATGTTAAAATGCGAACATTCGGAAGGACTGAGCAACAGGCGGCTTCTTACCAAATTGATGAACCCAGTTCGGTTGACATTGTAATTTCTACTGATGGACTTGATCTTGCCAAGATTTATCCCAATATAAATGATGACTTACGAGAGTATATGGCTACTGGCTCATTGTTTTATAGGGAGTTGTTGTATTTTGATGGTCTAAGGCTTCACTCTTCGGCAGTTGTTGTTGATGACAGGGCATTCCTATTTACTGCTGATTCTGGAACGGGTAAATCTACGCATACAAGTCTATGGCTGAAACAATTTGGTGAACGTGCATTTATTCTGAATGACGATAAGCCTGCCCTCCGTTTGGAAAATGGTACCTGGTATGCATATGGTACGCCGTGGAGCGGTAAGTATGACATTAGCTGTAATGTGCGTGTTCCTCTTGCAGGTGTTGCTATTTTGGAGCGGGGCAATGAGAATACTATTGAGCCTTGTAGTGGCAAGGAAGTTGTGCATAGGATTATGAAGCAGGTGAATAAGCCACATCCTTTGCAATATCGTGTTCAACTTCTTCGTATAGTAGATATGCTCATTTCACAGGTTCCTATTTGGAAGATGCAGTGCAATATGGACCCGGAAGCGGCTATTGTTTCTTACGAAGCTATGTCCGGTCAGAAATTTGAAAGGAGGAACGAAAATGAAGATTAAAGAAGGATATATTCTGAGTACAGTTGCAGGTGAAAATGTGGTCTTACCCTCCGGTGATAATATGGATCTGTCTATTATGATCACACTGAATGATTCTGGCAAGTTCCTGTGGGAGCAGTTGCAGGAGGATAAGACCGAGGAAGATCTGCTGCAGGCTGTGATCGCAAATTATGAAGATGTGGATCAGGAAGAGGCAAAGGGCTTTATCGCTGATTTCGTTGCTCACCTGAGAGAGTACGACCTGCTGGCATAAATGTAGGGGCGGTTTGTGTCCATCCGCGGGCGATTAATAATCGCCCCTAAATCCCTAACGATAATTTTTGTTGCTAGATGATCGCGTATACGCATTATCATCCCCTTGTAGGGGCGGTCATTGACCGCCCGTGAATTCCACGAAAACGAAGAACCTTCCGGGCGATCAATGATCGCCCCTACACACATATTGATTATGGAATTACCAAAACGAAAACAGAACCGGTTGCCTGACTATGATTACAGCACACCCAATGCCTATTTTATAACGATCTGCACAGATAAACGCGAAAACCTCTTCTGGAGGAATGTAGGGGCGATCATTGATCGCCCGGAAAATATTGCTTTGACTGAGCTCGGCGTAATAGTTCAAAGGAGCATAGAGGAGATACCGAAACGTTATCCTGCAATTACAGTAGATCATTCTGTAATTATGCCAAATCACATTCATTTGTTGCTGCAGATCAATACGGATAATGACGGGCGATCAATGATCGCCCCTACAATATCGACTGCAATCCGTCTGATGAAAGGTGCGGTTTCAAAGCAAGCGGGTTTTTCTGTTTGGCAGAAGGGGTTCTATGATCACATAATTCGAAACGAAACGGATTATCTTTCTGTGTGGAACTACATTGAGGGAAATCCGGACGAATGGAAAGAAGATAAATTGTTCGTTCTAGATCAATGACTACTTAAAGATTTACTTGAGGTAATAACTATGATAAAAAAGCTAGTTGTGTTTTTGATTGTTGCAGCGGTGGCCTGTACCCTGTTTGTTGGCTGTGGAGAAGACCCGAATCCTACCGGAACGACCGGCGGTGATGCGATACAGAACACCACAGAAATTACCGATCCAATTATTACCACAGAAACGGATGCTACTATTCCCGGTGGAGAAGTGATCACATATACAGAATTCGAGAGTATGACCGGTTCGCAACAGAAGGATGTAATTAGCAAGTTTGAAAGCCAGGAACAGTTTGATAATTGGTACGAGGAGATCAAACAAGATCATAACGATTATGTGGAAACGGTGAAGCCTCCAGAGATCATAAATCCTAATCCAACGACTGAACCCACAGAGGAAGCTGGTCCGCTTTTTCCGGAGGCTACAGATATTACTGTACCAGAAAACAATGAGATAACGTACTTAGATTACCATTCAATGACTGCGGCTGAACAGAAGGCATTTATTAATACATTTGAATCCTTTGATGCATTCTTTGAATGGCACGATGCTGCGTATCAGGCATATAAAGATAGTATGGTTTTGATTGATGGCACTACACCCTTTGATGCAGCTCTTGGGATGGAGACTACACCATAAGAAAACCTTATAATATAAATGGCTGGCTCACTGAGCCAGCCATTTATTATAGAATATTGTATTATAAATGCTGAACAATATATTTGATAACTACAAGCAATCCAATATGAGCTGGATAAAACAGATAGAAGGCATATTTCATATATGGAGATTTGATAAAGCCACGCTCTCCATTATACAGATTGATTGGCAGATAAGCAGCTAGTGAAGCAAAACCGCTTGTTGACAGCAGGGGATAGGAGAGGATAATCTGGGGAACCGGATTATTTCTAAGCAGATAAATGAGAAGGATCAATAAAACACCCTTTAGACCATAGTCGCAGTTGATCTTCATTGAAACACCGCAAACTACTGCCGCTAGGATTGTCTTTAAGAGATGGTTGCGTGTGTTATCAAGGAAGTAGATCAGCAACAGACCTAGAAATAATGTAAAGAAAACATTTTGATATTTGAAAGTGAAGAAATGACCATACATAAGGTTAAAGGGTATTTCAGAAATTACTGCAAAGATCAGCAAATTTAGACCGTACTTGATTTTATTTCTTGTATGAGTGTAGCCCTCGGTGATAAGAAAGCAGAAGATGGGAAAGGCAATTCTGCCAATTCGGCGCATAATCCAGTAGAGCGTAACATTCAGACCACCGATTGTCAGTAGCGTTTCTTTCATAAAAGGAAGTACCGGTGCAAGGATGAACGCAGTATGGTCAATGAGCATTGCAATCATTGCGATCAGCTTTAGCATACTGCCACTGAGAATTCTGTACTTATCCGGGAAGATACTCTTTTGCATAAAGAACACCTCGTATAATTTTTGTTATTTATGGGAGATTGCCGCACCAGTGTGTGCACTGGTGCGCAATGACCTGAGGTTGTAGGGGCGATCAATGATCGTCCGCAAAGCCTTCCCCTTGAGGGGAAGGGGGACCGCTTGCGGTGGATGAGGTGTTTTTGTTTTTCACCTCATCAGTCAGCTGTGCGGACAGCTTCTCCTCAGGGAGAAGCCTTATTGGCGGGGCAAGCCTCAGCACTACGGCTACACCATTATTTCATTGCATTATCTACTGCAGCTTTTAGATCATCATAAGTCAGGGAAGAAACGAAGACTTCTGTGATGATGCCGTTTTTGTCCAGGACGATGGTATAGGGGTAGGTGCCTCTGCCGCCCAGTGCGGTGTAATAATCACCGTTGAAGCCTTCACCGCTGTCCTGAGAGAAGATCAGATTACTGTCGGGATAATACTGCCCAATGTAATCCGGCGCTGTCTCGCTGGACAGGGCGGAGTGGACTGCAATTACAGTAACTTCGTCTGCATATTCCGTTGCAATTTGATCGAAGTAGGGAAGTTCCGCAACACAAGGCGTGCACCAGGTGCCCCAGAAGTTGATAACCGTAACCGTACCGGTTGCTGTGGGATCAAGGGTTTCATCAGAAACACCATTGGCTGTTACGATGGGTAGGTCTGTATTGTAGCACAGATCACCAACCTGATTGCCCCGGTCTGCGGTAATCACGCCGGGATTGGGGTTCGTCTGATCCGGCTGCATCCAGTAGTAGGCGATCACGCCACCCAGAATACCCAGCAGAAGAACTGCGGATATTGCCCGGGAAATGGTCTTGCGGCGTTTCAGTTTATCCGGAGCGCCTTCGTTGGCTTTCAGCTTGATCTTCGGTCCTTTCCACTGGATCGCCTTTGTGGGGCAAACACCAACGCAAGATCCGCAACTGATACATTCCTGATCACCCACCCGCTTGATATCTACCTTGCAGTGGCTGATACACAGACCGCAGTCTGTACATTTGCTGTTATCTACTTTAACACCAAAGAATGAGATCTTATTAAACAGTCCGTACAGAGCACCCAACGGGCAGAGGAAGCGACAGAACAGGCGGAAGATGAATATACATCCCACCAGGATACTGACCATCAGCAAAAACTTCCAGGTGAACAGGGGGCCAAGCATCGAGAAGTAACTGGCATTGACCTTATTGCTCAGCAGTCCGATACCGCCTTCCAGTGTGCCTGCGGGGCAAATATATTTACAGAAGGTGGGCAGGGGTGTATCCCGGAAGGCATACATAATGGGAACGATCAGAACAAAGAACACTAAAATCGCATATTTTAAGTAGGATAGCACCCGGGTTACCGGGCTTTTTTTCATTTTTGGGGTTTTGATCTTGTACATCAGCTCCTGCACCAGTCCAAAGGGACACAGCCAGCCGCAGATCATTCTGCCAAACATTAAGGCGTACAGCAGCAAAATACCGCCTACATAATAAATTGTAGAACGGTCAGCGCTGAAAGAACCTTGCAACGAGCCAAGAGGACAGGCCGCGATGGCACCGGGGCAGGAGTAGCAGTTAATACCGGGCGCACAGATCGTTTTAGTGTTTCCCTGATAGATATTTCCTGTAATAAAACCCTTCAAGTTGGCATTAAACAGAAGTGCAAAATATAGTTGCATAATCTTCCGTTTGCTGGGGATCAGACGTCTTAATCTTTCTTTCATTCTATATCACCCCAATCCAACACACTCGGTGCAGATATTGACAGCCTTAGTCAGCACATCTACTGTGCCACCGGAAAAATAACCGTAAACAATAAATAATACGGCCACACCGAGAAGTACCCAACGTAAAACACTGACGGCACACTTATTTTCAACAGTTAACTGGGATTGCCGGTTAGGTGCGATGGTTTTAACCAATTCAATTTCCTTTTTAATGCTTGCTCGTGTAAAATAAGAAGAAAATACTGCATAACCAAAAGGAATCAGCAGGCAAGATAGCATATACTTTGTTCCCCGAGCCATAGACCCGGTAATGTCTTCAGAAGGGAAGTTAGCCGGATTTACAGCATAAGCAAGAAAAACAAGACTGCCAAGCCCTAAAAGACCGATACTTATATATGTATGAATCTTTCTGCTGTTACGCAGAGAACGAATATGGTTTTTAAGTTGCTCATTGCAAAGGTTAATGTCTCGCTTTTCCAAAAGCCGTTTCAAAATACCGGGATAGTCTTTGCTGGACTTTTTCCTTGCGTGCTCTTTAGGGAACGCAAAATTCAGAATAAAGCCACCAACTGTCAGCACCAGTGCCAGGTAGACCGGTACAGAAATTGGGGAAAAGTGCAACGCAACAGATTCCCGGGAAAAGGGCTGATCGCCGGACTGGTAGATGCAAATACAGGCTGCGATCAAACACAAACCTGCAAATACCAGTGCAGCACTCAGGATAATCCCATAAATCAGGCGCACCCGCTTTGTTTTTGTCATATTTACTCCTCCATGGGACTGATTTTCCCATTCAGTATAGCACAGCGGGACAGGAAAGTAAATCGTACAATCGCAGTTT
The DNA here is from genome assembly GCA_045587865.1 of Faecousia sp. GTDB lineage: Bacteria > Bacillota > Clostridia > Oscillospirales > Oscillospiraceae > Faecousia. Next base: position 15,189 of record JAZNDD010000059.1, read on the forward strand.
TCGTGTAAATATTTAGGTTTGTCCACCGCTGGTGGATGAATTTTGGAATTTGTATTTATTTCACATTATTCGCTCACTTTCGGCGAAAAATCCTTGCTTTTTACACTGAAATACTGTATTATATTCTGGACTATGTATGCATATAAATGTGCGAATTTTTCAGATGAAAGGCGATTACTCTATGAAAAAATCAAGATGGATTACCTTCACCAGATCAGCAATTGTCCTAGCGCTGGTAGCGGTGATTTTAGCTTGCACATTCTACACACCGCAAGCGCAGGCAAGTAACTATCAAGCATCTTACATTGATGCACTTGAGCAGAAGCTTGACGTAAACTTCGATGATTATCTGGACAGCAATGTGGTTTATCAACTTCCGGAAGGTATGAAGGATAATCAAGAGATTTCTGTGATCATTTCACTGGATGTTCCTGACATTATGTCCGCTTATGAGAATACGGACAAGTCCGAAAACTTTACTGATTATGCGCTGTACAGTGAAGATGCTGCAAATATTGAAAATCAGATATCTGCCCGTAAGGCAGATATCCTGTCTGAATTGGATGAAAAAGGTATTGCCTATAAAACCGGCAAGAACTATTCCACCATTCTCAGCGGCTTTGAGATTTTGGTGAAAGCAGGGGACTATGCTGCCACTTGTAAGTCTCTCAATAAGGGTGAAAATGCCATCATTGGTGAAGTTTATAAGGCTGCAGAAACCGAGCTTGTGGAAAATACAGTGAATGTGTTTGATACCGGTATCTTTAACAGCAGTGAATCCGGCTACGACGGAAGCGGTATGGTCGTTGCAGTCCTGGATACAGGTCTGGACACCAATCACACCGCATTTTCGGTTGATAATTTCACTTCCGATCACTTGGGTCTGACTTATGAGGATGTTGCAAAGGTGGTTGCCGACACAAAGGCAAATGAACTTTCCGGCGCAACGGTTGACGATGTATACGTCAACAAGAAAGTGCCCTTTGCATTTGACTATGCAGATGGCGACTCTGATGCTTACTCTACCCATAATAATCACGGTACGCATGTTTCCGGTGTTATCGTTGGTAAAGACGATGTGATCACCGGTGTTGCACCCAATGCACAGGTCGTGGCAATGAAGGTGTTCTCCGATGTGGTGGACACGGCTATGGCATCCTGGATTTTAGATGCACTGGAAGACTGCGTGATCCTGGGCGTTGATGTGATTAATATGTCTCTGGGTACTGCCTGCGGCTTTAGCCGTGAGTCTGATGAAGAACTGGTCTATGGCGTTTATGAAAAGATCCGCAATGCGGGTATCAGCCTGATCGTTGCGGCGTCCAACAGTTATTCCTCTGCTTATGGTTCCGAAGCGAACGGTAACTTGGGTTTGACTTCTAACCCTGATACCGGTACAGTCGGTTCTCCCGGTACATATCCCGGAACGATCTCTGTTGCTTCTATCAGCGGTAAGAAAACGCCTTATCTGATTTACGACGGCACAATTATTTATTTTGATGAAGCCAATAACGGTGCGGCAAAAGAACTGAGTTTCTTTGATGTACTTCTTGGCGACGAAGAGTCTAAAACTTACGAGTATGTTGTGATCCCCGGCGTGGGCAGAACGGCTGACTACACCGGTATGGATGTTACCGGTAAGATTGCATTGGTCCGCCGTGGTGACAACACATTCGAAGAAAAAGCAATGATTGCCCAGACACAGGGTGCTGCCGGTATTATTATTTATAATAATGTATCCGGTGATGTGAAAATGAATGTTGGCGATGCCACTTTAGCAGTTTGTTCCATTTCTCAGAACGACGGTGAATTTTTGGCTGAGAAGAACGGAGGAAAACTGACGATCAAGAAAAGCCAGACTTCCGGTCCTTTCATTTCTGACTTCTCCTCCTGGGGCCCCACTCCGGATCTGAAGATCAAGCCTGAGATCACTGCTCACGGCGGTAACATTTATTCTTCCGTTACCGGCGGTGGTTATGACTATCTGTCCGGTACTTCTATGGCCTGCCCGAACCTGGCTGGTGTTGTGGTTCTGCTGCGGCAGTATGTGGTGGAGAACTTCCCGGATATTGCAAATGACAATGTGGCAGTCAATAAGATGGTAAACAAACTGATGATGTCTTCTGCAGATATCATCCTTAACACCAACGGTCTGCCTTATGCAATCAGAAAGCAGGGCGCTGGTCTTGCAAACCTGGCTTCCTGCCTGGACACAACTGCATATATTACCACCTATGATGAAGACGGCAAGGAAATGAATGCACCCAAGTTGGAACTGGGTGATGATCCTGAGAAGACCGGTGTTTATGAAATGAAGTTCACTGTCACCAACTTTGGAAAGAAAAACCTTTCCTATGAGATTGGTGCCTATGTGATGACCGAAGGTGTCAGCGAAACAAAAACAGACGCCGGTGAAACGACTGTTACGGAAGAAGCATATATTCTCGACGGTGCTGCCGTTTCTGTTTCTGCTGAGGAGTCCGAAGGCGGCTCTTTAAAGAAAAACAAACTGACTGTAAAAGCAGGCAGCAGTATGGATGTGACTG
>JAZNDD010000060.1:0-11403 GCA_045587865.1 Faecousia sp.
GCCCTCGGCGTCCCATCTGTATTTTTGGGGTTCGATGCCCCAAAAATACAGAAATATTGGCAAGCTGAAGGAAACCCGCCCATCGAGGACGGATTTCCTGATGGGACGCCGAGGGCGGCGTCCCCTACGAACAAGCTGTCAAACAAAAATTTGGCGCACAAAAGGGCAACAAAAACAGGAGGCAGTTCACACAAACCGCCCCCTGTTTTTCTGCATTTTCAATTCACTTTTGTAACGATCTTCGGTACGCGGGCAATCACCAGCGCTATGATAGCGGTAAATACAATTTCCGGAACCATATACATACCGTTATAAACAATGCTGTATACCCAGCCAAGACCCGCCGGACTCAGACTGTCGACCAACTGGGCACCCCAGGCAGGAAATCCGTCCTGCGTAAAGTAGTATTCTGCCCAACTGGAAAACAGAATATAACCGGAAAGAATATGGGCAATAAATCTGCACCCCAGGGCTACGATGCTTCCGCACATCAGCCCTACGCCGGGCTTTTTGATTTTATTGCGGAAGATACCGCCTAAGCCCAGCAAGGTATATGCAAGCACATAATCCAGCAAGCACATAATAATGGCATTGAGGATCATCGCATTATCCCCAAAGTACCCGGGTAAAAATGCGGAAGACACTGTCTTCATACCGATCGCCATTTCCAGCAGCGCATAGGTAAAGGAAGATACAAAGCCCCACTTCATCCCGTGACGGTAGGAGATCAGTACCACCGGCAGCATACTCACAATGGTGATCTGTCCGCCAAAAGTCTGCTCCGGAATGAACATTTTGGCGATCAGCTCCAACACAATGGCGATCGCCAGTAGCATTGCGCTTTCCGTAAGTCGTTTTGTTTTGTTTGTTTTTGTTTGCATAAAAATACCTCCTTGTTTTTTGCCGTATAGGCGAAATGTAGAACAGCCAAAGGAGATTGCCACACCAGTGTGCGCACTGGTTCGCAATGACACCGTCTAACAAGACCAGCCTTCAGTTGCCCAAAAAAACATCGCATTGCGACCCGCCTAAGGTGCAATGCGATACGAAGGTATCAAAATGCATCTTTTCCTACGACGGTACTGACCGTATCAGGTTCACGGGTCACGGTTACAAAACCGTATCTCAGCCGGATGCATCCGGCCCCCCGAAGATGGATCTTTATGCGATTTGTGTGTATTATACCACGGTTTTAGCAAATGTCAAGCCATTTGCAAGGAAAGTTCCTTTCCCCCCAGAATGTGGAAGTGCAGGTGAAATACCGTCTGACCCGCATCCGCGCCGCAGTTGCTCACTACCCGGTAGCCACCGGTCAAGCCCTCAGCCTCTGCAATTTTAGGGATCACCTCAAAAATATGTGCCACAACATTGCTGTTTTCCGGGTCCACTTCATTGACAGATGCCAGATGCACCTTGGGAATCACCAGAATGTGAGTCGGTGCCTGGGGGTTAATATCCCGGAAGGCATACACAAGTTCGTCCTCATATACCTTTGTGGAGGGAATATCCCCGGCGATAATTTTGCAAAACAGACAATCCATATAAACGCCTCCTGATTTTATCCGATGAAATGAATGACGCCTGCGCTGCCCAGCGCCATAATAATACCTGCCATCAAAACGCCCAGACACACAGACAGAACGGTAGACTTAAAGCCCATATTCAAAAAACTGGCGCCCAATGTACCAGTCCAGGCGCCTGTGCCAGGAATGGGGATACCCACAAAGAGCATCAGTGCCACAAACAGACCGCCCCGACCTGCGGATTTTGCCAGTTTTTGACCAGCACGCTCTCCCTTTCTCAGGAAAAAACCGCAGATCTTACCGATAAACCGTTTTTTCTCGCCCCAGGTCAAGATCCTGCGGGCAAAGAAATAGATAAACGGTACCGGCAGCATATTTCCAACCGTGGCAACGATCAGTGTAGGAATCTCGTCGAGCCCCAGTTCAACCGTACCATAAGGGACTGCGCCCCGCAATTCCACGATGGGAACCATTGCGATAAGAAATACGATCAGGTATTTTTTCAGCATAATAACTCCTGCATTATGCGGGAATTGCTTCTTTGACGATCACGAAGCCATCCACCAGATTGGCACATTCCAGTGTTCCCTCCACGGCAACACTGCGGTCCATCAGGTCGGTCAGGATCACGCAGCCGTCTTTGCATTCAATACGCATAACATTTTTCATAACCACCGTTTCCGGCTTCATTTCGTTCTTATAAACTGTGGAAAGACACATATTATTTCCTCACTTTGCTTCCAGGCTTGCCAGCACCACAGAAAGGCGCATATTGCCCTTCTCAAAATCGGACACGGCTGCCATTACCTGCTCGAAAGCTGCATTGCTGCCGGCTTTCTGCAACTGCACTGCCAGATCTGCCAGTTCCTTTGCGTGGGCAGCATTGTGGGAAACCATATACTTCATCAGTGCCACCAGTTCCTCCATCGGGGTATGCTCACATCCACCGGTGCAACCGGCACAGTCGTGGGAATGGGTATGGGTGTGACCCTCACTGTGCAGATGCTCGTGGCTATGGGGATGCTCGTGACCGTGCTCGTGTTCGTGGGTATGGGCGTGGGTATGGGCGACCCCGTCGTGGGTGTGTTCGTGGGTATGTTCATGGGCGTGGGTATGGTTATGCTCGCCGCCCATAGAATGATCGTGTCCAATATGCATAGGAATTTCTCCTTTTCTTATTTTCTTAATATTATAAAGGATGGGGGGTGCGGCTGTCAATGATTACAGCACTTCTTTTAAGGCATCTGCAATGGAGCCGATGGAGTACAAAGAGCCGAAGCACAGCACTGCCCCGTCCTTGCCTGCCAGTTCCATTGCCCGGATCACACCTGCCCGGGTGCTTTCGCAGGCGAGTGCATCTGCGCCCTTTTCCTGTAAGTACTTTGCCAGGTCTTGCGCTTCCAGTTTGCGGGGATTGTCCGGGGTGATGCACACAAATTTTTCTACCAACGGCATCACCGGGCGGTACATATCCGCATAATCCTTATCTGCCAGCACGCCGGTCAGGGCGATCACTTTCTTGCCATGCAGATAATCCTGAATGTTTTTGACCAGTGCCTCCAGACACTGGGGGTTGTGTCCACCGTCGATGATAAACAGCGGCTCCCGGCTGACAATGTCAAACCGACCGGGCCAGCGCACATCCCGCAAGCCCTCGTAAATATTCTGCTGGGTAATATTCCAGCCCTTTTCGATCAATGTGTCTGCAACGGACAGCACCACAGATGCATTGTGCAGTTGATGGTCACCCAACAGGGGCAGTGTGATGTTTTTCCGGTTGCCGCAGTCAAACACCTGTCCTTCCAGACTATGGCTGACCAGCCGGATGGTATCAAAATCCGCTTTTTTCAGAGTCACCTGTTTCTGGCGGCAAACTTCCTCAAACACCGCCTCCACAGAAGGGGTGCTGCGGTAAATAACGGCGTTGCCATTTTCTTTGAAAATGCCGGCTTTTGTACGGGCGATCTCCTCTACGGTGCTGCCCAGCACATCGGTATGGTCCAGACCGATATTGGTGATGACCGCCACTTCCGGTGTGCCGATCACATTGGTGGCGTCAAACTCACCGCCCATACCAACTTCCAGCACCACAATGTCACAGCCCTTGCGTTTAAAGTACTCAAAGGCAATGCAGCACACCAGTTCAAATTCTGTGGGCTTTTCTTCCAAAGAATCTGCCAGGGGTTTCACATACTGGGTCACTGCCACCAGATCTTCGTCGCTGATCTGTTGACCGTTAATTTGCATCCGTTCGTGGAAACGGTAGATGTAAGGAGAGGTATAAAGACCTGTCCGGTATCCGGCTTTTTGCAGGATGGATGCGGTCATTGCCGCCGTAGAACCCTTACCGTTGGTGCCGGCAATGTGGACAAATTTCAGGCTGTCCTGGGGATTGCCCATTTTCTCCAGCAGCGCCTGGGTTCTGCTCAGACCGGGAATACTGCCTTTCCAAAAAACGGAGTGGATATATTCAATCGCCTGCTGTGCATTCATTATCTGATTGGTTCCTTTCTGGTTTTTATTGGCGGGCCAGACGCCCATCCGCGCAAAAATTCCGGACTTAAAGATCAGAAAAATAATCAGCACATCCAGCACCATTGTAATAGCAAACTGGATAGATCTGGTGGTCAGTTTCAAAATAAGACCTTCTAAAAAAGTATTGCTGAAATACACCAGTGCCAGGGCAACACTTTGATACAAAATTGAGCCCAGAACCACCGGAGGCAAAAAACTGACAGATAGCCGGAGAATGGAGGTTTTCTTTCTCAGGAATTTCCGGAAAATGCCCCCAAACACACCGTAAAGGATGGGGGGTACGCAGAAAATCGGATTAAATCCAAAGGGGGAAAATAAGCATCCCACAAAATCCGCCGCAAAGCCTACCAGGCCACCGGCCAGAGGGCCAAAGAGCATTCCCGCCGTGAAGACCGGGATCGCCTCCAGGGAAAAGCGGGAAGATTCGTCGGGCATCAGTCCTGCCAGTCTTGCAAGTGCCACACTGATCGCAGCCAACATTGCACAATAAGCAATTGTGCGGGTAGCCATTTTGTTTTTCTGTTGCATAAATCAAACCTCCAATGATGTAGGCAAATCGTCGGCTGCTGTTTGACTTTTTTGCGTCCGCCCAAAAAACAAAAAACCCCTGTGCAAAGCACAAGGGGAGTTTGGCAAGGTGCACGAAGCAGTCAAAGACAACAAAAATCAGCCGACTTTTCGTCCGACCGAGTATCGCCTTCCATAAAGGAGGTCTTCCTTTTATGGCGCAGCGGGTGCGGATACCTCATCGCGGACAGGGTCCTTCGTCTGTCACTCAACTCCCCATTTTGACAGCACTTCACGCGAGGTTTCCTACTCTGTTCCCCAGTATCATACATCAGAACAAGGGAAATGTAAATAACTTTTTCACATTTTTATAAGGTTTTCGCAATCGCCTATTCATTTATGTACATATTTTGTTTATATTGATGAAAAAACTTCTGAAAATCCTGTGAAAACCCTTGCTTTTTGTGCGATATTGCTTTATAATCAATTCAACACAAAGGCTGAGAGGAGGGAATGCCCGTGGGTGAATTGATCGCAATTCTGTCCGGAAAAGGCGGCACCGGGAAAACTTCCGTCTGCGCCGGTCTTGCGCAAGCGCTGGCACAGCAGGGTGAGCAGGTCCTGTGCATCGACTGTGATGCAGGCCTTCGCAATCTGGATATTTCCCTGGGATTAAGCCAGTTTAGTGCCCTTTCCTTTCTGGATGTCTGTCAGGGCGGTTACAGTCTGGATCTGGCTTTGCGCCATCCTCTGTACCCCTCCCTTGCATTTTTAACGGCACCGGTAGGTTGCCCTGCAGAAGAAATCGACCCTCAGGTATTCGGTGCAATGTTGAATGCTGCCCGCAGTTCTTTTTCTTATGTATTGCTGGACGCACCGGCTGGAATCGATGCAGGCTTCCGGCTGGCCGCGCAATTTGCCGACCGGGTCTTGCTGGTTACCGGTCCCGATCCTGCTGCCATCCGGGATGCTGCCCGGGCAGGGGACGAACTGGAAAAAATGGGTAAAGCCAATGTACGGCTGATCGTTAACCGAATTACTAAGAAACTGGCTTCTGCCTTGCACCTGACGGTGGATGATATTATGGATCAGTCCGGTCTTCCCTTGATCGGCCTTGTTCCGGAAGACCCCAATATGACGATGGCCACTGCTTTTAAGCAGCCGCTGCTTACATATACCAATAAAGGTGCTGCCACTGCCTGCCGCCGTATTGCCAGACGCCTCCGGGGTATGAAAGTCCCTGTGAAGATATAAAAAAGGAGTGAGCGTTTTGAATATTGCATTTTTAGCCCACGACAAGAAAAAAGAACTGATGCTGCAATTTTGCACAGCTTACAAAAGTGTGCTGGGAAAGCATACTTTGTTTGCCACTGCAACAACAGGCCGTCTGATTGCAGACAACACCGGTCTGCCCATTACACTGCTCCTGTCCCATAAACAAGGCGGTCACCAGCAGATCAATGCCCGAATCGCCTACAACGAAATCGATCTGGTGCTGCTGTTCAACGACCCCAATGCAGTCGATCCATGGGACGATACACAGATGCTGGAAACCATCCGCCACTGCGATAAGCACAATGTGCCCATCGCTACCAACCTTGCCAGCGCAGAAATGCTCATTATGGGTCTGCAGCGGGGCGACCTGGATTGGCGTGAAGTGTATCATACAAAACCTAAATATTAATTGTAGGGCGGGGGCTTGCCCCCGCCATTACTACCGTTTTGAAAGGAAACTACTATGGAAATTATCAAGCCCCGGACACTGTCCGGCTTTATGGAACTGCTTCCGAAAAAGCAGGCACACTTTGAAAAAATTGTACAGATCCTGCGGGACACTTATTCCCTCTACGGATTTGCACCCCTGGACACCCCTGCCATTGAGGATGCAAAGATTCTTCTTGCCAAAGGCGGCGGCGAAACCGAAAAGCAGATCTACCGCTTCCAGAAAGGCGACAGTGATCTGGCTCTGCGCTTTGACCTGACTGTACCGCTGGCAAAATATGTGGCACTGCACTATAACGACCTGTCCTTCCCGTTCCGCCGGTATCAGATCAGCAAGGTCTACCGGGGCGAGCGGGCACAGCGGGGTCGTTTCCGGGAATTTTATCAGGCAGACATCGACATTATCGGCGACGGCAAACTGGACATCCTGAACGAAGCAGAAATTCCCGCAATTATTTATAAAGTATTCCGGGGCTTCGGTCTGACCCGTTTCCAGATCCGGGTGAACAACCGGAAGATCCTCACCGGCTTTTACGCAATGTTAGGTCTGAGTGAAAAAAGCGGCGACATTATGCGCACCGTGGACAAACTGGATAAGATCGGTGCGGAGAAAGTTTCTGCCCTGCTGATTTCCGAGTGCGGTCTGACGGAAGAACAATCCGCCGAGATTTTGAAGTTCATTGCCATCCGGGGCAGCAATCAGGAAGTCCTGACTGCATTGGAAGCCTATCTGGGCAAGAACGAGATATTCGATCAGGGCTTTGCGGAGCTGACTGCGGTCACCAGGAACCTGTCCGCCTTCGGCGTTCCCGAGGAAAACTTCGGTGTGGATCTGACCATCGCCAGAGGTCTGGATTATTACACCGGCACCGTTTATGAAACCACATTGCTGGATCATCCGGAGATCGGCTCTGTTTGTTCCGGCGGCCGGTATGACAATCTGGCTGGATACTATATTGACAAGGCACTTCCCGGTGTGGGTATTTCCATTGGTCTTACCCGGCTTTTCTATGTGCTGGACGAGCAGGGTCTGCTGAACCCCGAAATTCCCAGCGCACCGGCAGATGCATTGGTTCTGCCGATGACGGATGATCCTGCCCCCGCAATCGCGCTGGCAGAAGCGCTGCGCTCCCGGGGCGTGCGGGTGCAGCTTTACGGAGAGCAGAAAAAGTTCAAGCAGAAAATGAGCTATGCCGACAAGCTGGGCGTTCCCTTTGCCGTGCTGCTGGGTGAGGATGAACTTGCCGCAGGCAAATGTTCCGTGAAGGATATGCGCTCCGGCCAGCAGATCACCGTCACACCGGATGAGGCTGCAGAGCACATCTTAAATACCCTTTCCGGCGATGCCCCTCTCATTTTAGAAAAATAACACGCCCGCTATCAAGGAGACAGGATAATGTCACAAGTTTTTTCAGCAACCCTCAGTGCAATGCTGACAATGCTGATCTGTATGCTGGTTGGCTTTGTTTTAAGAAAGAAAAAGATCGAGCCGGAGGATACGGATTCCGTACTGTCCAAGTTCCTTAGCTTTGTGGTTGCTCCCGCAATGAACTTTAACAGCTTTCTGCAAAACTTCAATCTGCAAAGTCTGCAGGAAAACTATACCATCATTCTTTTCAGCTTGCTGATTGCTGCCATTGCGGTGCTGATCGGAAGCCTTCTGGCAAAGGCATTTGTAAAGGAAGGCTATGCTGTGGGCATTTATAAATACGCCATTGCCTTTGCCAATTTCGGCTATATGGGTACCGCTGTGGTGCTTTCCATTTTCGGCGAGGAAATGCTCTACTATTATCTGCTGTTTACCACCCCGATGAACCTGATCGTTTACACCTGGGGTATGACCCAGCTGATCCCGGGCAAAAAAGGGCTGAAAGCCACTTTGGTTCGCATCACCAATCCCACCACCATTGCCGTGGTGCTGGGTGTTGTGGCAGGACTTTTGAATCTGAATACATACATTCCGGAATTTATCACCGGGGCGCTTTCCTCTCTGGGCAATTGTATGGGCCCCATTTCAATGGTGCTGACCGGCTATGTGATCGGTATGTTCAATATGAAGCAGGCTCTGACCAATGTGAAGATCTACATTGTATCCTTCCTGCGGCTGATCGTCTTCCCGGCACTATATTGCGCGCTGCTAATGCTGTTGGGTGCCAGCGATACAGTCCTGATCATCACCCTGATCGCTTACGCTATGCCCTTGGGTCTGAATACAGTGGTGTTCCCCGCGGCTTACGGAGCCGACACCTCCGTGGGTGCCAGTATGGCGCTGATCTCCAACATTTTGTGCATCATCACCTTCCCGCTGATGTATTCTTTCCTTTCCATACTTATCAAATAAAATGCCCAGGGCGCGTTGCAAAGCAAAAGCAACGCGCCCTCATTTGTTATAAAAGCAGTTAAACTGCAGGAGTCCTCTACAGCCTGTCAAATAGAAACATATCTAAAAAAGCACCCTGCCAGATGGCAGGGTGCCGGATATTATCTTACACTGCGGATCGCTGTGCTTGTACTGCGGGTCAGCAGGCTGTCTGCTGCCGCTTCTGTTGTGATCTGGGTAATCTGGTCACCTACTGTAATGATCCGGCGGGCGCACAGATAATTCTGGGCGCACCATGCGCCGTCCAACTCTGCATAGCAAATCCCCGCGCCACCGGCGTGGATCACCTGGCCGTCACCGGCATAGATGCCCACGTGGTTTACACCGCCAATATACGGGCCGAAGAAGATCAGGTCGCCTACTTGCAGGCCTTCCCGGGATACGATTATGCCCAGGGCCATCTGGCCGCTGCACAGCCGTGCCAAAGTATAGCCGTTATTGTTGTAAACAAAAGATGTAAATCCGGAGCAATCAAAGGCATTGGGGCCGGTCGCACCGTATACATAAGGGTCGCCCAACTGGGCTTTTGCCAGTTCCAAAATGGATGATCGCAAAAGCAGGGCATCGCCTACGCGCCGGGTCTCCATCTTGGCTGTATGCCCAGAGGCGGGATCGCAGACAATATAATATTCGCCGTTTTCTCTTTGCTTTACCTGAGATGCGGCTATGTAGCCGGTGGAGTCATAACAATCGATCTTATAATAGTCACCGCTGCGATCCAAAACCTGGATCACCGTGCCGTCTTCCATTCTTCCGATTACACGGTTTCTGGTGGAAGGACCTGCATATATCATGCTGGTAAAGATCGTTTCCGGTTCTTCCGGAAGTTCTTCTGCGGTAGCGGTCACTGTAGGTAGAGCGCTGCAAAGGCATACAACACTCAGCACCAGACAGAAGACCCGCACTCCCCAGGATCGGATTCCAGTCATAAAAAATATCCTTTCAAATTACAATTAAATTTCCAAAAGTTACAATACGGTTACGAATTATAACACAGGATACCTCCTCTGTCAACCCCTTTTTATTCTCCCGTTCTTATAGTATTCCCTATATAGTGCAAATATTCCCCGGATTTTATCCTTTCCAGTGGAGGAAACGGGGGGATTCTTCCCGAATTTTTCTTGGTTTTAAATCATTATGTAAACAAAACAGCGCAGGCCAATCCCTGCGCTGTTTTGTTACAAACCTGAAACGATTCTGTCAATATTAACTTTCCATCTGCTTTCCCAGAAAGCCTGCCACGGTCTGTGCTAACTTCTGATCGGACTCCGCAAGGGGCGTGTCGTTTTCTCCCATCAGCAGCATCACACAGCCCATCAGGTCACCCTGACATAAAATGGGAGCCGCCACGCCCAGATGATATTTGTCGGATGCCTCCGTTGCCTTGATCATCTCACCGCCGGATATATAGCGGTAATTTTTCCGTTCCTCCATCAGCCGGTCCAACTCCTGGGAATTGGGCTTATCCATCAGTTCCCGCTTGGGCGCGCCGGACAGGGCAATAATGCTGTCCCGATCGGAAACCGCCGCGATCCGTCCGGTGTTGGAGCCGATGGATTCGCAGATCTGGGCAGCAAAATCCTGCAGATCCCCCATAGGGGAATACTTCCGGAAGATCACACCACCATCTTTCTCCGTGTAGATCTCCAGCGGATCGCCCTCTCGGATTTTGAGTGTGCGTCTAATCTCTTTTGGAATAACGATTCTTCCCAAATCGTCCACACGACGGACGATACCAGTTGCTTTCATATATATCTATCTCCTTTAATTTACAAATTACGATGCTATTATTTGTAAAAGGGGAAGATTTATACTGGCTGATTTACTTTTTGCAGTTGCTATGTTATTATTAAAATGAAAGGGGTGAGTTGTAATGGCTACCAAAAAGAACCTGCGCACCTTTTCTGTAATTCTTATTGTTGCAATTCTGCTTGCAATGAGTGCTTGCACTGATAACGAAGCACAAATAAACATAGAAGAATGCTACCAAATTCGTACCAACAGCGATTTGACATATTCTTATGAGATTACAAATCTAAAAGGAAAAGTTATCTATTCAGAATCATCTGTAATTAAACCACCTACAGTAAGGCTATTATCCAACTCTGTTTTAGAGGTTTCCGCGCAAGCCGGAACCGGTTTGTCCACAAACAGATCTGTTTTCTGCGATGTAAAAACCAGCAATGTTTCCGACACTTTCTATTATGTCTTAGGGGCGAAAGCCGATTACGTATTCTATGTTAAATACATAGACAAGGTGCATATTATTGTTTGCCAAAATATTTTCGATCCCGATGAACTCACACAGGAGTATAGAGTTGAGGATGATCTTATTGTTTTGGATTCCTTTAGTAAAGCAGATTTTGAGACTGAAGGTGTTGCCACAATTTCCTACTTAACCGGTGATACTTCAATAACACAAAAATACATTACAATCTATTTTCCAAACTAAAAGCGAGGTGAATTACACCTCGCTTTTACTATGTATATATTCGATTTTGTTCAAATTGAGCCCAATCAAAAACCGCAAAAACTCCAGTGTTTATGCGTATTTTTCGACTTTTGTCCTATTATAACACATTCCTCCGCTCTTCTGACAATACCAGTCGCTTTCATATTTCTATCTCCTTTTACGATACATTTGACGGGCGACCAAAGGTCCGCCCCTACGGAGTCTAACCAACCTTTTCGTAGGGGCGAACTGTGTTCGCCCGTCTACAATTATTTTACAAATTA
>JAZNDD010000061.1:0-8107 GCA_045587865.1 Faecousia sp.
CTGGGTATGAACCTGCAAGGCGGTGCGCAGAATCGCGTGCTGTGTGCAGTGTAGCCTGCCTTGAGTGAGTATGCGGGGAAAGAGGACAAACAGTCTCTTGTTGTGGCCAGACAGCGGCTGTTATTGCTTCTGGAAACCATCCTTGCAAAAGAGGCTAAGAACCGAATCGTTTTGCTGTGGAAAACACCTAGGCTGTCGTAACTGGGCAGACAGGGGATTACAGTACGGACTAAGTGGCAATCGGGTACTTATGTTGGTAACACTTAAGCAGACAGATCAAACGGAAACGGCCTGTGCGGCAACGGCAGGTTCTGTTTGGGGAAAACCAACCCGACCTAAGCCGTAAGATTTATCCTGTTTGCTGCCGTCACTTTATAAATTAAAAGGGGATAATTCCTTTGTCTAAATCAGACCCATCTGCGTTGAAGAAAGAACGTAGAAAAACGATCCTCTGGGTCGTTAAAATTTTTATCATTACAATTTTGGTGTCTGGCACGATCTCTTTCGTTTCGGATGCCATTATGGCGGCCAGTACGATGGCTGTTGCATTTTTGATTTTGCTTGCCATTATTTTTATTGGCATTATTTTTGATGTGATCGGTGTTGCAGTAACGTCTGCTGACGAAAAGCCGTTCCATTCTATGGCCGCGAGAAAAGTTCCCGGAGCACAGGAAGCAATTCACCTTTTGCGTAATGCAGAGCGCGTCAGTTCCATCTGTAACGATGTGGTTGGCGATATTTGCGGCGTTATCTCCGGTTCTGCTTCCGCTACCATAGCAGTTCAGGTTATGAATCATATTGAGTTTTCACAAGAACAGATGATTACACTTGTAATGTCTGCGCTTGTTGCCGGTTTGACGGTTGGCGGAAAGGCAATCGGTAAGACATTTGCGATCCGTTCCTGCACCAATATTGTCCAAAATGTTGGTAAACTAATATGGGGAATAAGCAATCTGCCTGAACTATTCCGTAAGAAAAAGAAGTAAGGTCGTGTTGCCTGTGAGTATATTAGAAAATATCAATGGCCACCAGAACCTGGTAGAATTGAATGCCCAGCAGCGATGTGCGCTTTGTCAGGAACTTCGGGAATACTTGATTGCAAGTGTTTCAAAAACCGGCGGACACGTTGCGTCAAATTTGGGCGTTGTGGAATTAACTGTGGCAATTGAAACTGTTTTTGACACCCAAAAGGACCGTCTGGTTTTTGATGTTGGTCACCAGTCTTATATACATAAGCTGCTGACGAACCGCCGGGCGGACTTTCCTACGTTACGCCAGTTTGGGGGCATTGCTGGCTTTCCAAAACCTTCAGAAAGTAATGCTGATGCTTTTACAGCAGGTCACGCATCCAGTTCTGTATCCATTGCATTGGGTATGGCAAGAGCAAGAACACTCAAAGGTGAAGATTATAGTGTAATTGCATTGATGGGCGACGGCGCAGCTACCGGCGGTATGGCCTATGAAGGTCTTAACGATGCTGCGGTCAGTGGCGAACCGATGATCGTTATTCTTAACGATAATGAGTTGTCAATCGACCGAAATGTGGGTGGTATGGCATCTCATCTTCGGCAACTTCGTACCAAGAAAAAATATCTGGGTATGAAGCAAAAGTATAGAAACTTCTTAAATAAAGTGCCCGGCGGTAAATGGGTTTATCGGGTTACCCATAATATTAAGGATCGCCTGCGCCGTATGCTGATCACGCCGACGATCTTTGAAAGTATGGGATTTACTTATCTTGGTCCGGTTGACGGTCACGATACGGAAAACCTGATTTCCTTGCTCTACAAAGCCAGGGAACTGAATCGTCCTGTGGTGTTGCACGTGGTGACCCAGAAGGGCAGAGGCTATGCACCTGCTCAGGAGCATCCTAAATTGTTTCACGGCATCGGCTCTTTTGATCCGATCAGCGGTGAACCGCTGAAAAAATGCGGTGATACATTTTCTGCAAGTTTTGGCCGCACAATGGTGGAGTTAGCAGAAAAAGACAATCGTATTTGTGCCATTACCGCAGCAATGCCCGGCGGTACAGGACTGCTTGAATATAAAGTACAGTTTCCGGATCGTTTTATGGATGTGGGGATTGCAGAAGAACACGCAGTTTCAATGGCCGGTGGTCTTGCAAAGCAAGGACTCACTCCGGTTGTTGCGTTATATTCAACATTCCTCCAGCGGTCCTACGATATGATTTTCCAGGATGTGTGTATGCTCAACCTGCACGTTGTATTTGCAATCGACAGAGCTGGTCTTGTTGGAGAAGACGGAGAAACTCATCACGGAATTTTTGATATGGGTTTTCTTAGACAGGCACCGAATATGACAATCCTTTGCCCTGCATCTATTGCTGAACAGGCAGATATGCTCCGTTGGGCAATTTCAGAGCATTACGGACCCGTAGCCGTTCGTTATCCCAGAGGAGGAGATCGGGGGTATCGGGAGTCTGCCTGGACAAATTCTCAGACAGTTGCGCAGGAGGGGTTGATTACTTGCCACCGAATCGGCAAGGATGCAACCATCGTTTGCTATGGCACGATGCTTGAAAATGCAGTGGATGCGGCAAATCTGCTTTCTCAACAAGGTATCGAGGTGACTGTTTTGCGATTGCTGACAATCAAACCTCTTCCTGTGGATGTAATCCTCAATCAAATGGCGAAGGATGCGCCTGTAATTATTGTAGAAGAAATAAGCGGTTGTTGCGGTATTCGGGATACACTTGCCTTTGAATTGAGAAAACGTAAACCTGACTGCTGTGTAGATGGCCTGGATCTTGGCTGTCAGTTTGTACCCCACGGCTCTGTGGATCAGTTGTATGATTACTGTGGTCTAAGCAGTCAGAAAATTGCAAATTTTGTGCAGGAGGTGCGTAGTAATTGAAAGTCAAAAAAAGACTGGATGTCCTTTTAGTAGAACAGGGACACGCAGACACACGCACAAAAGCACAGGCAATCATTATGAGTGGTCTTGTATATGTGGACGGACAGAAGGCAGACAAACCGGGCACTTCCTATGAAGAATCCGTTCAGATTGAAGTGCGTAGCGGCGGTTGCCCGTATGTAAGCAGAGGCGGATTGAAACTGGAAAAAGCACTTAGAGATTTCTGTGTGGATCCTACAGGATTTGTATGTAGTGATTCCGGTGCATCCACAGGTGGCTTTACAGATTGTTTGCTTCAGCAGGGTGCAAGTAAAGTATTTGCCATCGACGTTGGTTACGGTCAATTGGACTGGAAGATCCGTTCAGACCCTCGTGTGCTGGTTATGGAACGCACCAATGTGCGCTATGTAACCCCGGAACAACTTGGTGAGCCTCTGGATCTGTCTGTAATCGATGTGAGCTTTATTTCCTTGAAGATCGTTCTTCCTGTAGTAAAAACCTTCCTGAAGCCTACTGGACAGGTTCTGTGCCTGATTAAGCCTCAGTTTGAAGCAGGAAAAGAAAAAGTTGGTAAGAAAGGTGTTGTCCGGGAAGCGGAGACCCACAAAGAGGTACTTGATAATTTTGTAAATCTTGCCAATGAATTGAATTTTAATATTCTGGGGCTGACGTTTTCTCCTGTTAAAGGCCCGGAAGGAAATATTGAGTTTCTTGGGCATCTAACCCTTGCGGAAACGACCGGCATCGTTCCGGACACGGCTGCAGTTGTATCACAGGCTCACGAAACGCTGAAGGGATAAGAGAAATGAATAAGGTCATTTTAACGCCCAACCCCTATCGGGATAAGGATTTCAAGACCCTGCGGGAAGCAATGAGGGTTTTGAAAGAAAATAATATTGAAACGCGGGTTTGCTTACCCTTTATGGTGGATAAGAACTGTGCGTTACCGAAGGATATTTACTTTTCAAGACTGGATCGGGAATTGCCGGGTGCATCAATGGTGATTTGTTTTGGTGGTGACGGTACGATCCTTCATATGTCCAAAGCAGCCACACGGAACAATGTTCCTGTGCTGGGTGTGAATATCGGAACGATGGGCTTTATGGCTGAATTGGAAAGCGGAGAGATGTCGCTGCTTTCCCGGATCGCTACCGGCGAATACACGGTTGTAAACCGTATGATGCTGGATGTAACAGTTATGCGTGACCGGGATATTATTTTCCACGATATTTGCCTGAATGATGCGGTGATTACCAAAGGCGCAATTGCCAGAATTATTCATACTGCTGTTAGTTGTGACGGAGTTCAGGCAATGGAATGCGGCGGTGACGGTGTCATTATTGCAACACCCACCGGCTCAACGGCTTATAGCCTGTCTGCGGGAGGCCCGATTATTGAACCGGAGGCACACAGCATCCTGATCACGCCTATTTGTGCCCACGATGTTGTTAGCCGTAGTATGGTTGCTTCCGATAAGCGGGTGATCAATGTGAAATTAACACAAAACGCCCGGCAAAATGCCTTTTTGTCCGTTGACGGAGGTAAGGCTTTGAAGATCGTTATGGGAGATTTGATAACGATTAAGAAATCAAACTATGTGACACAGTTGGTGCGACTGAAAGATCGCAGTTTTTATGATGTGGTCAATAATAAATTCAAAATCGTTTGAGGTGAACATCGTTGAAAAGTCAAAGACAAGCAAAAATTATGGAGATCATTTCCAACCGTAACGTGGAAACCCAGGAACAACTTCTGGCAGCGCTCCAGGAAGAGGGTTTCCGTGGTACACAGGCAACGATCTCTCGGGATATAAAAGAACTGCGCATTGTTAAAGAGCTGACAAGCCTGGGAACTTACCGTTATACCACATCTTCTACGGAAATCAGCGGTTCTTTTTCTTCCAGATTGAATACCATTTTCCGGGAATGTGTAATCGGATTTGATTATGCTCAAAACATTATCGTGATCCGTACTTTGCCTGGCCTTGCGTCGGCTGCAGGCTCTGCAATTGATGCAATGAATTTACACGCAGTTGTGGGTTCTCTTGCCGGAGATGATACGGTTATGGTGATTATGCGTGATAATAATGCCGCAGCCGCCTTTTGTGGCGAGATCAAAAATTTACTGAACTAAGGGGGAATAAGGCGTGCTGAGCCTTCTGCATATTGAGAATATAGCGGTTATCGAGTGCGCCGACATTTCCTTTGACCCGGGATTTAATATCCTGACCGGTGAAACAGGCGCCGGTAAATCCATTGTGATCGATGCGATCAGTGCTGTTTTAGGGGAACGTGCCTACCGGGATATGATCCGTACCGGAAGCACGAAAGCATCCGTTCGTGCTGTGTTTACGGATGTTCCGGAATTTTCTTGGTTTTCGGAAAACGGTGTCCCTTATGACCCTGAAACAATGATCCAGAGGGAAGTATATCTGGATGGAAAAAATATATGTCGGGTCAATGGCACATTGGTTACAGTATCTATCTTGCGGAAATTGGGTGCCCAACTGATTGATATACACGGCCAGCACGATTCGGCATCCTTGTTTGATGAAAGCAACCATCTTGTATTTCTGGATTCCTTTGCTGGTAACGATGCTCTATTGCAGGAGTATTCCCAGTGTTATGATGCTGTTACCCAATTACAAGATCAGATAGATGCAATGACGATGGATGAAAGCGAAAAAATCCGCCGGATGGAAACACTTCGCTATCAGATAGAAGAAATTTCAAAAGCAGATCTTCATATTGGTGAGGATGTCCAACTGGAAGACAGGCGAAAGATCCTGCAAAATGCTGAAAAGTTAAGCGACGGAATTCATTGTGCAGTAGAACTTCTTTATGGTGGCGATGATTCAGATGGGGCCGCTGCATTGCTTTCGGATGCAGAACGGGAATTGGGGAAACTTTCCCGATATACAGATGCTTACGACACCATTCGTGAAAAATTGGCAGACCTTATGTACCAGGTTCAGGATGTGGCTGAAGAAGTTCGGGACGCCAGAGATGATCTTTCCTATTCTTCCGATGAATTGGAGCAGATCGAATCTCGGTTGGATGTGATTCACAGACTGCGCAGAAAGTATGGCGCAACCTGTGAAGATATCCTGAATTATCTTGAGCAGGCTACCAAGGAACTTGATGAAATCGAATTTGCGGACGATCACATTGAAAAGTTAAAGAAGAAACTGCAGCAGGCGGAAAAAACTGCCTGGGATGTGGCTTACAACCTTCGTCTGAAACGCCAGGCGGGCGCTCAGGACCTGACAAAGCAAATTCTTACTGAGTTAGCACAGTTGGATATGCCAAAGGTCCAATTTTCCTGTGAGTTTACCGAAACAAAACTGATGCCGAACGGTGCGGATACGGTAGCATTTTATATGTCTGCCAATGTGGGTGAGGCGTTAAAGCCTTTAAGCAAAGTTGCATCTGGAGGCGAATTGGCGCGCATTATGCTGGCAATTAAGAATGTTCTTGCACAGCAGGATGTTGTATCCACACTTATTTTTGATGAAGTGGATACCGGTGTTTCCGGACGGGCTGCCCAGAAAGTTGCCGAAAAACTTAGAAGCGTTGCAACAACTAAGCAGGTTTTGTGCGTTACCCATTTACCCCAACTAGCCGCCCTTGCACAAACCCATTTGCTGATTGCAAAAGATGTTCGTCAGGGCCGTACATACACAACGGTTACACCCCTGGATTTTGAAGGCAGAAAACGGGAACTTGCCCGTATGATCGGCGGTGCAACCATTACACAAACAACACTTTTAAGTGCAGAAGAAATGCTGCGTTATGAATAAACATTATGGAGGAATCACAAATGAAACTGTATGACGAATTAGTGGCCCGGGGACTGATCGCTCAGGTTACAAACGAAGATGAGATCCGCGAGATGATCGATAACGGAAAGGCTACTTTCTATATCGGCTTTGATCCCACTGCCGATTCTTTGCACGTCGGTCACTTTATGGCTCTGTGCCTGATGAAGCGGCTGCAGATGGCTGGTAATAAGCCTATCGCGCTGATCGGCGGGGGCACAGCAATGATCGGTGATCCCTCCGGCAGAACCGATATGCGTTCTATGATGACGGTGGAAACCATCCAACACAACTGCGACAGCAACAAAAAACAGATGGAGCGCTGCATTGAGTTCGGTGAAGGCAAGGCACAGATGGTCAATAATGCTGACTGGCTGCTGGATCTGAACTATGTGGATGTACTCCGGGAAGTGGGTGCTTGCTTCTCTGTAAATAATATGCTCCGTGCAGAGTGCTATAAGCAGCGTATGGAAAAGGGTCTTAGTTTCCTGGAATTTAACTATATGATTATGCAGTCTTATGACTTCTATCATCTGTACCAGCATTATGGCTGTAATATGCAGTTCGGCGGCAACGACCAGTGGAGCAATATGCTGGGCGGTACGGAACTGATCCGCAGAAAACTGGGCAAAGATGCCCACGCAATGACGATCACTTTGCTTTTAAACTCCGAGGGCAAGAAAATGGGCAAGACTGCCTCCGGCGCAGTGTGGTTGGATCCCAACAAGACTGCGCCCTATGACTTCTATCAGTACTGGCGTAATGTGGAAGATGCAGATGTGCTCAAGTGTATTCGTATGCTCACATTCCTGCCTTTGGAGCAGATCGATGCAATGGACTCCTGGAAGGACGCACAACTCAATACTGCAAAAGAGATCCTTGCCTACGAGTTGACAAAACTGGTTCACGGCGAAGAGGAAGCCAATAAGGCACAGGCGGCCGCAAAGGCTTTGTTTATGGGCCGCGGTGACGATACCAATATGCCCACTACCGAGATTTCTGCCGACCAATTAGCAGACGGAAAGATCGGCATCCTGAATTTGATGGTTGCCTGCAAACTTGCCGGCTCAAACGGTGAAGCAAGACGGCTGATCCAGCAGGGCGGTGTGTTCATCAATGACGAAAAAGTGCCGGATCATACTTTCAGTGTCACCGAGGACGACCTGAAAGCAGGCGTTAAACTCCGCAAGGGCAAAAAAGTATTCCACAAGGCAATTCTTGGATGATAAAAGACCTGCATCCCGTTGGGGGTGCAGGTCTTTTGGGGTTTAGTGACTGTGAGCCGTTACGAATGCAGTGGAATCTTCTGTTTCCAGATCGATTCTGTCTGCGGTTTCGATATGGACCAGCCAAAGTGTCCATTTGTTTTGTTCTTCCCACCAATAGAATTCCAATTGAAATTCCTCGTTATCGTAT
>JAZNDD010000062.1:0-10718 GCA_045587865.1 Faecousia sp.
AATCATTTCCGAAGGAAATACCGAAATTGTCCATTATCCATTGTCCATTGTCAATTTGCATAACTGTTTGTCAAACTGAAAATGCCAGTGATTACCCGGCAATGCCGTCGATTACCGGGTCGGAAGAAAACTGCAAAACCAGCCGGTTGGGCAGGCACACGATCTGCGCCCCCCGGTCACAAAAGCCCCGTGCCATACAGTGTCCGTCGGGACAGTCTGCCTGGGTCACTGCCACCTTGCCGTCTTTAATCGTGACAGTGTTTGTGCCTCGCTGGGATTTTATTTCAATGGTTTGATCTACCGACAGGGAAAGGGTGTAAAGAACCTTTCCTTCAGAAATGACCGTTACTGTACTTGCAGCTTCCCCGGAGGGATAGAGCCACAAGGCAAGTCCCAGACACACAGCTGCAATACAAGCAGTGAGCGCGATCCAGAATTTAGTTTTCATACATAGTCGATCTCCTTGTATTCGCAGCCGGACAGGTTCGCTCCGGCTGTGGCGTAAACCTCACCGTCAGTGGTAATAAATACTGCGTTGAACGGGTAGAGGCTTTCCTGCCAGAAAGCAATGCTTTCTTCCAGTCCCATTACGAACAGGGCGGTAGACAGGGCATCGGCAGTCAGACCGTTTTTGCAGATGACCGTAACGGATGCCAGACCGGAAGTGGCAGGTGCGCCTGTTTCCGGGTCCATAATGTGATGATAACGGATGCCATCTTTTTCAAAATACCGCTGATAATCGCCGGAGGTGACTACAGCGCAAGTGCCCTCCACAGAGAGTGTGCACACAGAATCATTCCCCCAGGGGTTCTGGATACCGATCTGCCAGGGTGTTCCGTTTGCCTTTTGTCCATAGGTATGGATGTTTCCGCCTAAATTCAAAATGGCGCACTGTGCATCTGTATTTTCCAGCAGCGCAACTGCCCGGTCACCGGCATAGCCCTTCAGGGCTGCACCCAGATCCCATTTGGGGTCAGATAATGCTGCAGTGATCTCTGCTTGGGCAGGAATGCGGTATTCTTTCTCATAAAAACCCCACGCCCGGCTCACAGAAAGCATTTTGGGGTCAAATGCACCGCCTGTGTCTTCAGACAGTTGCTCTGCCCGTTCAAGAAGCCGGGACTGCTCTTCGGTCAGGGTAACCTCTTTGCCTGCATTTAGCTGTCCGATCAGAGAATCTTCCTTTGCAGCGGACCAGGTGTTGTCCAATTCTGTTAAAAGGGAGGCGATGCTCTCGGCGCAGGCCTGTGCATCTGCACCCCAGATCTGCAGGTCCATAACCGTATCCATTGCAAATACCGTTTTTTGTACCGGTTTCGTGTTTTCACAGCCTGCAAGACTTAGCAATAAGACAAAAACTGTCAGCAGGCATAAAAGTCGTTTCATAAACGTTCCTTCTTCCAGTATTCTGTTAGAAAGTATACCAAAAAAACGGCGAAAAGGCAATAAAAAGGTGAAAATAATACTTGACTTTTTCAGGATGTTTTGCTAAAATGGACCAGCCGCATTGAAGAGGTTTAAGTGGTGCGCCCAAAATGCACCCGCCTTAAAAGCGAGACTACACAATATAAAGTAGGTGAAAAGAATGAAAGCAGTTATCGTGACCGGTGGTAAGCAGTACACTGTCTCCGAGGGTGATGTCCTGTACATCGAGAAGTTGGAGGTTGAGGCTGAGGCTACCGTGAAGTTCGACCAGGTCCTGGCAGTGCTGGACGGCGAGAACTCCAAGATCGGCGCTCCCACCGTTGAGGGTGCTTCCGTGGAGGCTAAGGTTGTCAAGAACGGCAAGGGCAAGAAGATCACTGTCCTGCGGTACAAGGCTAAGAAGAACGAGAAGAAGAAGATCGGTCATCGTCAGCCCTATACCAAGGTGGAGATCACCAAGATCGCTCTGTAATTATGACAAGATGCGAATTTTTTACTGAGGAAGACAGAATTACAGGGTTTTCCGTGTCCGGTCACAGCGGTTACGCTGAGGCTGGCAGGGATATCGTCTGTGCGGCTGTCTCCGCTGTTGTGACTATGGCTGAGACCACCATCAATGATGTGTGCGGTGCAAAAGCCAAGGTCCGGGTCAAGGACGAGGATGCTCGTGTTACTTTGACCCTCCCCGCTTCCTGTGATGAAGAAGAGGCAGTTCAGGCAGTGCTTGCCGGAATGATGCTCACTTTGTGCAGTCTGCGGGATGATTATCCGGATTATATCGAAGTTTTGGAGGTGTAATACTATGCTGAAAATTGGTATTCAGTTCTTCGCGCACCATAAGGGCGGCGGTTCTACCAAGAACGGTCGTGATTCTGAGGCAAAGCGCCTGGGCGTAAAGCGTGCTGACGGTCAGTTCGTTCTGGCTGGCAACA
The DNA here is from genome assembly GCA_045587865.1 of Faecousia sp. Taxonomy (GTDB): domain Bacteria; phylum Bacillota; class Clostridia; order Oscillospirales; family Oscillospiraceae; genus Faecousia. Next base: position 2,358 of record JAZNDD010000062.1, read on the forward strand.
TTCTGGTTCGTCAGAGAGGCACTCACATCCATCCCGGTGTCAATGTCGGTATCGGCAGTGATGACACTCTGTTTGCTCTGGTTGACGGTACTGTCAAGTTTGAGCGCAAGGGCAAGGATCGCCGTCAGTGCTCCGTGTACGCTGTGGAGCAGTAAGATCGTAAATGGGGCGTGTTGCGGTGCAACACGCCTTTTTACTTAGGTCGTCATCAAAAATCATTTTTCTCCGACTCCCGGTTGACAATTGAGAATTGATAAAGGGAATACTATAATTGTCAATTGTCCATTGTCAATTGTCCATTTGATAACAACCCCCGAAAAGGAGGAACTTAAATACTATGGAAATGTTTGTAGATAAGGTGCGAATTACTGTCATCGGCGGTCGCGGTGGAGACGGTGCGGTGGCATTTCACCGGGAAAAATATGTGGCAGCCGGCGGTCCGGACGGCGGTGACGGCGGTCACGGCGGCAGTGTTATTCTGCGGGTCAACGATAATTTGTCCACCCTGCTGGATTTTCGCTATAAGCGCAAGTATGCTGCCCAGGCAGGTCAGAACGGTCAGGGCAGAAAAATGAGCGGCAAGCGGGGAGAACCTCTGATCATTCAGGTACCCCGGGGAACGGTGGTCCGGGACGCAGAATCCGGTGCAATCATTGTGGATATGTCCACCGGTGAAGATTTTATCCTTGCCAAAGGCGGTCGCGGCGGCTGGGGCAATGCCCATTATGCCACCCCCACCCGGCAAGTCCCCCGGTTTGCAAAGGCAGGCCTGAAGGGTCAGGAGCGGGATGTGGTGCTGGAGCTGAAACTTTTGGCAGATGTGGGTCTGGTAGGCTTCCCCAATGTGGGAAAATCCACCCTTCTGTCCGTCACTTCCGACGCCCGCCCCAAGATCGCCAACTACCATTTTACTACCCTGTTTCCCAATCTGGGCGTGATCTATGTGGACGAGGGCGTGTCCTTCGTAATGGCAGATATTCCCGGTATTATTGAGGGTGCGGCAGAGGGCGCAGGCTTAGGTCACGATTTTTTGCGGCATATTGACCGTTGCCGGTTGCTTGTTCACGTGATCGATGTGTCCGGCAGCGAGGGCAGAGATCCGGTGGAGGATTTTGATGCCATTTGTGCAGAACTTCAGAACTATTCTGTGGACCTGAGCAACCGCCCGATGATCGTGGCAGCCAATAAGACAGACCTTTTAATGCCGGAAAGCGACAATCTGGAACGGCTTCGCAAGCACGTGGAAGCAGCTGGCTGTGAGCTTTATGAGATTTCCGCAGGCACCACACAGGGCACAAGAAATCTGATGCGCGTAGTGGCAGAAAAGCTGCGCACACTGCCTCCGGTAACCATTTACGAGCCGGAATATGTGGAAGTGATTGCACCGGTTGGAGATCCCTCGGAACTGGAGATCGAGCATTTGGGCAACACCTGGGTGGTTACCGGCACCTGGCTGGAGCGGCTGATCATCAACATCAATTTCGACGATTACGAATCCCGCAATTACTTCGACCAGCAACTGCGCAAGTCCGGTCTGTTTGCCCGTCTGGAAGAAATGGGTATCCAGGACGGGGATGTGGTGGATATTTACGATATGGAATTTGAATATCAACGTTAAAATTTACGGCACCGCTAAAAACCGCCCCTTTGTAATTTGGACGCATCTTTTTCCCCAACTTTTCATTTTGGGAATGCCGCAATACACAAAGTATTCCGGCATTCCCAAAACTTAATTTGTGAAAAAATCTACTGTCCAAATTATCAAAAAGTGGTTTTCAGAGGTACCGTAAATTTTATATTTGCCATTTTCAATTATTTGCGATATAATAATAGCGTCACCACAAGGGTGGCGCTATTGTGCGTTTAAAGGGAGGAAATTCGATGATTTGGAACTTAAACCAGATAAACTTCAAATCTTACGGTACGATTTTGCCGGAGAAAGAGCAGGAATTTGCACAAATCAACTACAACAGCGTAACCCTGGAACCGGGGAAAGCCTGTGTTTATCTGAACACAGAGGACACCTGGCTGGGCAGTGAATACGGACAGACGATCCTTTCGGTTTCCTCCGACGGAGAAAAATACCGGGATTTTTACCTGGATAAGCAGGTGTGGGTGCGAAAAGGGGTATGGTTTTCTCTGACAGCGCTCAACAGCAGTTCTACGGCAAAAATCGGTGGTACCACCATACCCCAGCCACTCCAGATCCGGGAAGCAGGCAATTTTGAAATTCGTCCCAAATTGCGAGTGGATTGTATTTATACCTTTTTCTATCACGAAAAAGAGCAGGGCTTTATTTTCCCCGGTGAAGCCCACCCGATGATGGAACTGACCTATGTGGATCAGGGCAGCATCCATTCTGTGGCAGAGGGACAGGATCTGTTGCTGGAACAGGGGGATATGGTTTTGTACGGACCGGGTCAGTGGCATATGCAGTATTCGGATATTGGCGTTGCCCCCCGTTATGTGACCATATCCTTTGATGTATCCGGCTGTGACATTCCCCAATTGGTTAACCGGAAATTCCGTTCTCCCCAGAAAGCCATTGTCTTGCTGCAGCAGATGCTTCAGGAACAGGAACGGATGGACCATTCTGCAAATGATATGATCATCAGTTTGCTGACGACGATGATGATCACCCTTCTGCGGACTGCCCAGCAACCCAACGACCGGATTCAGCCGCTGCACTGTGTTAACAATGAAAACGATATTATCCGCCGGGCACAGCAGTATATTAGCGAGCACGTGCGGGAAAAATTGTCTGTGACACTGGTTGCCCGGAAGACGGATGTGAGCCCCAGTTACTTAACAGCGCTGTTTCATAAACATTTGCAGATCGCTCCCGGTGAGTATATCCGCAGAATTAAACTGCAGGAAAGCAAGCAGATGATCCGGGAAGGAAACCGGAATTTTACGGAAATTGCGGCAGCATTGCAGTATTCCACCATCCACCATTTCTCCCGGCAGTTTAAGGAGAAATTCGGCATTACCCCCTCGGAATACGCAAAGTCAGTGAAATAAATTTCTGTTTGATGAACGGCTGTGCAAATTGACAATGGACAATGGATAATGGACAATTCCGGTATTTCCTTCGGAAATGATTAAAGATTCATTACGCGGACGGTAACCTTAAATAACTACAAACATCCATCGCGTCATTCTGAGCGAAACGCAGTGAAGTCGAAGAATCTACGCACTTATTTGGCAGTATAGGTTAAATTGCTGCGAAGATCTTTCGACTTCGCTCAAGATGACGCGTTATTCCCTTTTTGTGTTTTAGATATTTGCCCGCGATATAAAATTGTCCATTGTCAATTATCAATTGTCAATTGGGTAACTGCCGATAAATAGAAAATGGAAGAATCAGAATGGAGTATTCTTTATGGAATTTAAGGTGTTAGCAGTGGGAGATGTGGTTGGCAATCCCGGGCTTGACCGGGTGAGCCGCAGTCTTCGGTATCTGAAACAAAAAACGGGGGCAGATTTTGTGATCGTCAACGGAGAAAATGCCAGTGTGGTGGGCATTACTCCCCAGCAGGCAGAAGATATTCTGGATGCGGGTGCGGATGTGATCACAATGGGCAATCACACCTTCTCCAAGCGGGAGATCGTAAATTATATGGAAGACAGTTCCCGGATCTTGCGTCCGGCAAACTATGCACCCCAGACCCCGGGCAGAGGTTGGGGAATTTTCGATTCCCCCTGCGGTCCGGTGGCAGTGATTGACCTGCAAGGCCGTGTCAATATGGATTATACGCCGGACAATCCCTTTTTACAGGTGGAAAAGATCCTAAAAACCATAGATACCAAGTTGATATTTGTGGAGTTTCACGCAGAAGCCACTTCAGAAAAACTGGCAATGGGGTATATGCTGGACGGACGGATCAGCGCCCTGTGGGGCACCCATACCCACGTGCCTACGGCAGATGCCCAAGTACTGCCAAAAGGTACAGGCTATGTAACAGATCTGGGTATGACCGGACCGAAACATTCGGTGCTGGGCATTCGCCCGGAACTGTCCATTGCCAAATTCCGGGGAGATCTGACCAGCCGTTATCAGTGGGCAGACGGCCCCACAAAAATGGAAGCGGCTTTATTTACAGTTGACACAGTCACCGGACTGTGCCAAAAGGCAGAAAGGGTGGATATACAGTGAAAATACTCCATAGCGCCGACTGGCATCTGGACGCGCCACTGCGTTCCCTGGATGAAACTGCGGCCCGGAAACTGCGCAGTCAAATGGATAAGATCCCGGAAAAGATTGCAGAACTGTGCATTCAGGAGCAGTGCGACCTGATGCTTCTGACTGGTGATTTGTTTGACGGCGCCTGGAGCAAACAGACGTTAGATAATGTGAAGAAAATTCTGGGAGAACTTAAAATCCCGGTGATCATTACCCCCGGCAATCACGATTATTGTGCCCCCGGCAGTCCCTATTATGAGGAGCAGTGGCCGGAAAATGTCCATATTTTTTCCAAACCACAAATCGAAAGCATTGTCTTTCCCCAGTTAAATTGCCGGGTTTATGGCGGCGGCTATGAGGCAATGGACTGCCCCGGTCTACTCAAGCGCTTCCGGGCAGAAGGACAGGAACAGTGGCATATCGGCGCCCTTCACGGGGAGGCAGGAAATGTCAATTCCACATACTGCCCCATCACAAAATATCAAATTCAGGAATCGGGGCTGGACTATCTGGCGCTGGGTCACATCCATAAGCAGGGAAGTCTGCCCGGGGGCGAGACGGTCTGCGTCTGGCCCGGTTGCCCGATGGGGCACGGCTTTGACGAGACCGGAGAAAAGGGCGTGATCATCGCCACTTTGGACGAGGGCGTCAGTGTTCGGTTTGTGATGCTGGATACCCCCAGGTTTTACGATGAGGATGTGGATGTAAGCGATGATCCGGTTGCCGCACTGGCAGGAATGCTGCCGGCAGTGGAAAGTCAGGATTTTTACCGGATGACCCTTTCCGGTTACAGTTCCGGCCTGGATCTGCAGGCGTTGCAGACTCGGTTTTCCCATATTCCCAATTTATACCTGCGGGATGAGACCCAGCCGGAAGTGGATTTGTGGAGCAATACCGATCAGGATTCTCTGGAGGGACTTTTGTTTGCGGCACTGAAGGAAACGGTGGACGGTCCCAGTCCGGATGCTGCAAGCCGGGCGCTGCTGGCAGCCCGGATCTGCCGCAGGATCCTGGACGGTCAGGAGGTGAAACTGCCGTGAGAATTTATTCTATGACTGCCACTTTCGGAAAATTCAATCACGAAACCCTCACTTTGCAGCCGGGTCTGAATATCATTCACGCACCCAATGAATGGGGAAAAAGCACCTGGTGTGCATTTTTGGTGAATATGCTCTATGGTATCGATACCCGCGCCCGGGTCAGCGGTACGGCAATTCCGGATAAGGAGCGGTACGCGCCTTGGTCCGGCGCACCGATGTCCGGCAGAATCGAACTTAACTGGAACGGACGGGATATTACGATCGAACGCACTTCCAATGCCCGCACCCCGATGGGCATATTCCGGGCCTATGAGACCCAAAGCGGTCTGGATGTACCGGAACTAAACGGCAGTAATTGCGGTCAGATGCTTTTGGGTGTGGAGCGCAGTGTGTTCTCCCGGGCAGGCTTTATCCGCCTGAGCGATCTGCCGGTGGTTCAGGATGAGGCACTGCGCCGCAGACTCAATAACCTGGTGACCACAGGGGATGAAAGCGGAACGGCGGACCGACTGAGCGGAACATTACGGGAACTGAAAAACAAATGCCGTTCCAATAAGGCGAACGGTTTGATCCCGGAGGCAGAGGCCCGGCGGGAGACGATCCGCCAGCAACTGGACAGTTTGCAGGATCTGCAGCAGCGGACGGAAACTTTGCAGACCCGCCAGCAGGAACTGGAGGAGCAGATTCGCCGGTTGGAAAACCATAAACAGGCAATTGATTATCAAAAGTATTTGGAAGATACCGAAAAACTGCAAGGGGCAAAGCAGGCAGTAACCGAGGCAAAGGACCGGCAGATGGCACTGGAAGGGGAGGCATCCCAACTTCCAGAGGGGGAGGAAACCCAACTTTTACAAAAAGCAGAGCAGTTACTCCAGGAGCAACTGCGGCTGCAGGCCCAGCGGGACACTCTGCCGCCAGCTCCTCAAAAGGCAGACCGTACATTCTGCTTTGCAGACCTTGCGCCTGAGGCAGCCTTAGAGCAGGTGCAGAAGGATCTGGAACAGTGGCAGACACTGGAAAAAAAGAAAAAACGCAATGGGATTATAATGCCGCTTCTGGCTGTTGCGGCAGTGTTGGTAGGCGCCGGTGTGTTGCTATTATCAGCGGCTGCACCCCTTTCCTATGGGGCTGCCGGCGTCGCTGTGCTTTTAGGCGTGGTTGCGGCAGTTGTTGGTATTACACAGAAAAATAAATGCCGGAAGGATGCAGAAGTGTTGCAAGCCAAATATCCGGGCAAAGCACCGGAAAACTGGCTGACAGAGGCGCAGATCTATGCCCGGGAAAATGCTGCATACCGGCAAGATGTGCAGGCGTATGAACACCGGCTGCAAACACTTACCCAAAAGGAAAACGAACTGCAGCAGCAAATCCAGGAATTTGCCGGAGATAAGACCATTCGCCAGAAACAGGCGCAACTGCAGCAGGCACAGCGCCTGAGAGAAGATCTGGAAAAGGTGAGAAAAGAAGTCCAGCGGGCAGAAGCCTTTGTGAAAACACTGGAGGAAATGACCCAACAGGTGCAGCCACCCGCCGAACCGGATGGATTGCTTTATTCCGAACGCCAGACAGTGGACATCTTAAACAGTGCCAGATTTGAGCAGCGGCAGGTGCAACTGAAACTGGCAGAATGTGACGGTCAGCGGCAACTTCAGGGACACGAAACACAACTGCGCAGTTCTCTGGAGCAGGAAAAACAGCGCATTTCCCGCCTGGAAGCCTATTATGATGCCATTGAAATGGCGCAGGCGGCCCTTTCCAAAGCAGGTGCCGCATTGCAGCGCCGGTTTGCACCGAAAATATCCAGGCGCACACAGGAACTGTTTGCCGCAATGACCCAGGACCGGTATAAACGAGTGGTGATGGCGGAAGATATGCAATTGCGCATTGCGGCAGAAGACGAGGACACCCTGCGCTCTGCCCAGCGGCGGAGCGACGGTACCATCGACCAACTTTATCTGGCACTGCGCCTGGCAGTTTCTGAGGAACTGACACCGGATGCGCCTTTGGTTCTGGACGATGCCCTTGTTCGCTTTGACGATGCCCGGTTATCTTCCGCGATGAATATTCTCAAAGAGGAAGCAAAGGAAAAACAGGTGATTCTGTTTACCTGCCAGGGCAGAGAAGCAGACAGGGAAAAGCATTCTTCTCAATGAAGTTCCAATATTTGGAATAATTAACAAAAAAGTTTCATATTCTATACTATATTTTGTTAAAAAGACTTGACAACCGGAGAGAAATAAGTTAAAATCTCATTTTAATCTGGGAGGTAATGGTATGGATATCAGAGAAGTTACTTATTGGGCGGTAGTTATCCGTATTCTTTGTGCGATCATTCTGGGCGGTATGATCGGATTGGAAAGAGGCCTGAAAAACCGGCCGGCAGGCTTGCGTACTTATATGCTGGTGTGCACCGGCGCGTGCCTGATTATGCTGACAAACCAATACATATACCAGGCGTTTGGCACCGGTGATCCGGTGCGTATGGGCGCGCAGGTGGTTAGCGGTATCGGTTTCTTAGGCGGCGGCACGATCATCATTACCCGTCACAGCCGCATTAAAGGTCTGACCACTGCGGCAGGTCTTTGGTCTGCGGCAGCAGTGGGCCTTGCACTGGGCATTGGTTTTTATGAAGCAGCCATTGTCGGTGGCATTGCGATCTTTACGATTATGACCCTCCTGCAGAAAATGGACAACAGAATGCACAGTATGGCAAAGCGCATTGATGTGTATGTGGAACTGGATAAAAATGTGCTTTTGGGCGATTTTCTCCGTCTGGTGCGGGAAAGAGGTCTGAATGTGAGCAATGTGCAGCGGGAAAACAGTTCCGCAAAGGAAGAGGTCGTCCGGGCATATTCTGCCACCCTGATCTCCCAGCAGCGCTCCAAGCACGCAGATCTTTTGGAGCAACTTGTTCAAATTCCGGGTGTTATCTTCGCAGAAGAACTTTAATAAGAAAATGGTGCGTTGCATAACGCGCCATTTTTCTGTTATAACAATAAATTCCTGTTTATCGGTCTGTTGTACCGCCTCGCCACTTGCCTCCCCTCATAGGGGAGGTGCCCAGTGCGCACACTGGGCGGAGGGGTTGTCCTATCTTAAGAAGTACACTCCCCCAGTCACCTGCGGTGACAGCCCCCT